>PMVV01000136.1:11041-14532 GCA_003166475.1 Bryobacterales bacterium | reverse complement strand
GCGGCCAGACTGTTGGCGATTTTTTGCCTGACGATAGCGCGGGCGAACTCGATGGCCCGCGAGGCGTCGGCGTAGGCCTGGAACTGGCGAACGCGCAGCAGCACATTCTTGCCACTGGCCGGGACGGCTGCGCCGATGAAGCGGCCGTTACGAGTGAAGAAGCTAAGCCGGACGCCTTTGTCGAGCATTTCACCGGCGGCGGCCGAAGTGATTTGGACGTTGCCGAATACGAGTACGGCTTCGAGCTTGTGGTAGGGCAGATCGAGGGTCACGCGATCCTCGATCTCAACGATGAGGCGGTCTCCGCTCTTGCGCAGGACGGATCCCTGTTCGGTCAGATACGGAAACGACATGGCGGTATCTCCTGGCGGTTGGATTGCGGTGGCGGGCCGCGGCGCAGGCACGGCGGGAGGGGATGGCGGGCGGCCGCGTTTGCGCAGGCGGAACTTGTCCAGCAGAAGCTGCGGCATGCGGTGGGCCATGAAGAGCACGCGTCCGCGGGCGTGGTCGTGCTTCCAGGGGGTGAAGACCTTGTCGCGCAGGAACATAGCGCCGATGAAGGAAAAGCCCTCGGCGAAGGAGCGCACCTGGGACTTATCCGGGTTCAGCTCCAGGTCGAGGAGTTTCAGCTCTTCACGCACGGTGGCGAGGAGGCGCTGGGCTTCGTCGGACGACTCGCAGAGCAGCAGGAGATCGTCCGCGTAGCGGATGAGGCGGGCGCCTTGCGCCTCCATGCGGCGGTCGAACTCGGAGAGGAAGTAGTTGGAGAGGAGCGGGGAGACGGGTGCGCCCTGGGCGACGCCGCGGCGGAGTTTGTGGAGGCGGCGGCCGTCCCAATACCAGGCGTGGATCCATTGTTCGAGGAGGGGCAGGGCGGGGCGGGCATCGGGATCGGCGAGGAGGCGGTCGAGGAGGATGCGATGGCTGACGCGTTCGAAGAAAGCGTGGATGTCGGCGGATACGGCGAAGAGGCAGCCGCGGTCGCGCCATTGGGTGGCGCGGGCGATGGCGCGGTCGACGCTGCGGCCAGGGCGGTAGGCGTAGCTGGCGGCGAGGAACTCGGGCTCGAAGGATTTGGAGAGGCGGCGGGCGACGGCGGTTTGCACGATGCGGTCGCGGACGGTGGGGATGAGGAATTCGCGCTTGCCGGCGTCGCCGGGTTTTTCGACCACGATTTGGAGGAGGGGGAGGCAGCGATAGGCGCCGGTGGTTACCTCGGCGGCAAGCTGGTCGAATCCGCCGGAACCGTGGCGGGCGTAATGCTCGATGGTGACGCCGTCGGCTCCGGCGCAGCCGGCGTTTTCCGAGACGCGCTGCCAGGATTCGGCCAATTCGGCGGGAGTGAGGTCGAGCATACTCGGTTACGCTTCCGGGCGGAGGATGGCGGGGACGGCGAAGGCGAAGCCATACTGAATGGCCTTCGGGAACTCGTCATGTTTACGAGCTACCTCGACGCCCCGGCCATACCAGGGGCGTGGTTGGGCGGCGGTATGGAAGCAGGATCCGGGCGTGAGTTGCACGAGGCGGCCTTTGAAGGGATGCTTGACGGAGGAGCCGTGGTACTTGGGATACGAGACGTGGGTCCTCCATGCGCCTTGGGTGGGGTCGGTGCGGGCGGGCACGAAGTGACTCAGGGAGACGAAGCCGTTGGCGCCTGCGTAGTTGTCGAGCGCGGGGTACGGCTCGGCTTTGCCGTCCACGGTGAAAGCGCCCAGGCCGGTCGAGCACTTTTTGCCGAATCCGGTCACCGAGAGCAGGTCGATCAGGGCCTCCAGAATGTCCGGGGCCTCCGTGCGGATGTAGAGGGAGAAGAAGCCGCCGGTGTCCGCGGAGAGGATCTGCTGCTCGACTTCGAACAGCGCGCCTCCTTCGGTATCGGTGCGGTCGGTGGCGCGGTCGAGCGAGGCTTGCCGGCGGTCGGCGTGGCTGGACTTTTCGCCGCCGGAGAGGGAAGGCGGGGTGAGGAGACCTGGGTCTAGCAGCATCCGTTGGAAATCGGGGGGGCGCACCCAGACGGGGACTTTGGCTTTATCGCCCGCCCGAGTCTGGTATGCGGTTCCAAGCGGGGCGGGAAACCAATCGCCCGGCAAGGCGTCGCTGAGCAGAAAGGGAGGGGCGCCGGTTTGGAAGCCGTTGATCCACTCGAGCAGTTTTTCCTCGCGGTAGGCTTCCGCGCAACGCCAGGCGAGCGCGCCGAACAGGGAGTCGGCGTGCCAGGGCGTGGCCCAGGGCGAGGTGGGACGCAAGCGCAGGCGCCAAGTGGTCATGGAAACGTGGGCGCCTTCTGCTGGTCGATCTTGACGTCATGGAAGCTGACTTTGCCGGAGCCCCGGCTGATGCCCGAGCCGACGCCGTCGGACTCCGCAACGAACCTCATGACCTTTTGGATGGTTTCGATGAATTTGGCGCCGTCGTCGCCGGCGAATTCGCGCAGCACGATTTCGCCGAGGAACTCTGCGCCGGGCGGCACGCGCTCGCCCGTGCGGGGGTGCTGGGCGGCCCCAGTGGCGCGGTTGGAGAGGCTCTCGGTCTTCAGTTCGAGCGCGGGCTTCTTGTCGCGTATGGCAGCGTCCCAGTCCTCTCGCGCTGTCTCCGTGAGTTGGGCGTCGCGCACGACGACCCGCGTGGGCGCGGACGGCAACACGTAAGAGGTGGCCCTAGCCGCGCCAAAAATCACGCAGACGGGGCAGTCTGCCTTTCCGCAGGCGCAGGGCGTGCCCTTCTGGGCGTCGTACTTGCCCAGGATCTTTTCGAGCGTGCTCCGCAGTTTGCCCTTGAGGGACGAGCCGGGGATGTACGGGTAGCCGGTGCGCGGATTCAGGATGACGCGGAGGTTTGGCTCGACCGTGCTGCCGATCTCCAGGCCGGTTTCGCCACCATGCACCGCGAGGCCTTCCTCGGCGCGGATATGGAATTGATACTTCCAGTAACCCGACAGACGCTTGCCGGGAACAAACTGGTCGCGCTGGTCGCGCGGATTTCTACCAGGGGTCATGTCCTCTCCTTTTCGCTCAGCCGGCCGGCGCAGAAGCCGACCAGCGCTTCAAAATGCTCCAGAAATGCTTCGAGACTTTTTCCTTCATCTGTGGCCACAACGCGGTTGGCATTCTCGCGGACGAAATCGTGAAAGGTCCGGGTGATTCGTCCCTTGGCGAGCCGGTCGTTGGCATGGGATTCCAGCTTCTTGATCTCATTGACCGCCTCGGCGAGCGTAAGCCCGCGGCGCCAGGCGTGTTCGGTGCGCTTCACGTGCCCGTAGAAGCTTCGCAACTGGTGCGCCGCGAGTTGGGGTCTTTCGTGCTCCAGGAACTTGGCGATGTCCTCAGGCAGGGTCGTGAGATACTCGATTTTCAGAACCTTCTTCCCATCTTTGGTTTCTTCAAAGTACTGAGGGTAATCGATGGGGAATCGGTATGATTCCTGAGCCGGTTTCATTTGGCCTCCTTATCGTCCTTCGCGCGCGGTGCAGCCAGCAGGGCATAGCGCACCAC
>PMVV01000136.1:0-11020 GCA_003166475.1 Bryobacterales bacterium | reverse complement strand
CGCATCGGGGACCGCGCGCGCGCCATACCAGCGGAGCACGTCTCCCGCCCGCCGCAGGATTTTGCGGAATTCCTTCCAATCGGCCACGGTCCCCAGGGCACAGATGCGGTCCCTGATTTCGTCGGTACCCTTACCCTTGGCGCGATCCAGAGCCTGGGTGGCTTCGTCGGACTTGGTGAGGATGTGCTGATGCGGCTTCCCGAGCGCGAGGCCCGCTGAGAAGGTCAGGTTTTCGGGAGCGGTCAGTGTTTGAAATGCCTCTCGCAGCTTGACGGCTAGATCGAGGACATGGTCCCACGGGCCGATCACGTACAGGTCGTCGCCGCCGCCGTACACGGGGTAGATAAACCGATAGCGCGGTTGCTCGATTAACTCCTGGACGTAGTCGCAGAAAAAGGTTTGAAGCATCCGGCTGAGGCCCCAGATGCGCGATGGGTTCCCTTCCAGGCTGCCGAAGCTCGCGCCCATGCGATCGGCATCGATGCGCAGGTGGCCCAACCATTGTTTGCCGGCCGAGTGTTCCGCCAGGTCTTCAAAGTCTAGGGGCTCGCCATTGATGTTCGGGAAGTGGTGCAGCACCTCGTGGCGCTTCACTCGCGGCTCTTCTCCGGGCGGGAACTGCCAGCGGCTCAGCCAGGTTCCGCGGTCCATGTCGTCCGTGCAATCCTCACAGACGTCCTGACCGTCGATGCGTTTGAAGCGCGACATGGTTCGGAGGCAAGCGGGGCACTTACCCCAGCCTTCGCCCGCGGCGGCGAAGAATTGATCCTCGCGCCAGCCGTTTTCGGAGAGGAGTACGTGCTCCAGTGGCCTGTTGCGCCGCTTTCGATGTTGCTCAAATAGTCTATCCTTGGGTACCTTAGCGTCGCTATACGGAGCCGCGGCTAGGTGAAACGCGACTTCACCGCCGAGATCGGCGAACAGTTCGTGGTCGAGCCGGGCCTGCAAAGCGGCGAGCTTGGGTTCCCATTCTTTTTCGAAGGGAGCGGTAATTAGGAATCGGCCTCCGGCCACGTAGAACAACGACGCGCGCTGGAATTCGCGGCACACGCGGTCGGCGATTTGTATGGTTTCTTCGGCAACCCGGAAGGACCGCGCGCGCAGGCGTTTGGCGGCTCCGCGAGCGCCGGGCACGGGCTTCAGCACATAGGACTGAATGCCGGCGAAATCACCTTCAATTGCCAAACCATTGGCGGGCCAAGTTACGTCCGCGGGTTGGTCGCCGGTCCAGACGCGCTTGAACTTAGTAAGCCGCTCTTGTAACTGGTTATCGCCCACTCGGTCTCCCTATGGGTCCAGTTCAATGTACCATGGCCGATTACAGGGCGCGCAGCGCGGGATGAGCGGGGCTGAAGCCCCGCGCGGGCTAAAGCCCGCCATCCAGGATCGCGCTAAACTGGACAGACGTGCCCACGGCGCAGCGCATGACACCCAAGAAGACCCGTTCCGCGGCGGCGGCGCAGAAACCCGCGCCGGCACCCGAAATCCCGCCCCTGAATTCGCCGCAGCTCTACATCAACCGGGAGCTGAGTCTGCTCGCCTTCCAGTTCCGCGTGTTGGAAGAGGCCCAGGACGAACGGAATCCGCTGCTGGAGCGCGTCAAATTCCTTTCCATCGTCGGCTCCAACACGGACGAGTTCTTCATGGTGCGCGTGGCCGGTTTGATCGACCAGGTGGACGCCGGCATCCTGGATGTGGGCCCCGACGGTATGCATCCGACGGCCCAGTTGGTGGCCATCCGCCGCGAGGTCAAGAAGCTGCTGGCGGAAGCGCACAAGTGCCTGCACGACCAACTCCTGCCGGGGCTGGCCGAAGCGGGCGTGCAGATTCTGGATTACGCCGCGCTGAACGAGAAGCAACTGGCCATCGCCGATACGTATTTTCGCGAGACGGCTTTTCCCGTTCTGACGCCGCTGGCCTTCGATCCCGGCCGTCCGTTTCCGCATATCTCCAACCTCAGCCTGAACCTGGCCGCGCTGATCCGCGACAAGGACGGCGTCGAACACTTCGCGCGCGTGAAGGTACCGGATTCGCTGCCGCAATTCATCCCGCTGAAACGCCCGCGCAAGAAGAGCCGCAAGCGCGCGCCGCGCGAGGAGACTTTCGTCTGGCTGGAGCAGGTGATCTCGGCCAATCTGCCCGCGCTGTTTCGCGGCATGGACGTGATCGAGGCGCATCCTTTCCACGTCACGCGCGACGCGGATATCGCCATCAAGGAACTGGAAGCGGAGGACCTGCTCGAGACCATCGAGGAAGGCGTGCGGCAGCGGCGCTTCGGCAGCGTGGTGCGGCTGATGGTCTCCGACGACATGCCCGCGCACATTCTCGAGATCCTGGTGAACAACCTGGAAATCGATGCCAGCCAAGTGTTCCGCGTGCGCGGGCCTCTCTCGCTCAGCCGCCTCATGCACCTGTACGCGCTGGACCGGCCGGACCTGAAGGACGCTCCTTTCATGCCCGCCGTGCCCAAGACGCTGGCGGCGGCCACTGCCGAGGAAGACGTTTTCGCGCTGATCCGCCGCCAGAATATCCTGCTGCACCATCCCTTCGATTCCTTCCAGCCGGTGGTTGATTTCCTGAAGAAGGCGGCCAGAGATCCCAACGTGCTGGCCATCAAGATGGTGTTGTACCGTATCGGCCGAAATTCGCCGGTGGTGGAAGCGCTGCTGGAGGCCAACGAAGAAGGCAAGCAGGTGGCCGTGCTGGTGGAGTTGAAGGCGCGCTTCGACGAGGAGAGCAACATCGAGTGGGCGCGCGCGCTGGAAAAAGAAGGCGTGCATGTGGTGTACGGCCTGCTGGGGCTCAAGACGCATTGCAAGCTGCTGATGGTGGTGCGGCGGGAGGCCGGCGCGATTCGCCGGTACATTCACCTGGCCACCGGCAACTACAACGTGGTGACGGCGCATCTGTATACCGACATCGGCATGCTCACGTGCGACGACGAACTGGGATCGGATGCGACCGACCTGTTTAACTATCTGACCGGATACTCCGCCAAGACGGACTATCAGAAGCTACTGGTTTCGCCGGTGAATTTGCGCGACCGTTTCGAGGCCATGATCAAGCGCGAGATTGCGCTGCAGGCCAAGGGCGGGAAGGGGCACCTGATCTTCAAGATGAACGCCCTGGTGGACCCGCAGGTGATCCGCCTGCTGTATATGGCGTCGCAAGCCGGCGTTAAAGTGGACCTGCTGGTGCGCGGCATCTGCTGCCTGCGGCCGGGGATTCCGGGGGTCAGCGACAATATCCAAGTGATCAGCGTAGTGGGGCGGTTTCTGGAGCATAGCCGCATTTACTATTTCCGCAACGGCGGGAAGGAAGAGATCTATCTGGGCAGCGCGGACCTGATGCCACGTAACATCAATCGCCGCGTGGAGGTGCTGTTTCCGGTGGAAGGCCCGGACTTAGTCAAGCACGTGCGCGATGAGATATTGGCGGTCTATTTGACTGACACTGTCAAGGGCCGGCAGATGAAGAGCGATGGAACGTATGTGCGGCGCACGGCGCCGAACGGCAAGCGCGCGGTGAATACTCAAGAGTGGCTGTTGAGGCAGGCGGCGAAATAAAAAGACAGAAGACAGAAGTCAGAAGTCAGAATTCCGGCTGCTGCTGTGTCATGCAATGCAGCGTTCCTAGTCCCCACACTAACTCCACGGCGTGGATGCCGGCCACTTCACGATCCGGGAACAGGCGGGTTAGCGTGTTTAGCGCTATGCGGTCGTTTGGATCGTTGAAGGTCGGCATTAGTACGAGACCGTTCGCGATGTAGAAATTCGCGTAGCTGGCAGGCAGGCGGCGGCCGTTGAAGATCAGCGGGGCGGGCATGGGCAGCTTTACTACGCGCAAGGGCTGTTTGCGGAGGATAGTTAGGTTTTCGCGCAGAGGCTCGTAGTTTGGGTCGGTGCGATCCGGCTCAGAGGCTATTACCACGGTATCGCGAGTCACAAAGCGGGCTAAGTCATCGATGTGACCGTGGGTGTCGTCTCCCACGATCCCGTTATACAGCCAGATAACCTGGCGTGCGCCTAAGTAGTCTCGCAGCGCTGTCTCTATCTCGCGCCGGCTTAGTTGCGGATTGCGTGCCTGCACGGGACTGAGCAGGCACTCTTCGGTCGAGAGCAGCAGCCCGCGGCCGTTCACGTCGATGCTGCCGCCTTCCAGCACCAGGTCCGGCTCCCAGGCGCGCAGCTTTAACGCGGCTGCCAGCGCGGCGGGAATGGCGGCGTCGTTCCGCCAATCGTCATACTTGGCCCAGGCGTTGAAGCGCCAATTGGTGAGCGCCACTTCGCCCGCGCGACTCTTGACGAACAGCGGACAGTAGTCGCGCGTCCAGCTTCGGTCGGTCGGCGCGTGGAAGAACTCGATCGCGTCCATGGTGGCGCCTGCCTTGCGCAGAATGCGCCGCGCGGCATCTTCGGCGGCGCGGTCCTTTATCAGAATACGCACGCGCTCGACGCGCGCCAGCTTGCGCACGACTTCGGCGTAGACCCATGAAATGGGCGCGAAGCGTCCCGGCCAATCGTCGCGATTGTGCGGCCAGGCGATCCAGGTGGCCTCGTGCGGCTCCCATTCGGCGGGCATGCGGAAGCCCAATGCGCGCGGAGTTTCGGTCATCAGTCGATCACGCGCTCGGTGATGGCGCCGTACGCGTCGATGCGCCGGTCGCGCAGGAAGGGCCAGTTGCGGCGCACCTCTTCGATGCGGCGCGGGTCGCACTCCGCGATCAGAATCTCCTCGCGATCGTGCGCGGCTTCGGCCACCACCTGGCCAAACGGGTCGGCCACGAACGAGCCGCCCCAGAATTCCAAGCCGCGATCCGGCGGGCCTTCGAAGCCCACGCGATTCACGGCCGCCACGTAGATGCCGTTGGCGATGGCGTGCGCGCGCTGGATGGTGCGCCAGGCGTCGTGCTGGGCCGCGCCCGATTCCTCCTTTTCCGCGGGATGCCAGCCGATGGCGGTGGGGTAGAACAGCACCTGCGCGCCGGTGAGGGCGGCCAGGCGCGCGGCTTCCGGATACCACTGATCCCAGCAGACCAGCACGGCCACGCGGGCGTGGCGCGTTTCGAAGCTGGGGAATCCCAGGTCGCCGGGAGTGAAGTAGAACTTTTCGAAATAGAGCGGGTCGTCGGGGATGTGCATCTTGCGATAGATGCCCGCGAGCGCGCCGTCGGCGTCGATGATGACGGCTGTGTTGTGATAGACGCCCGCGGCGCGGCGCTCAAACAGCGACGCGACGACGACCACGCCCAACTCGGCCGCCAGCCGGGAAAGCGCCGCGGTGGAGGGGCCGGGGATGGACTCGGACAAGTCGAAGAACGAGGCGTTCTCTTCGCGGCAGAAATACTGCGAGCGGAATAGTTCCTGGAGGCAGACGATCTGCGCCCCGCGAGCCGCAGCCTCGCGGATGCGCCACTCGGCTTTGGCGAGGTTCTCGTTGGGGTCGACGGAGCAGGCCATCTGGATGAGGCCGATGCGGAACTTGGCGGCGTGCACCTTTATATTTTGGCAGAATGCGGATCGTGGGGCGGGACTCCAGTCCTGCGGCCGACGTCCACGTCGGCCTGTAGCGGATCCTGGAGGACGCACGTACGGTCGAAAACCCAGATGACTTGCCGATGGCGCAACCAGGCGGCCTGAGAGGCCGCCGCAGGCTGAGAGCCTGCCCCACTCAGCGCGCCGGCCACTGCAGTGTCCCCACAATCTCCCGCACATTCCCGACGCTCTCGTTCCGCAAGAAGCGTCCCAATTCTTGCGCCACGCGCAGGGGCGAGCGCGGATCCCAAAATGTCGCCGTGCCCACCTGGACGGCGCTGGCGCCGGCCACCAGGAATTCGGCGGCGTCCTCGCCGGTCGCGATGCCGCCCAGCCCGATCACCGGGATCTTCACCGCCTGCGCCGCCTGGTACACCAGGCGCAGCGCGATGGGCTTGATGGCCGGTCCGGAAAGCCCGCCGAAGCCGGCTCCCAGCCGCGGACGGCGCGCGCGCGCATCGATGGCCAGCGCCACGAACGTATTCACCAGCGAGATGGCGTCTGCGCCGCTCTCTGCCGCGGCCCGGGCCAGCGGCTCGATGGCGGCCACGTTCGGCGACAGCTTCACGATCACCGGCCGGCGCGCCACGCGCTTCACCGCGCCGACCACCTCCGCCAGCAGCGCCGGATCGCTCGAAAAATAAATGCCGCCATGTTTCGTGTTCGGGCAGGAGACGTTCAGTTCGTAGCCCGCGAGGCCCTCGGCCGATTCCAGCACGCGCACCACTTCCACGTAGTCCTCGGCGGCGTAGCCGAATACGTTGGCGAAGACCGCCGTCTTCAAGCGCGCCAATTGCGGCAGCTTCTCGCGCACGAATGCGCGCACTCCGATGTTCTGCAAGCCGATCGAATTCAGCATGCCGGCTTGGGCTTCCCAGATGCGCGGCGGCGGATTGCCCTCCATCGGTTCGCGCGACAAGCCCTTCACCACCAGCCCGCCCAGCGCGTTCAGATCTACCAGCCGCTCGAATTCGATTCCATAGCCGAAGGTTCCCGAGGCCGCCAGCACGGGATTACGAAGCGCGATGCCGCACAACGAAACCGCCAGGCGCGCATCGTCCGGGCTCATTTCGCGCGCTCTTCTTCGCCTTCCGCATAGGCTTCCACCAGCACCTTGCCGGTGGCGGACGATGGCGCGGCGATCCCGGCGGCGCGCGCCACGGTCGGCGCCAGATCCACCGACTCAATGGCGCGTTCGATCAGCTTCCTGCCGAACTGCGGGCCATACAGAAACAGCGGCACGCGCGTATCGTAGTTATAAAGCGAGCCGTAAGACACGCCGCGGCCCGCGCCAAAATCTTCCACCGACCCCGGCTCGTAGGAGAGCATTACATCGCCGGAACGCAATTGGTGAAAGCTGTTTTCGAAACGCCGCCGCCACTCGCCCGAGTGCGAACAATCTCCATCCGCCGTGTAATAACCCGCCACGCCGGGCACGCGCAGGGCCGCCTCGCCCGCCAGTTTGCGGGCGTCGCGCGCGGGAGCGTTTTGTTTTTGGAGCGCTTCCAGTTTCAGATAGAGGAACGGGTAGACGTACTTGTCCACGTACACGTTCTTCACCGCGCCTTTATCGATCCGATCGCTCAGCGCCTTGCCGATCGCCCGCGCGATGCCTTCTCCGGCGATCGCTTTTTGCGAGCGCATCGCAGGATCCGGATCCGGTGGTGCGCCATGCGCGGCGGCAAAGATCAAGTTGTATTTGTCCTTTCCCGGCGCCTTGTTCAGCACTTCCAAGGTTCGCTGGATCTGCCGGTCGAGGTGCAGCGCCATCTGGCCCATCAGCGAAGAATCCGATCCGGTTTCGTAGCCCAGCAGCGCCATCGAACCCAACGCGATGAAAACGAAATCCAACCCTTCGCGCTGGCCCAGTTTCTCCGCGGCGACCAGCGTGCGCAGCAACTCGAATTGCGCATCCTGGCAGAAGGGCGACGACTGGTACAGGGCGAAGAATTCCTCCGGGTGCTTGGCATCGTAAGTCAGCCTGCGCAGAGGCGGCAAGTCGCCGCCTGCACCGACGGCTGCCCATTTCTGGTCGTGCAGTTTCTCGAGCGGCCGTTCGAGATTATGCGCCGCCAGCCATTCCGGCGCGTTGCCGCGCGTATTGAACTGGCCCTGCGCGTCCATCCAGAAGACTTGGCCCCGGGAATGGCCCGCCAGCAGCGAGGCCGGCCCTTCATTCAGGCCAAGGCAGAAGATGCGGTTATGCGGGCCACGCGCGGTCTCTTCGCGGTACCCGGCGCGCTCCACCTCGTCGGCCAGCGTGGCCGCTTCCAGCATCTCGGCGCGGGCCTTGGTTAAGGCGTGTGTCCGGTGGTCGTACCACTGGTCGGCAACGATACCGTGGAGGTTGGGATAAGCGCCGGTGGCGAGTGTCGCCAGGCCGGTGGCGGTAAAGCCGCTGGCCGCCAGGCGGCAGTCCGGATAATACACGCCCTTGGTCATCAGCTCGCGGAAGCCGCCGGGGACCAGGAGAGTCCCGGCCCGGTCCAGGTAAAGCTGCCGGAACTGCTCGGCAATCAGAAACACGAAGAGCTTGGGCCGGGGGCGCAGCGCCTGCAAGCGGCCGGGGAGATAGCCGGCCAGTCCGGTCACGGCGCCCGCGGCGAACCGTCTACGGGAAATGTCCATCGGGTTAGAGTTTAGCAATCCTGCCTGAAATATGGTAACGTATGTTTCTTAATACTTTTTCATAAAGGACATGGGTGTACAGCACTCCTAGGAGAACCAGCCGATGCACGAAGAAGATAGCAGCGTCCTGGGCTTGGCTACCATACGGCGGAATCGAGGAATTTCGCTGGAGCAAATCGCGGAAGCCACGAAAATCAACATTCGCAGCCTGAAGGCTATCGAAGGCGGCGATTTTAAGAAACTACCCGGCGGCATCTATAATACCAGCTACATTCGCCAATACGCCAAGGCGATCGACTTCGACGAAGCCGAATTGTTGGCGTTCTACCGCATCCAGATGGGCGTTGCCACCAACTCGGAAAACACCAGCCGCAGCCGCAATGGCAATGGTGTTGTGGGCGGCGGATACCGGCCGGCTTCCATAGCCGGGTAAACGGCCTGCCTCACTGCAACGCCGCCAGAAGGTCTCCGGTCTGCCTCGCCAGGTTCCAGCGGGCCCGTTCGACGGCGTACTGTGCGTCGTAGAACGCGATCCACTTGCCGCTCTCGGCGATACGCGATTCCTCGACCTGGCTCAGCCGGATGCGGCCTTCTTGCAGCAGCGCCAGATTCACGGAAAGCTGCTCACGCGCGACTTCCAGATCGAGCCGCGCGACATCCCGCTGCGCTTCCGCCTTGCGTACCTCGCGGTAGCCCTGGTGAGTGCCGGCGATAATCTGGTTGCGCGTATTGGCCAATTGGATACGCAGCTTGGATGCTTCGGCATCGGCTTCGGCGGCCAGCGCGCGCACGCCGGTTCCGGCTAATAGCGGGAGCACAAACGAAACGCCGATCTCACCATTGTTGCGCTGGTATTTGAGGAAGTAATCCTGGTAGTGGTTGAAGGTGGCGAACAGTCCATACTGCGCCACCAGATCCACGTGCGGCAGGCGCGCGGCTTTGGCCGCCCGGCCCTCCAGGCCCTTGGCCGCAATCTGGGATTCCAAACGGCGCAATTCGCCGCTGGACTGCAACGCGCTTCCCACGGCGGCCTCCTCGGAAGCCGGCAGGGGCGGAATGGCGCGCTCTTCGGCGGCCGGTTGCACGCGGTCGTCGGCGCCGTAGCCCAGCACGATGGCCAGGGAGGTTTCGGCGGTGTCGCGATCCGCATCCAAAGAATCGGCAATCTGGCGGGCGCGCGCCAAGCTGAGCGCGGCCCGCTTGGATTCGAGCGGCAATTCGCGTCCTTCCTGCACGCGGTTCTCGACGGTGGCCAGGACTTTTTGCGAGCTCTCCACTTCCTGGCGGGCCATCTGGCCGGCGCGCGCGGCGCGTTCGGCATCGACGAAGAGCACCGCTGTGCGGTAGGCCACCTCATCCTTCTTGGCGGACGCCGCGATGCCGGCCCCGCGAGCCTCCTCCTTGCTCTGCGCCACCGCGTAGCTCTGCTGGCGGTTGAACAAAGACTCCGCGACGCGCCCTTGCACGATGGACGGCGCCGCGCCGTCGATGCTCATTGGAAATCCGTTGGTGTATGCCAGTCCGCTGCCGAGATAGACGTGCGGAGTGAAGGGGTCCTTCCGGACGCGCACGGCTTCCTGCGCTCTCAACTCATCGAGGCGCGCCATGGCAATCTCGGGGTTTTGCTGCAAGGCCCGCTCCACCGCCTGGCGCAGGCTCATGGTATGCACTTCGGCGCGCAGAGCGGCGGCGCAGCACGCCAGCGCAAGGGTTCTGGTCAACTTTGACATGTTGGTATTGTCTCAGGAGTAACAGGGGGGACGAAACTTGTTGATTCTGCGAAGTGCGGGGCTGAAGCCCCGCGCGGGATAAATCCCGCCCCCCAACCTACTTCCGGAAGCGGCGGATCTGCAGCGTGTGGCGGTCGGAGCGGTAGAAACCGATCACGTATAAGGTGGCTTTGCCCCCGGTCGAGTAGAGCGCCTGGCGAATGCGCAGCACCGGCGCGCCGGCGTGAATGCCAAGCAACTCGGCGATGCGCGCGCTGGCGGGCGTGGCATCTACCTCTTCGTCGGCATACTGCAGTTCAATGCCGTACTCGCGCTCCAGCGTGGCGAACAGGGAGCGGCGTTCCAACGGCCGGCTGAGCAAGCCCGCGAACTCATCGGCGGGAAGGTAGCAGCTCTCCACCGCAAAAGGCTGCTCGCCGGATTGCCGCAGCCGTTCCAGTTTGACCAGCCGGCTGTGCGGCGGAAGCGCCAGCCGCGCGACAGCTTCCTGTTCTCCGTCAATAATGCTCAAGCACAAGATCCGCGAGCGCGCCGGCAAACCCCGGCTGGCCATTTGCTCGGTGAAGCTGGCCAGGCGGTTGAAGTGGATCTTGGGCAGCGACACGAACGTTCCGGCGCCGCGCCGCCGGTCCACCAGCCCATCGTGCTCCAATTCCGCCAAGGCATGCCGGGCGGTCATCAAGCTCACTTCGTTGTTGCGCGCGAGCTCCCTCTCCGACGGCACGGCGTCGCCAGGTTGCAACTCGCCGGCCTCGATGCGCTTTCGTAGCGCGTATTGGATGCGCCGGTACGCGGGCGCAACCGGTTCGGTGTTCTGCAGCATCAGAATTCCGTTTCCGCGCCGCCTCGGGCAATGCTACCAGGAACTTGCAGGCGGCATGACGTGCTATAGCGCTCCAATCAAAAACGTGCTATAGAGCATCAACGATGGTATTCTACCCCGAACTCGCGCCGAATTCCAGACATTTAGCAACTTTTCTCTTGACGTACCGTTACAACCGGACTTATACTCCCCTCATAGCAGATTTCTGCTATATAGCTATTTGCCAGGGTTCTTGGCGGGCACGCAATGTGCGATATAGCACTATGCCCGCTGCAATGAGAGGCCGGAGAGGCTCGCGCTTCTCC
>PMVV01000063.1 GCA_003166475.1 Bryobacterales bacterium | reverse complement strand
GTCACAGACCAGAAGTCAGAAGACAGAATGGCGCTACAATTCTCTAGTTATGGACACGTTTAACCGAAGAGGTTTTCTCAAGGCCGGCGCGGCGGGAATGGGCGGCGCCGCAGCCCTTTTGCAAGCCGCCGCGGCTCAAACCCCGGCTTCACACGGCGCCCTCCGCCATATCCTGCCGATGAACCGGAACTGGCTCTTCGGCGGGCGCGCGGTTCCGGGCTGCTCCGCCCCGGATTTCGACGACGCCAAATTCCAGCGCGTCACCATCCCGCATTCGAACAAGATCTTCCCCTGGCACAGTTTCGACGAAAAGGATTTCCAGTTCGTCTCCATCTATCGCCGCCACTTCAAACTGGCGCCGCAGCCCGGCCGCCGCGTTTTCGTGGACTTTGCCGGCGTCATGACCGCCGCCACCGTCACCATCAACGGCCACAAGCTCGGCGAATATCGCGGCGGCTATACGCCCTTCTCCTTCGAGCTGACGCCGCACCTGAAGCCCGACGCCCCCAACGTCTTGGCCGTCGAGGTGGATTCCACCGAGCGGCCCGATATCCCGCCCTTCGGCGAGAACATCGACTACCTGACCTTCGGCGGCGTCTATCGCGAGGTCGCGCTGCGCACCGTCCCGCCCGTGTTCATCGAAAACCTGTTCGCCAAACCGGTGGATTCGCTCGGCGACGGCCGGCGCGTGGAGGTGAAGTGCCTGCTTAACGGACAGGCCACGCCCGCGCACACGCTGAAGGTGGAACTGCGCGATGGCGCACGCGTGCTTTCTTCCGTGGAAGGGCCGGTTTCCGGTCAACCGCTGACCCTGTCCAACCTTGGAGCCATCGATCTGTGGGACCTGGATCATCCCAAGCTCTATACCGTCGCCGCCCGTCTCTACCAGGCCGGCGCCCCCATCGACGAATACTCCACGCGCATCGGCTTCCGGGAAGCCCGCTTCACTCCGCAGGGCTTCATGCTGAACGGGAAACACATCAAGCTGCGCGGCCTCAACCGGCATCAGACGTTTCCCTACGTTGGCGGAGCCATGCCCGCCCGCGTGCAGCGCCGCGACGCGCTCATCCTCAAGCGCGAGCTGAAGATCAACCTCGTGCGCACCTCGCATTACCCGCAGTCGACGCACTTTCTGGACGCCTGCGATGAAGCCGGCCTGCTGGTCTTCGAGGAAATCCCCGGCTGGCAGCACATCGGCGACAAAGCCTGGCAGGATCTGGCTGTGCGCAACGTCGACCAGATGATCCGCCGCGACTGGAATCATCCGTCCATCGTTCTGTGGGGCGTGCGCATCAACGAATCGCAGGACAACCACGATTTCTACACGCGTACCAACGCAATGGCTCACGAGCTGGACACCTCCCGCCAGACTGGCGGCGTGCGCTACCTCTACGACACCGAATTGCTCGAAGACGTGATGACCATGAACGACTTCGGCTTCCCGCTGCGGCCGCCGAACCACCCGCTGTATCTCAACACCGAGTTCAACGGCCACATGTTCCCCACCAAGCGCAGCGATAACGTGGACCGCGTGATGGAGCACGCCCTGCGGCACGCCCGCGTGCACAACCAACTGGCTTCCGCCGATGGCTATGCGGGCGGTATCGGCTGGTGCGCTTTCGACTACAACACGCACGCCAACTTCGGCTCCGGCGATAAGATCTGCTACCACGGCGTGTCGGACATTTTCCGCATACCGAAACCCGCCGGCCAGTTCTACCGCTCCCAGTGCGACCCCGCCGACGAAATCGTGCTGGAGCCGTGCTTCAACTGGTCGCAGGGCGATCAATCCGAAGGCGGCGGCATTCACCATGCCGCGATCGTTTCCAATTGCGATCACCTGAAGATCCACGTGAAGGGCGAACTGAAGGCGGAGGTCGAGCCCGATCGCCAGCACTATGGGCACTTGCCGCATCCGCCCTTCCTCATCGACCTGGCGGGCGAGCACCTGGAGGATTGGGGCGACCTGCGCATCGACGGCTATATCAAGGGCGCGAAAGTCATCTCGAAGACACTGCCGGGCAACGATTATGACCGCCAGTTGCATGTCGAGCCTGACGATACGGCGCTGGTGGGCGACGGCATCGATGCCACGCGCGTGGTGCTGCGCGTGACCAATGAATACGGCGGCGCGCGGCCCTTCTCGACCGGCGCGGTTACGTTGCGACTGGAAGGCCCCGGCGAGATCGTCGGCGAGAATCCATTTTCGCTCGCCGGCGGCGTGGGCGCTGTGTGGGTGCGCAGCAAAGAAGCGGCGGGCGTCATCCGGCTGCACGCGCGGCACCAGTACTTGGGGGAGAAGACCGTCGAGATCCGCGTGACGCCGGCGGAGGCGGAACAGGTGTAGCATGAGCTGTGGTGTATGCAGACGGAAGCCTCCACTTCCAGGAGGCCAATGATGAGCCGCCCGAAGATCATGTGGGCGAGCATCACACTGTTATTGCTGACCCTTGGAGGACTGGTCAGCCTCTACCAGGTGTTGTTCGATGCATGGATGACGGCTTATCCCTTCGCCGACCCAGATGAGTGGCGAACGAGGTTTTACATCCGGCTGGCAACGACCATCGTAATCGCGCTGTTCTGGGGCGGTCTAGCGGTGTGGCTGTTCCGACAAGAACGACAGGGTAGGGTAGTCGATAGTCATGGGCAGTTGGACGTCCGCAGCGGTTCCACGCACCCGCGCTAAAGCCGATGCTGCCAGGATTGGACGGAACGGGACAACTGTTCAGATATTCCGTCAAGGTTAGCGGCGGGGCTGCCCTCGTATATCGGTATCGCATTACGGTCCCCGAACTGCGGGCCGCTTGCGCCAGCAGCGGCGGAAAGTCCTCTATCCCCGTGGCCGCCACCAGCCGGTTGCCGTCCGCCGTCGGATGCAGTCCGTCGCGTTGCATGTGGCGGGTTAGCGCTACACCCTCCAGCAGGAGCGGAACCAGCGCGACTTTGTCCCTCGCCGCAGATCGCTGAAGACGCGCTGAACCGCGGCAATGGAATCCGCGCCGTGGTTGGGCGGCAGCCTCATGCCCGCCAGCAGCGCCTCGGCGCCTACTCAACGGACAGGTCTCGGCCGCGCATACGCTGAACGTGGAACTGCGCGATGGCGCTGTTTGCTCTCTTGACAAGTCGCTCTCATTCTGAGAGTATACCTACGTGCGCGTCATCAGTCGCAAGGCTCTTCGCGAGTTCGCCGACACCCACAAGGATGCAGAGACGCCGCTCGATGACTGGTATCGGATAGCGAAGCGATTGCGGTGGGCCAACCTCGTGGATGTGCGCAAGACATATCCCCACGCGGATGCGGTTGGCGAGTTCACGATCTTCAACATTAGCGGGAACAAATATCGCCTGGCCACGTACATCAACTATCGAGCCGGCAAGGTTTACATTCGCCATTTGATGACGCACGAGGAATACAGCAGGGAGGATTGGAAGAAGCGATGACGAATTCCGTGCTCGAGGTAGATCCAAAGCGTTACGGCCGTCTGTTGGCGCGCAAGCTGCCGGCGGTCATTCGTACCGAAGCAGAGAATGAGCGCCTCATCGCCGAGTTGGAGCAGTTCGACAAACGCCATGACGAACTCACGCCCGAGGAGCGGGAGTACTCCGAACTCCTGACCGTGCTTATCGAGGCCTTCGAGGATGCCAACTACGCCCTCGAAGGATCGACGTCCGACAGCCGGTTGCGCAGCCTGATGGAAGAGCACGGCCTGCGCCAGCGCGACTTGCTGGACGTGTTTGGTTCCCGCGGCATAGCGTCGGAGGTTGTGAGCGGCAAGCGAGCGATCAGCAAGGCGCAGGCGAAGAAGCTCGCCGACCTGTTCCACGTGCCTGCCGATCTCTTCCTTTGAAATGACGCGCAGCGGCTGTTTGGAGACGGGGACGGTCTCGCCATCCTGACGCTCTCACGACGGCTGCTGTTTCCCCTCCTCGAAGAGAGCGCGTTAGTAAGCGATCAACATCTCAGCCAGCTTGCCCGACATCGTCACATCGCGCGGCGTTCGGCCTTCGCTGTCGCGGTGCCGCGGATCGCCGCCAGCTTCAAGCACAGCCCGCATGATGCGCACCTTGCCCCGCGATGCCGCCTGATGCACGGCAGTCCAACCGCGCTCATCCGGCACATTCGGGCTGGCCTTATGTTCCAACAGCCATGTCATCTGCGGAATCTGCCCCCAGCGAATCAGGTCGTTGAGCAACGGCTTCCCGTTTGCGGTGGCACGGTCGATGGCCGCGCCGTGATCGAGCGCAGACTCCGCAAGTTCATAAGCTCCGCCCCAGACCGCGTGGCTGAGCGCGTCCGTAGCGTCGGCGCCGCTCGCCAGCAACAGGTCGAACATCGCCTTGTCCTTCCTGCCGGCCGCGAAGTAGGCGGCATTTACATCGTGCGCCCACGACCTGGTGAGCGCGCCCACCTCGGCGCCCGCGTCAATCAGGAGCCGCGCGATCCCCAGCGTGTCCGCCTTGGGCATGCGCGAACCGGCGGCGCATTGGAGCGCTGTCAAGCCGCCATGATCCCGGTCGCGCGCGAAATCCGGCCGCTCGTGCAACGCCTTCTCCACCAGCCTGCGATCGCCCAGTGCCGCTCCCGCGAAGCCGTCGATTTTCGCGCCGCCTTTGCGCAGCACCTTCACGTACTCCGGCGAACCCACGAACGCCGCCACGATAATCGCGCGCGCGGAAGGCCACGCCCCAAGTTGTTCGGGATCGGCGCCGTTATCGAGCAACCACTCCAGGCACGCCAACCGCGTGGGCGCGGGCTTCCCGGCCGCCGCGTGCGGCTCCCCCTGCAACAGGTTGTGCAGGGGACGATAGTTGCGCCAGGAAGCGTTCAGGTCCGCACCGGCTTCCTTCAGCAACACCAGCGCGGGCTGCATTGCCCGGCCCGCCGCCGCGCCTACCACACGGGCTTGGCGCGCCACTTTGGGGTCGGCTTCGATGGCGGCGCGCACCGCATCCAAATCTCCCCCTCGTAACGCTTGTATCAATGCATTCATGTTGTGCGCGGCGCTCACAATCCCCAACAATACCGAACTGGCTAACATTCTGTCGAGAGCTGCGATCTGGACCAGCGCGGGGCGACGCGACGAAACATGACGGGTCTTGGCCATCCGGGCAAGCGCTTCCATCGCCTGCGCGCGCGATCCTCGTCTCCTGAAACGGCGCAGATATGCCGTAAGTCGGCCATTAAGCTGGCGCGTGCTTTTGGTGGATAACCGCGCGCCTACGACCAATTCTCGATCATCATAAGCTCCTGGCTGTTGCGCTCGATCAGTGGAAAGCAGAGCCAGTGGCCGTCGGGCGACATTGTGAGGTTTGGCGCGGCGGGTATCGGCGGCTGCAGGATGAGTTGGACCTTGCGGGTTGCCAGGTCCATGTAACGCAACTCGGGGGCAGACCGGTTGCCGGCCCAATAATAGACGCCCGGCCCGCCCAGGACATACCCTGCCGGGTCGGTCAGGCCTTCGATTACCTGCGTGATATCCCCGCCCGCCAGGGGCATGCGATAGAGACGGCCCGGTATCCATTCGGCGAAGTACAGCCAGCGCCCATCCGCGGACTCTCGGGCCCGCACCACCATACGCGCAACCACCAGCGTGGCATGGCCTCCGGAGACCGGCATTTTGTAGAGCTGGAGCGGGCCTGGATTGGCGGTCGATGTGAAGTAAACGGATCCCCCATCGCGGGAAAAGGTGGGGTAAACGTCGTGCTCTGCGTCATTGATCAGACGGGTAACCTTCCGCGTATCGACCGCGATGCGATAGATCTGATACAAACCCTGCGGTCCGGTTCCGAAAGCCAGCACCGACTTGCCATCGGACGACCAATCGCCGGTCGCCACCAGGCCTTGGCCCCAATCCACGATTTCGGACAGCAGCGGGTTCCCGGTCTGGATCGTCCACACCCCGAACTGCGCGAACCGGAAAGACGCAAATGCGATCGAGGCGCCATCGGGCGCGTAGCTGGGAAAGAAGTCGACGCCGCTGGTGGATGTAAGCCGCTCCGGAGCGTGCCCGGCTTGGCCCGGCCCGGCGAGCGGCATGCGGTACAGATTCTGGATGTTTTGCAACGAGGTGTAGAGCAGCCGTCCGCTCTCGCGGTGCAGAGCCATGCTGCCACCGATCATTGCGCCGGCCACCGGAACCGCCGAGCCCGCCGGGAGGGTGGCGCGATAGAGCCGCATGCCGAAAGGAGCGCCGGCCGCTAGGACCAGTTGCCCATGACGATCCCACAGGGGAGCGTAGGCTACCATGCCCGGCGTATGCACCTCCTGGGGTGTTCCCGCGGGCCGGTACCCCGCAGCCAGTCGTATCCAGAATGGGCGGCTGGAAAATGGTCCCAGCCTGCGCACATAGGCCAGGCGATCGCCGCCGGGTGAGAACGCGGGGTCGGCATCGCCGTTCACACCAGGCTTCTCGCGCAACAGCGGTTGCCGCTCCGCGCTATCCACCGAAATGAGATCCAGGCCGCTGCCGTCGGCGGCTGCCAGAAAGCGTCCGTCGGGAGTCCAGGCCAGCACGGCATGGCCTTCCGGACCAAAGTCGTCCAGGGAAACCTCGGTGAGCTTTCGTTCGCTGCCGCCCAGAGGGGAAACCAGCATCACCGCGCGTTTGCCATGTCCCAGGCTGCGCACGAAGGCGATCCGTTTGCCGTCGGGCGCCCAGGCCGGCGAGATTTCGTCTGCCGCGCCGCTGGTCAGCCGCAGCAGATCGTTGGACCCGATCAGCTTCACGTACAGGTTATGATTGCCGCCGCGCGGGCCGTCCCATGCGAATACCACTTCAGATCCGTCCGGCGAAAAGCTCGGATTCAGAACCATGCCGCCGCTGGAGGTCAGAGGCACGGGCGCCAGGGGCGCCGCGGCGGACCGCCCGCGAACTCCCCACCAGTAACCGGCAGCCGCGGTCAGCATCGCGCCGGCCAGCGCCACGGCCGGCCAGAGCCATCGCCGGATCGCACGCCGGCCGCCTCCGGCCGCGACAGAGCCCGAACTCGCGAGAGCCTCGGAAATGTGGCCGCGCAGGGAATTCAACTCGCGGTATAAGTCGCGAGTGCTCTCGTAACGCGCGGACGGCTCTTTGGCCAGACAGCGTTCGACGATCCAGCGCAGCGGTGCGGGCACGGTCCGCGGCAACGGCTCGGGATCCCGTTCGATAATCGCCGCCATGGTCTGCGGAGCGCTGTCGCCCGAGAACGGACGCTCGCCGGATGCGAGCTCGTAGAGGATTGCGCCGAAGGAGAATTGATCGGAGTGGAAGTCCAGCGGCAAACCGCGCGCCTGTTCCGGGCTCATATAAGCAACCGTGCCCACGACCATGCCGGGCTGCGTCACGGTGACGGCTTGCGTAGCATCGGCATTCTTGGGGGCGGCGTCCAGCTTGGCCAGACCGAAATCCACCATCTTCACGCGCCCAGGGTCCCCGCTTGCCGGCCCGGTCACCAGGATATTCTCCGGCTTGAGATCCCGATGCGTGATACCTCGGTCGTGCGCGGCGGCCAGTCCATCGGCGATCTGTACGGCAAGATCCAGCAGTTTGCGCGCGCCCTGCACGGGACGGATGGGAGAACCGTCCACGTACTCCATGACCAGATAATCCGGCCCGACGTCGTAGAGTGAGCAGATGTTGGGGTGATTCAGAGCGGCGATGGCGCGCGCCTCACGCTCAAAGCGTTCCGAGAACTGCTGCTGCGAGATCTTGATGGCAACGATGCGATCCACGCGCGTGTCGCGCGCCTTCCACACCTCGCCCATGCCACCCGCCCCTACCGGCGAGATTGCCTCGTAGGGCCCAAACCGTGCGCCTGCAACGATAGCGGACATGCTGCTCTTAAATTATCAGATAGCGCGCCAGTGCGCGTTTAATTCCGCAGCAGCGCCTGCAAATACCGCATCACCGTGGCCGCCACCAGCCGGTTACCATCCGCCGTGGGATGCAGCCCGTCGCGCTGCATGCGACTGGTTCCCGCCACACCCTCCAGCAGGAACGGAATCAGCGCGACTTTGTCCTTCGCCGCCAGATCGCTGTACACGCGCTGAAATGAGGCAATGTATTCCGGGCCGTAGTTGGGCGGCAGCGTCATGCCCGCCAGCAGCACCGCCGCGCCGGAATCCTTTAGCCCCACGACGATCTGGTCCAGATTCGACCGCGTAGTGGAGACCGGCAACCCGCGCAGCCCATCGTTGCCGCCGAATTCGACGATGACCACAACTGGCTTGAGCGCGCTCACCGTGCTCAGGCGCGCCAGCGCATCGGTGGTGGTCTCCCCGCTGATGCCCGCATTCACCACGCGGTAGCGCAGGCCGCGGCGATCCAGTTCCTGCTGCAGGAAATCCGGGTAGCTCTTGCCGGCATCCGCTCCGAACCCGGCCGTCAGGCTGTCGCCAAACGCCACGATCGCGGGCCGGTCGTCGCGCGCCGGCCCAGGCTGCGCGGGCCGGGCGGCTTCCCGTGCGGCCTCCGGCGCAGGCTCCGGCGTGGGGCGCGGCGCGCTGCCGCAGGCGCCCAATACTAGTAAACCGGCCAGCAAACTGACGATACGCATCTGAATGCCATAATAAAACGTAGACAGTCCATCCAATGATTCAGGCACACGGCCTTACCAAGACAATCGACACGGGCGCGCATCGCGTGGACATCCTGAAGGGCATCGATCTGGAAATCCCGCGCGGGCAATTCGCCGCCATCATGGGCCCGTCGGGGAGCGGCAAGAGCACGCTGCTGGGGCTGCTTGCCGGCCTGGACACGCCTACCGCAGGCACCATCTCGCTCGACGGGCAGGAGATCACCGGCCTGAAAGAAGACGAACTCGCCCTGGTGCGCGGCCGCAAGATCGGCTTTGTGTTTCAGTCCTATAACCTGATTCCCACGCTGACCGCCGAGGAAAATGCGCTGCTGCCCATGGAACTGGTTGGCAATGGCAGCGGCGACAGCCCGGCCCGCGCGCGCGAACTTCTGGATCGTGTGGGCCTCGCCGATCGTCGCGATCATTACCCCGTGCAGCTTTCCGGCGGCGAACAGCAGCGCGTAGCGCTGGCCCGCGCCTTCATGGTGCGTCCGCCCATCCTGCTGGCCGATGAGCCCACCGGCAACCTGGATTCCGAAAATGGCCGCCTGGTGCTCGACTTGCTCCTCTCGCTCAACCGCCAGGAAGGCACTACGCTGGTGCTGGTGACGCACGATCAGGAACTGGCGAACGTTGCCGACCGCCGCATCCAGTTGTGCGATGGCCGGATTGTATGACTAATCCACCGCCCGGGGTACCCTCTGGGTCCCACCAACCACCAGCCACCCTTAAAATAGCCTGGCGTGACATACGCTCCGCGCCCGCCAAATTCCTCTTCGTGATCCTGGCGGTGGCCGTAGGCGTCGGAGCCCTCACGGGCGTGCGCTCCTTCAGCCGCGCCTTTCACAATCTGCTGCTGCTCCAGGCGCGCACCTTGATGGCCGCCGACCTCTCTCTGCGCGTGTTCGAACAACCCACCCCGCAACAGACCGCGGCGATCGCCGGCCTGGAACAACGCGGTGTGCGCCGCACGTCCCTCACCGAAACCCTCACTATGGCCAACACGGTCGCGGTGCCGGAACCCATGCTGGTTTCCGTGAAGGCTATCGATCCGGCTGCCTATCCTTTTTATGGCGAGGTCGTCCTCGACCCCCCGACCCCTCTGCGTGCCATCCTCGACAGCCGTTCGGCCGTGGTGTCCGACGACCTGCTCTTGCGGCTGAAGACCCGCGTGGGCGGCAACCTGCGGCTCGGCGGCCAGGACTTTCGTATCGCGGCGCTGCTGGTATCCGAGCCCGACCGTTTGACCGGCAGCATCAACATCGGGCCGCGCGTGATGATCAGCCGCGAGGGCCTCGACCGCACCGGCCTCATCAGCCTCGGCAGCCGCGCCGCCGAGCGCTTCCTGTTTCTCCTTCCGCCCGGCGGCCCGGACGTGCGGCAGGTGCGCAACGTCCTGAAGCAAGCCTTCCCCGAAGGCCTGATCGCCGATTACCGCGAGACGCATCCCATCGTCACACGCGGCCTGGAGCGCTCCACCACCTTCCTCAGCCTCATCAGCCTGATCGCGCTGATTGTGGGCGCGCTGGGTGTGGCTACAGCCATGCACGCGCACCTGCAGCAGAAGATGGATACCATCGCCGTGCTGAAATGCCTCGGCGCGCGCTCGGGCCAAGTGCTGCAAATCTACCTGGCGCAGACCCTGGCCCTGGGCCTCGCGGGCGGCCTGCTGGGCATCGCATTCGGCACGCTGGTGCAGCGCGCGTTTCCGGTCCTGATCGGCCGCTTCTTTCCGGTGCCGCCGCATATGGGCCTGGATCTGGTCCCCGCCGCGCAAGGTCTGGCGATCGGCATCCTCACCACGCTCCTGTTCACCTTGCCCACGCTGCTGGGCATTCGCGAAATACGGCCGGCGGTCATCTTCCGGCGCGAGATGACCGAAGCGCGGCCCGACTGGCTGCGGCGCTGGAGCCGTTCGCGCGAGGCGTTGGCCACGGCTGCCGCCATCCTCGTGGGCATCGGCCTGATCGCCGCATGGCTCGCCGGGACCACGTTGCGCGATTCCCTGCGCATCGGCGCGTACTTCGCCGGCGGATTGCTGGTGAGCCTGCTGGCGATCGCGGCCATTGCTTGGCTCCTGCTGCGCGGGCTGCGGCTGCTGATGCGCGGCTCCGGACGGACGCTGCCGGCGGCATTGCGGCACGGCATCGCCAATCTCTACCGGCCCGGGAATCATGCGCAAACGGTGTTGGTCACCCTCGGCACCGGTGTGATGTTCACGCTCACGGTTTACCTGGTGCAGCACGCCGTGCTGACGGACATGGCGCAGAACGCGCCGCCGGGCATGCCCAACGTGTTCATGCTCGATATTCCGGGCGCGCAGCGGCAGGCGCTTCTGGACCTGTTGAAGCGGCAGCAGGGCATCGAAACCGCGCCGGAGATTATATCGTCGGTGGCCGTGCGGCTGACGTCGGTCAACGGCGTGCCGGTCGAAAAGATGCGCTTGCAGGAATTCGGCCGCCGCTTCCTGCGCACGCGTTCGGTGACCACCGAGCCCGCCCGCCCGCGCGAAACCCAAATTCTCAGCGGCGCATGGTGGGATGGGCATCCGGCCATGCCGCAAGTGTGCGCCTCCGAAGAGGCCGCCCGCATTCTGCATCTCAAAGCCGGCATGACGCTGGAGTGGTCCTCCTGGGGGCGAACGCTGCAGTCGAACCTCGCCTGCATTGAGCGTACCGATGCGGTGCGCATGAGCGCGCGCTTCGAATTCGTCTTCAGCCCGGGCAGCCTGGATGGACTTCCGGTCATCTACTATGGCAGCGTCCGCGTGAAGCCGCGCGACGTGGCGGCGGTGCAGCGCGCCGTGTATGAAGCGATGCCGACCATCACCGTCGTCAACATGGCCGACGTGCTCGAAATCGTGCAACAGGTGGTGGACCAGGTGGCGCTGGTGGTGCGCTTCGTTTCGGCATTTACCATCGTGGCGGGCGCCATCATTTTGGCGTCCAGCGTGGCGGGCACGCGCTTCGGGCGGGTGCGCGAAGTGGTCATCTTGAAGACGCTGGGCGCGACGCGGCGGCGTGTTGCCGGAATCTTCTCGATGGAGTTCTTGGTGCTGGGCGCGGCGGCTGGGTTGCTCGGCAGTGCGCTGGCCACCGGGTTCACCGCCCTGGTGGTGAAGCGCCTCTTGAAGGCGGAGTTTCACTTCGACCCGGCGGCGGATCTGTTCTCGATCGCCCTGACCGCGCTGGTAGCCGTCGCGGCGGGATGGTTGGCTAGCTATCGCATTCTGGGGCAGAAACCGCTGGAGGTGTTGCGCGATGAGTGACGCCGTTGTGCGACGGTCCATCCGTTTCTTCATACGCCGTGGCGAATTGTGGGGCAGGCCCTCGGCCTGCGGCGGCCTCTCAGGCCGCCCCTTCCGCCGCCCGTTTGCCGCTTGCCGCAATGCTGAGCAGACCCTCGGTCTGCATCTCGGCCCGCGGCGGCCTCTCAGGCCGCCGTGCGCAAAATGAGACGATCAAATAGCGCCGGGACCGCCCTCCTGTCCCACCAGTATCTGCTCTCGCTGCCCGAGCGCGCGCTGCGCTCCATGAGCGCGCTCAGCGCCGGCCTGCTGCGCGAGCTAAGCGAAGTGGCGCTGCCGCACGCCGTACGCCGCACGCGGCTTTACACGGAGCTGGTCGAAAACACGCTGCGCTTCCTGATCGAAAATGTCGGCCAGGTGGAAGACGCCTATCCGCCGCAGGGCAAGCTGGCGGATGACTTCGCCATGCGCCGCTTCGCGGGCAACGGCATCGAGATGATCGGACTGCTCACCTTCAGCGCCTCGCCCGTATGGGTGCTGGCCGCGCTGGCCGATCTTTCCGGCACCGGGCGCCAACTGATCCGCGAGATCGCGCAGAGCCTGAAGGAAGAAGGGCTGTTGGCCGCCGGCGCCGATTACGAAACCATCGACCAGTTGTTGGATGGTCTGGAAGGCGCTGCGGGCCGCCTGGCCCAGACCGCCAATACGCCGCCGCTGGACGTGGCGAGCCTGCGCCGTGAGTGGTCCGACTTGCGGCGCGAGGCGGCCAAAATCCCTACGCCGCATTTGCCCTCCGGCGAGGCGCTCGGGCGAAGCTGGGAAGAATTGAAGGCCACCGCCGCCGCCGAGGGCCGCCCTGTCTTTCAGGTTTCGACCCTGATGGCCCTCGCGGCGGTCGGCCGGATCCCGGAAAACCTGCTCTGGCTCTCGCGCTGCGCCAAAGGAGCCGCGCGCCGCACCGGCCAGATCCTAGCCGGAGTTCTGCTGGATCATTACAGCGCCACCATGAAAGAAATCCGCAGCACCGGCTACGTGGCCTATGGGGTGCGCGAGTTCCGGCCGTATTTGAAAGCCGCCGCGGCGCAGTTCTCGCCGCGCCGCGTGACCTCGACGGAACGCATGTTGGGGCGCGGGTGAACGGCCTCGCGCCATTACGCAACATGCGTAACGCATCGTGCGTAACGTCTACAGCGTTTGCTTTTGTCCGATCCAGATCCGAAAGAACCGGTCCGTGATCAGGCAGGAGCCGTTGTCCCGATCGATCAGATCCCGATTGAGCAGACTCTCCACCGCCCGCTGCGCGTTCGAAGCGGATCCCAGTCCGTAACGCCCAATAAAAGGGCCGGCGAAGAGTCTGGTGCCCGCCGGCTCCGAAGCGATTCCTTTCAACAGCCGCTTCTGGTTTGACGCGAGCGATTCCCAAAGCGCGGTATACGCGTAATTCTCGCGGTCGAGCAAAACCTTGATCGCATCTTGAATGAGAGACTCCGTCACCGGTTCGCCGGGCGCGCAGATCTCCCAAAGAGCATGACACAAGTGCTGCGTATAGAAAGGGTGCCCTTCCGTCAATTCGCAGACCCTCCGGATCTCGTTGTCCGCGATCGCCTTTTCTCCCTCGCGAAACTTCTTGCCGATGAAGGGAATCCAGTGCCTGGTCTCGATCGAGCCCAACGGGTAGTGCCCGGCCGCGCGGTACAGCGGGCGGGAGCGGTCCAGGAACATTTTCTGAATGAGGTGTTTCCTGCTGCCGAGAAAAATATACGACACGTCTTGATGCTTTTGGATGACGCTGCGCAAGCGCCACTCGACCATATCGCTGGGGTACTCGAGCACCTGCTGAAACTCATCGAAAACAATCACAACTTTTCGCTTCCCACGTGCCGCGATTCTGGCTGGCGCCGCCAGCACTTCTTCGATCTCCGGCCCTGGCTGTCCGCTCAAACTGAAACCGAATGCTATTTTCGGCTTGCCTTCCGCGTCCGTAGTCACGCTGGGAGCAAACAGACTGAAGAACTGCGTCGCGAACGCCAAGAGTTGGCCCGACGTGCTGCCCATGGATGCCGTAATGGCTTCGGCGGTCGCCGCGGCAAACGACTTTTCGCCGTCGGTGGGCCACAAATCCACGTATGCGGCGGCATAGCGGCCCTTGGGCAATCCGCGCAACGCGGTCTGCACGAGAGAGGTTTTCCCCAGCCGCCTCTCGGAATACAAGAACAGCTTTTCGCTGCTTTCCATGCCCGCCCTCAGATCGGCCAGCTCTTTCTTGCGATTGCAGAATGCTCCGCCTTCCACAATTCCGCCGTACTGAAAAGGATTGCTCATATTACGCATCATGCGTAACGCATCATGCGTAATCATAGCGCGGCAACCGCCGAATGTCGAATGCATGGCCTGCCCGGCCTGCCCGGCCTTCGCATGCTCAGCCGGCCTAACGCTCTGGCCGCCGCGTGCTTTCCACCGCAATAGACCCTCCGGCCGCGGGCGGCGCCCGGAGTTTACACGAGCGAACTTGCCCACCATCCCTCGGGTGGAGTATAGTCGAGATGACTGGCACCATCCCAAGGAGGGTTGCATGCGAAAGTTTGTACTGGGTATCACATTTGTTTCGGCGCTTGCCATGACTGCCATGGCGGCCGAGTGGAGTGGCTACATCTCCGACGCCGGCTGCACCACAAAGCAAGGCGCCGCTAAAGTCGCCGCCGACAGCCACGCGGGTTGTGCGAAGAGCTGCATTAAGAGGGGCGACAAAGCCGTTCTGGTCACTGCAGACGGTAAGGTCTATCAGATCGCGAATCAGGACAAAGTGGTCGAGCACGCCGGCGAAAAGGTCACACTGGTTGGCGAAATCGACGCCGACAACATCACAGTTAGCGAAGTAAAGTAAATCGGCCGCGGGAAAGGCGGGCTATTGCAGCTTGCCTCTCCCGGCCACTTCCCAAACCTCTTCCACCTCTCCATCGCGGATTCCGTAAACCCGCGCGTGCAGATTCACGGCCACGCAAATGTGGTTCGGAATAATGCGCAGGCGCTCCCCGATTTCGTACTTGCGGCCGCACTCGCTTACGTCCACGTAACCGTGCTCTTCGTTCATCTTATGGAACAAAGCCTCGGGCGCTTCGACGACATGGCCGAAGGTGGATTCGGCGCCGCATCCAGTCAGCCGGTCCGACGAAAACGTTTTCGAGCCGCCATCCACGATGATCTGGCCGGGCCGCGCGGTGGAGACCACCGTCACCAGCAGCGTGGCCGCGCATTCGTCTGGCGTGCAGGCTCCGCTCGCAACCGTGTTCCAGTCGTTGTAGACATAGGTGCCGGGGCGGATCTCGTTTAGCCCCGGCAATTCATGTGAGTGGTAAAGCGATGGCGTAGAACCGCCGCTGACAATGCGAGCCTGGATGCCCGCGCGCCAGAAATCGCCGAGTATCGATTGAATGAGGCCGCCCAGCGCCACTAGCGCTTCCCGGCCCGCTGCACCGTTGTCCTTGATGTGGCCCGGATAGAACGCGATGCCTTCGAACGAAAGGCTCGCCAGCCGTTCGATGCCGCGCGCCAGGTCCAGCAGTTCGGCGCCCGGCGAAACGCCCACGCGTCCCAGCCCCACATCGGTCTCCGCGAGCACGCCCACCTGCACGCCCGCGGCTTGCGCGGCTTCGGAAAGCTGTTGCGCGGCGGCCATGCTATCGAGCGCCACCGTGACACGCGCGCGCCGCGCAACAGTCATCAGGCGCTCCAGCTTCGCCCGTCCGATCACCGGATAGGCCACCAGCAGGTCTGCCGGCGCGGCGTCCAGCATCACCTCCGCCTCGCCCACTTTAGCAACCGTCAGGCCCGCCGCGCCCAGTTCCAGTTGGCGCCGGCCGATGCGCGGCGATTTGTGCGTCTTGGTGTGCGGCCGCAGCCGCAACCCGTGCTTTCCGGCGTAATCCGCCGCGCGCCGCAGGTTGCGCTCCATCGGCTCCAGATCCACCAGCAGGGCCGGCGTATCGATGTCCGCTACCCGCATCATTTCTCCGGGCGGAACCGCATCGCGATCTTGTCGCCGGAGGCGGCGTAGCGCAGTTCCAGGTCCTTCGCCTTTTGCTTTTCCATGGGGAAGTACAGCAGCCCCGAAACAGGCTTGTCGGTTTTTGTTTCGGGCAGTTCCTTCTGCTTCAGCACGCCCAGCATGGGATCTTCCTTCTCGTGGGAGCCGGTGCGCGTCTTGGCTTCGGCGCCGGCGGGCGCACCGGCGTCGCCTATGCCATCGCCCCCCATCCTGCGCGGCGGCCCGATCGTACCGGGATAGCCGCCCACGATGGGCCCGTCGTTATCGTGCATGCCGGTGCCGCCCGCGCCGCCCGTCTGCCGGACCACCATGGCCCCGCGCCCCGCGATCTGGCTGGGCGCGAACGGCCCACTGCGCTCGCCGTCTTTGTCCGTCTTCAATACGAAATCGTCGCGGGTGATGGCGACCTCCTTGCCGTACCGCGGCGTCACCTCGATGGCCACCACGATATAGTGTCCGCCCAGATCCGAGCCGAGCACTTCCTTCACCGCTTCGGGCTTGGCATATAGCGTCGCGGTGATCACCACCGATTCGTTTTCGCCGCGGGTTTCGAGCGGCTTGTTGCTTGCGTTGTTGCGGGCCGCCCCCTGGGACGCCGCCCAAACCAGCGCCAGCGCGATCCCGGCGCCTCGCATCGGCATCATAACAGCCTCCGCAAGCATTATAGCTTGTGCGACAGACCTCGGCGCGCGCGCCCGATTACACTATGCCTTCATGCCCGTACAAAGTTCGCTGTGCCTCATGGCCGGCATGGTGCGCGACCGCGCTATTTCGCCCGTGGAACTGGTCGAGTCCCACCTGGCCCAAATCGCCGCGCAGAATCCCCGGATCAACGCTTTCGTCTCGGTGCTGTGGGAAGAGGCTCGCGCGGCCGCCAGGCGCGCGGAAAACGCCGTCCTGCACGGCGAGTCGCTGGGCCTGCTGCACGGCGTTCCGGTGACCGTCAAGGACAGCTTCGACGTCGCCGGCCTGCCCACGCTATGCGGCAGCCGCTTCCGCCTGGGACACAAAGCCGCCCAGGATGCCACCGCCGTCGCCCGCCTGCGTGCCGCCGGCGCTATCATCCTGGGTAAGACCAACACCCCCGAATTCCTCTCCAACTACGAAACGGACAATTTCATCACCGGCCGCACCAACAATCCGTGGAACCTGGAGCGCACCCCCGGAGGATCCAGTGGAGGCGAGGCGGCGGCCATTGCCTCGTTCTGCTCGGCAGGCGGAATCGGCAGCGATGGCGGCGGCTCCATCCGTGTTCCAGCGCACTTCTGCGGTATCGCCGGACTGAAGCCCACGCCCGGCCGCATCTCGGCCAACGGCCACTTCCCGGTAATGAGCCATCCCTCCGGCCTGCTGGCGGTGGCCGGCCCGCTGGCGCGCTCAGCCGAAGACCTCCGCCTTCTGTTCGCCGCGCTGGCTGGATATGACAGCCAGGATCCCTTCTCCGCGCCGGTGCCGTTGCAGCCGTCGAGCGTTGCCGGCTTGCGCGTCGGCCTGGTCGAACAATTCTATCGTGTGCCGGTCGATCCGGAGATCCGCCAGACCGTACGCCGCGCGGCGCAGACGCTCACCGATCTCATGATCCCCACCGAGCCTTTCGAGCCGCAGGGCCTGGAGCGCGCGCCAAATCTGTGGTGGTTCTTCTTCGGCCAGTTGCCGGCGCCCCTCACCAGGCAAACGATCCAGGGCCGCGAGGCCGACGCGCACTGGACCGGCACCGAATTCCTCTTGAGCGCGCTGGAACAGCCCGCCCCCAGCGTGGAGCAGCTCTTACTGAACCTGGCCAAGCGCGACCGTATGCGCGCCTCCCTGCTGCGCCAGATGGAACGGTATCCGGTACTGCTGATGCCGCCCTGCGGAGTGACCGCCTTTCCGCACCGCACGCGGCACTGGAAGGTGGATGACGAAGAGATCGGCCTGTTTCAAGCCATGATGCCGGCCACTCCATTCAACCTGCTGGGCCTGCCGGCTGTGGTAATCCCGTTCGGAATGTCCGCCGAAGGGCTGCCGATCGGCGTGCAGCTCGTAGGCCGGCCTTATGAAGAGGAACTGATTCTGGAGTTGGCCGTCCGGCTCGAAAACGCCCGCGGGCCGTTTGCTGCCCCCACGCTGGCGTGAGCGATCTGCTCATGCGGGCGGACGGGGTAGGGCCGGCGGCTTGGGCTTGATCAGCTTGTATCCTGCCGGAATCTTAAACCGGGACGCCGGCGGTTCGCCGCCCTTGGCGTTCTTGCATACGCTGCTCTGCAGCCCGGGCATTCCGTTGGCTTTGGTGAGCACCGGAATCTTCAACTTCGTGTGGGTCCACACCTCCAGCGTTTGCACCTTCCCATGCGGCGCGCCTGGCGCCGGCGGCGGCTTCAGGGCAGGTGCCGCAACTCCAGGTGGCGCCAGTCCCGGCATGGGCGGCTTCGGCAATCCGGGTGCCTTCGGCAGTGCCCCCAGCTTGGGCCCTTGGAACCCCGGAAGCCCTTGCGCACCCGGCGCAGCCGGAGCTTTCGGCGGCTGGAAAGTGTACATCTTGCCGTCCGCCGGGTGCCCGCCGATCGTCCGCTTGCCCAGATCTTTCACGTGCAGCAATGCAGAAGGTGGCGCGAGCATGTGCGGCGCCCCGCCTGGCGCCTGCGCGGACGGCGGTGCCGGCGCCTGCGCATGAGGCGGCGTCGGCACCACGCGAGCCTCCCGCTTCACATGATCGAGCAGAATCGTCTGCCCCGCCCCCGGCTTGCCGATCAGTCCGGTCTTTCCGAAATCGAGATGCGTCTCGCCCTGGCTGGAGCGGAACATCTTCCACTTCCGGACCTGCGGCGATTTGCCGGGCGCGCCATGCATGGCCGTCTCATACTCGGCGCTGGCGGGCGGCAAGGGACTGGATGGTGGGATCGCGGGTGTCTGCGCCATAACGGCTCTATTCTACTAAGATAAAGCTTATGGCAGATCCAGCCGGCAATCCTCAATCCACGTTCGTCCCTGAATACATGGTGACTACCGCTTTCACCCTGGATGGCTACAAGATCGTGCGCAATCTCGGTGTAGTGCGCGGCATCGTGGTACGCTCGCGCTCGGTCTTCGGCACCCTCGGCGCCAGCCTGCAGACGCTGGTCGGCGGAAACATCACGCTGCTGTCGAGCCTCTGTGAAAAGACCCGCCAGCACGCTTTCGAGCTGATGTTGAACCACGCCGCCGAAGTGGGCGCCAACGCCGTGGTCGGCGCGCGCTACGACGCCACCGAAATCATGAGCGGGGTTACCGAAGTACTGGCCTACGGCACCGCCGTGTTTGTGGAGCCGATCCCAGGTTAATCGTGGGGCTAGCCCCAATGCTGTTCACTTTGGTGGGGCAGACCATCGTCTTTCGTGGTCTGCCTCCTCTGCGGGGCGCTGGCAGACGACATAAACCGATCGTCTGCCCCACCGAAGGCCCTTAAGTGAACAGTATTGGGGCTAGCCCAGGCGCGCCGTGCATGAGGGCGCCAGGACTCTTCGATTCGCATGCTCTGTGCTTCGGCACATTGGGGTCCGAGGATGCATGGATGAAAAACGATTCCTGTCCAAACCGCTCCCTGAATTCGGTTCTTTAACGGCGCCTGCTGCTGGGTGTGTTGCGGATGGAGTAGAGATGATTCTCGGTGCGCAGGATCAGGCGATCGGCAATAAGGGCTGGGGTGGCCAGCGCCATCTCGCCGAGGTCGTTGGAATCGAGCAATTCGTATTTATCGCCAGCGCGGATCACGAACGTTCGGCCTTCTTCGTTCAAACAAAAAATCTTGTCGTTGTAGCCCCAGGGCGATGAGGTGAAATCGCCGCCTTCGCCGATGCGCGCCTTGTAAGTTTGCACGCCAGTGCTAGCGTCAAATCGCGTGAGGATGCCGTTGTGGGTGAGGACGTAGAGCCCTCCGCCATAGGCCAGTTCGGTTGGCAGATAAGTTCCCGCTTTGGGCTGCATCCAAGCGACAAACTCGTTCAGCTTGGCGCCGTCTGGCGTGGTGAGGTCGCCGTGCGCCCCTGGTTTGATCGCGGCCAGGGCTTTAGCCGTCCCACCGTTGAGATACAACAGGCCGCCGTAGGCGAATGGACTCGGGATTGGCATGGCGGACATCCCGCCGAGACGCCACAGTTCTTGGCCTTTGAGGTCGTAACTGATGGCGAGGCCAGGGCCAATAGTGGCAATTTCGCTGCGCTCGGAGTTCTTCCAGATGTAGGGACTCGACCAGCCGGTCTGGCGATCGGAGCCTTGAACGTGAATTGAGCGATCTGTGCGCCAGACTTGCTTGCCGGTATTTGTCTCGAATGCCGCGATGAACTGCTGTTTCTCGTTGTCGTTGACGACGATCACGAGGCCATTGACCAGAGTGGGTGAAGAGGCCGTACCGAAATCGAGGATGGTCGGAAAGCTTTCGAGCGGGGTGTTCCAGATTTTGTTGCCGTCGAGATCATAGGCGAAAAGTCCAAGGTTGTTAATGTACACGTAGACACGCTGGCCGTCGGTGACAGGGGTTTCCGAGCAGAAGCTGTTCTTGCGGTGACGGCCCCCGGGAGGGTGGCCTGCATGGAATTCGCGCCTCCAGTTGATCTTGCCGGAGTCGAGATCGATGGAATAGAGGAAGTAATGGAGGAAGACTTCGTCGGGGAATTCGAAATCGCGCGCGTTCAGGCGGTCCAGAAGCTCCTTCTCTTTGAGACCCTGCTTCATGAGCTCGGCAACGTATTGGTTGGAATAGTCGGTGCCGGCTTGCGGCTGTTTCGCCTTGCCGTCGGTGGTGACGGTGGTGACGAAGATGTTCCTGCCGGCGACGATCGGAGAAGACCAGCCCAGGCCGGGGAGGGTCGCGGTCCATTCGATGTTCGACGTTTTCGACCATTTGTCGGGCAGATTGGAGTTGAGGGCGGAGGGGTTGGAGGAGGGGCCGCGGAAACCGGGCCATTCAGGATCTCCGGCGAAGGCGCAAGTGGCAAGGAAGAGCGATGCGATGACCCTGTTCATGATTCTATTGGACTATAAATACCGTCAAACGTCACGGCTGGCGCCACTGCGGGGTCAAGATGCTGGCGCGCCGGAAGTTCGATTGCGGGAGCGTGCAGCGGGCAATGCCGGCGGCATCCTGATTGCCTCGAACGCCGTTTCTGGCCCCCGAGCGGCACAAGTCCGGTTTAAAACGACTACGCGACCAAGTGATCTGCGCGGATGCCGCGGTAGACAAATCTTATTTGCCATGATGGCCACTCACCTCGGCGAGCGCTCGCTGCATGGCGCGGAATAGTGCGGCGATTGCTGTCCTAATTTCGGCCTCCTCGCGCTCCAGCAGTTGCCCCAGGTATTCGTCGGCACTTGACGGATCGCCCGCCGGAGGATCGCTCCGCAGCACGATTAATGCCCAAACTAGTTCGCGGAGTTGCCGTTCATCCACCGGGCTCGGGGCTCTCGCCCTCGCTCGGAAACTTCGAATCTCATCCACAAGCGTCCGCAGATCTTTCCAGAGTAAGTCGATGAGATCTCGCATTTCCTCCTCAGCGGTGGGGAGGCACTCCGGGGCCACCCTCTCTAGGACGATTCGGGCGGCCAAGCTGTGAGGACGGTGACACATTGCGCTGAGTCTTAGTTCATCCCAACGTTGCTCAGCCGCCGCTCGTGCTGCACGCTCATAAGCTTTAGATCGTTGGCCCCGCACCATCTGGTCGCTGTTCAAACCAAAAAGGTCGATGGCCTCCTGGACCCGCGACCGCTCCTCCGTGCTGAGATCGGCGTTAGGGATCAGCTTGCCAGTCTCATCCCCCTGACCAAGCGTTAGCCATTCCTCGATGGGGTCCTCCGATGGATCCAGCAGGATGCGCTTTTCCGCACGAATCGTGCCCCGCGTTTGATAGGTACACCGAGCTGTGAACGGCAGGATTGGAAAGCTGGCTTTCTTCCGGTTACGATTGCAGGTTGTGCACGCAAGGAAGTAGTTTGAACACTCGTACGCCAGCCACCAATAGCCGCCGTGGGCGGGATCTTCGTCGATAGCACCTTTCGGGCGAAAGTGGTCGACGTCCAACCCGACATCCAAACCGCAATAGGCGCAGATACTGCCTTGCATCGCGTGCAGCAGACCTTTGACGTCGGGCTCGGTCCAGTGTGGCGGGAAGGGAACTCGAACAGCCGCGGTCCGTTCGTAATGGCTGCGATCTCCCTGTCGCCGACGGCCACCGCGGCCGGTATCAAGCATTGTAGGAACCGTGTATTGCGGTCTTCGCAGGTGCCGCATGTCAGTGCTTGAGAGTCTTCAGAATCTCCTTAAATTCCGCCACCTGTTCCCGAGCGGCCTGTTCGTCCGTGCTGGGTGAGACCCGCATCATGACCGCCATCTCTTTTGGGTCTCTGCCACGGCCTTCGTCCGACTTGCGAAGCTCCTCCTGGATTTCAGCGCCTACCGGCCGCGTGCCCATCAGCCATTCGTAAATCTCGTCCGCCGTGAAGCTGAGGATCTGCCGGTCAAGTTCACGAATGTTGCCGTAGCTATCCCGATCGAGGGCTATGATCTCGTTTGCATCGAAGTTGGCGAGAACAAGGGGGGAATGCGTAGTAACGATCCACTGAACCTTCGGAAACGTCTTTCGCAGCCGAGGAATCAATGCTCGCTGTAGGCTAGGATGCAGATGAAGGTCGATCTCATCGACGAGCACGATCGCATGTATGTCCGCTGGTTTCGCGCTAGCTGCGAGATCCGGCGCTTTCTCGCACCAGAAAGCGCACAGGTCCGCAAGCCAGGCAACAAGAGAGCGGTAACCGTCGGGCAGATCGATCGCCTCAACCATCTCTTGGTTCGCGACGATAAAGCGGGTGAAGCCACCGGTCGCGTACACCAACTCCGCACCGAATACTTCCAGGATGACGTTTTGGAAGAGATTCGCAAAGGCCCGGCTTGTCTCCTCTGGCAACAGCACCGCCTCGGCGCCCGCCAGTTGGCTCAAGGGCTCAAACAGCGTGATCTGCCGGCGGACGTCAGGGCTGAGGTTCTCGCTAACAAAATCGGTGCGCGAAGAGAGGTTGCGCGTAGCGCCGTAGCCAGCGATCACTAGCCGCCGAACCCGGTCCCAAACCGGAGGGCCAAATGTCGCGCCACCTTTAGCCACGATTTGGCCATCGTCAATGTCCAGGCGAAATGAAACCGGCGGGTCGGGATCGGGTGCGCTTAGCACAACCTCCACCTCCGCTCGCATCCGATTGACAAGATCCACTAGCCGACGCATTCGGTTCAGCCGCGCACCACCGAGCTCGAGCGCCATCGGGTAGCCCAGTAAAGCAACACCGAGCGCTTGCAGGATGCTTGATTTCCCGGCTCCGTTGATTCCAGCAATGCAGGTCCACCGCCCCTCCAGGCTCGACGGCCTGTCAAGGCGCAGCTCAAGTTGTTCAAAACACCTGAAATCTCTTAGCCGAAGCGACTCGACGTAGAGCGGTTCCGCCGCTGTGATAACCGGCTCACCGTCGATTCTGGGATTGGCAGGCTCGGGCGGGTTCCGCGCATGCGCGTCTCGAATTGACGCCGCGAGGAAAGAAATCACTCGCCGCGCGTCCTTCGTATCCAGGTCGAATCGATATGGGCGAAGGTCGAAGGCTTTATGGCGCCTCAGGCCCTGCACCCATGCCGGCTGCGATTGAGCGGCTGAGTCCTCGGACTCACCGGTTGCCACGAAGCGAACCGGAAAGATCAGCGTACGGCCTGCTTGCTGCTCCCTTCCGAGGAACACCTCGAATTCCTTCCGGCATAAATCGCTCCTAAAGTAGCTGGGCGACACTACCGGGACCAAGAACGAGGCGAGTTGGAGCCACTTCTCGGCTCCTTCCGACCATCTCGCATCCGGGCGCAAGCGATGCTCGTCCCAGATCACGTTGATTGGCTCGCCGAACTGAATCTGGAGTTCTTGGCCAAGGCGATCAACAAGTTGATTGACGAAGAAATCCTTGTTGTCGGGATAAGAGTAACTAATGCACACAACCGGCCGGGTTCTTACCGATGAGCGCGCCAGTGCATCGCCTACAGCTTTTCTTATAGCGGCGTAACCGTCCGAGGAGTTCTGCTCCTCCGGTCCGAAGAATTCTCGGGTCCAGCGAAAGTCGTTTGGTCCCCAAATCGTGATATGCCACGACGGGGAGTCGTGGCTTTCATGAATTTGGACCCGCCAGTCGCCGTCCAGAGCACCAATTGTTTCGAGCACCGCTTCCTGGACCGCGGCGCCGACCGCGCGATTAGGCAGATTGTTGTTCGAAACCCGGACCGCCATGAACCCATGATAGCGCGCAAGCAGTGCGATTCTCTCCCGAGCGCTAACGGATCCGGCCGATCCCTCCCACACTGCAGGGCCATGGGCCAGCCCTTCCAACCCACTGTTCCAATTTGAACTTCGTCGTCCGGGAAGGAAATCCACTCGTCCGTGTGGCCGACGCGGGCTTGAAGTCCCTTCTGGGAAGTTTCCCACGCTCCTGGCTGCTGCCCTTCAACAGCTACGCCTCGCGGGTTTGCCGCTTCATGCTAAAATCCCCCCGTGCCTGCCACCGCGCCGAAGCATCAATATCAGCGTGCCGAGGTTTGCCGAATGCTCCATCTCTCCGAGCGGCAGTTGCGGAGTTGGGAACGTTCGGGCCTGGTTCCCGCGGCCGACACTTATTCCTTCCGCGACCTGATCGCCCTCCGCACCATCGGCGAACTGCGCGCCCGCCGCATCCCCCTGCGCAAAATCGGACGCGCCCTGGATTCCTTGAAGCAGCGCCTCTCCGAGGTGCGCGATCCCCTGGCCGAACTCAAGATCTTTTCCGATGGCCGCAACATCGCCGTGCGCGTGGCGGGCCAAAACATGATGGCGCTCACCGGTCAAATCCTCTTTGACTTCGACACCTCCGAGTTGGCCCGCGTGCAAGCACTGCCGCCCCAGCCGCCTCCGCCCCCGCGTGAACGCGACTCCGAAGCTTGGTTTCAGAAAGGGTTGTTTCTGGAAGAAACCGGCGCGCCCATCGACGAGGCCGTGGAGGCCTATCTGCAGGCCGTCGAGTGCAACCCCCAAGCCGCCGGCGCGCTGGTCAACCTGGGCACCATTCGTTACCGCCTGCGCCAGTTCCAGGAAGCCGAAGACTACTACACCCGCGCATTGAAAGCCGATCCCAACTACCCCCTGGCGCATTTCAATCTCGGCAACCTCTACGACGAGCGCGGCGACCTGTCCAAAGCCCAGCTCTGTTACGAGACCGCCCTCCGCATCAATCCGCGCTATGGCGACGCGCACTTCAATCTCGCCCTGCTGTGCGAGCGCCGCGGCGACGTGCTGCGGGCCGTCCACCACTGGAAGGCCTATCTGAAGATCGATAGCGCCAGCAGTTGGGCCGATATCGCCCGCCGCCAACTCGAAAAGCTTCGCGTAGCCCTGCTCTCCTGAGTGGGGCAGGCTCTCAGCCTGCAGCGGCCTCTCAGGCCGCGTCTTTATTCGTTCACAACCGTAGCGAAGCAACCCGCGTCCCGATAGCATATAGGTATGCTGGTGGACCTCCTGCACGGAGTGCGCGCGCTGCGCCGAAGTCCCGTCTTCACCTTGGCCGCCGTGTTATCGCTGGCTCTTGGAATTGGCGCCAATACCGCCATCTTCTCTCTGCTGGACCAGGTGGTCCTTCGTTCGCTGCCGGTGGCGGACCCCGAACGGCTGGTTGCGCTGCACGGCGACTACTCGGGCCCCGGCGAGCACTCATCGAGTTGGACAACCAACTCCGAGTCCGTTTTCCCGTATCCGTTGTACCGGGATCTGCGCGATCGCGTTCCCGCGTTTGCCGGCATTCTGGCTTGCGCCACAGCGCCGGTGCGCGTCACCTGGCAGGGGAGCACCCAGGCGGCTCAAGCGGAACTAACGACTGGCAATTACTTCACCACCCTGGGGGTCCCCGCGATACTGGGCCGCACCATCGCACCCCAAGACGACGGCGCGCCCGGCGCCCATCCCGTCGCAGTCCTCAGTCACAGTTTCTGGTCCAGCCATCTGGGCGCGAATCCCGCGATCGTGAACCAAACGGTTGCCATCAACGGTCAGCCCTTCGTCGTGATCGGGGTTTCCAGCGCCAATTTTAATGGCCTGGTGCAGGGCGATTCGCCCGACGTCTTCGTGCCCATCGCCATGCAGCGGGCGATTACCCCGACCGAGGATGTGCTCGAAGACCGCACCCATAGCTGGCTCAACTTCTTCGCCCGCATCAAACCGGGCGAAAGCCTGGCCAAGGCGCAGGCGGCGACGGACGTGGTATTTCATGCCATCCTCGAAGCCGATCTGCGCCAGGGCGCCGCTCCGCGCGACCCGAAGGATCGGGAGGCGCTGCTCAAGAACCGCCTCGCACTGCTGCCCGCCGCGCGCGGCATTACCGAACTCCGTGAAAAGTGGGAAAAGCCGCTTACCGTGCTGATGATCATGGTTGCCCTGGTCCTGCTGATCGCCTGCGCGAATGTCGCCGGCCTGCTGGTAGCACGCGGTACCGGGCGGCAGCGGGAGATCGCCATCCGGCTGGCACTGGGAGCCAAGCGCGGATTGCTGGTGAAACAATTGCTGCTAGAGGGTCTGCTGCTGGCCATAGCCGGGGCGGCCGCCGGACTGCTGGTGGAGCATTGGAGCACGGTGGGGCTGCTGCGTATCTTGCCGCGCGATGCCGCCGGAGGCTGGGTCTCCGGATCGCTCGACCTTCGGGTGCTGGCCTACACATTGGCGCTATCGGTGGTGTGCGCGCTGTTGTTCGCTCTCATCCCGGCACTGCAGGCGACCAAGCCGAACGTCGCCGCAACGCTCAAGAATCAGGCCTCCAACGTGCTCTCCGGCGGGAGTTCCGCGAGATTGCGGCGCGTGCTTGTCACGGTGCAGGTCGCGCTCTCCGTTCTGCTGGTAGTGGGCGCGGGACTTTTCAGCGCCAGCGCCGCGAACCTGGTCAACGCCAGCCGCGGCTTTCGCGCCGAACGCCTGTGGATGTTCTCCGTGGACGCCACCTTGATCCGCACCGGGCGAGCGGCAGCCAACGCTTTTTATCGCGATCTGCTGGAGCGTCTCGCCGCGCTGCCCGGCATAAGCGGGGTGGCTGGGGGCGACGGCGGACCGTACAGCGGCGCCGGCTGGGGCATGGGCATTCGGTTGGAAGGCTCCGAGGCGACTGGGAAAGACTTCGCTACTTCGAGGATTGAAGCGATCAGCCCCGCCTATTTCCGCGCCTTGGGGATCCCGTTGCGCGCCGGCCGCGAGTTCAACGAGCGCGATGCGGCCGTGGAGCCGGTGGTAGTCAATGAGGCATTCGTCAAGCGTTATTTCCCCAAGCAAAACCCGCTTGGCAGGCATTTGGGTTTTGGCGGTCCGAAGGTGCCGCTCAACCGGGAAATCGTGGGCGTCGCGGCGGACGTCCGCACCAATGTGCGGCGTCCCGTGTCCAGCACGGTCTTTTTCCCCTATACGCAACGCGAAGTGCCTGCGCGCATGGTCTTCTACGTCCGCGCCGCGGGGAACGAGGCCGGTCTGGCGGCGGCCATCCGCCGGGCGGTGAGGGAGGCCGACGCAGGCTTGCCGGTTCCGGAGATCCAGCCGGTTGAGCTGCGCATTCGCGAGGCGCTTTACACGGAGCGGTTGGTGGCTGTTTTATCGAGTGCGTTTGGCATACTGGCGACGCTGCTTGCCGCCATCGGAGTCTATGGCGTGATCGCCTTCGCGGTTGCGCGGCGGACCGCCGAGATTGGCGTACGCATGGCTCTAGGTGCGTTGCCCGCCGCCGTGCTGCGGATGGTGCTGCTGGATGCCGGCCGCATGGTAGCGGCGGGAATCGTGATTGGCTTGGGCGCGGCGTTTACACTGAGCCGTTATGTCGAATCGCAATTGTTCGGCATCCAGGGGGCGGACCTTCCCATTTACGCGGGCGCGGCGGCCGCGCTTGCCGCGGTGGCTGCGCTGGCGGCTCTGGTGCCCGCATGGAAGGCCTCGCGCATCGACCCAATTTCGGCTTTGCGATACGAATAGGCAGCGCCGGTCGACGACTGTCCCTTCTTACCAGCGCGCCTGAGGGACGCAGCCGCTCAAAATCACGGAACCACGATGAAGGGGCCGCCGCTGGAGAGCGTGCCGCCCGGTGTCGTTACCTGGACCTCGCCAGTGGTCGCGCCCGTCGAAGCGCGGCTGGAAAGCGGGAAACTGGCCCACCGGCTTCTGGACGCTGAACAGTACGCGGCACTTGGGAGCGTCAATCCAGGTAATGTACTCGACCTTCTGCTGGCCCGCGCTCACCTAGTCCTAGTCGGCAACCGCGCTGAACGCCGGATGCCCGCCGATCATGGTACGCTGCACGCTGTCGGGCCGGAATCGATAGCCCTCGAAGTTGTTGCGCTGCGCGGCCTTGGCATCCAGCCGCCGGTCGAGAAATGCAGGAATGTTCGCCGCATCCACGTTCTGCGGCTTGAACCACGCTGCGCCCATCGTCTCCGTCACGGAGTCCTTCACACAGACCATCTGTGCGCCGTCCGCGGAAGGCTTCTCGCTCACGATGGACCAGCCGGCGGTGGTAGACACCATTCTTGCAGATTGCCAATTTCGCCTGCTACTGCCAGTAGAGGCAAAACGGAAAAAGCGATAAGCCGCTGAAACATGGCCACTCCTCCTTTCGGGGAAAACTATAGCAGCATTAAAGCGCTCCTGAAAATGCGGGCAGTTGCGCCTCGGGAACCCGGTCGTCGAAATACACATGGGCTTTCCCTAGTAGACCCAAGTGTGATACTCGGCCTTCCTCTGGCCGACGTTCACGTAGTCTGCGACCACGCTTATGCCTTGATTCGCGCCAACCGTAATACGCTGCACGCTGTCGGTCCGGAGTTTATAGTCTTGAAAGCTATTGCGCTGCAGAAGCTTGACATCGAGCCGGCGTGCCCTTCACTGGCGGATGTTCGCCGAAGCTTGAGCGCTTAGGGGGACAGCGGATGCCAGCAGCAAAGGCAAAGTGGCAAAGGGGTAAGCCGTCGAACCATGGTTCCTGCTATGGCTAACAATTATAGCCTGATTTTGGCCAAGACGACCGGGTGGGTGGCGAGCGGCGATGATGGACGGCAGGTTCACGGCCGTTCGGCTCCGAACCGTCCGCCGGTGAACTTCTCCATGGTGGCGCCGATGGCCTTGTACACCTCGCCCATCCCGCCTGCGCCCAGAGGCGCGAGGATCTTGTTACGGCGCATCTTGAAGCTGGGCAGACAGGTCTCACTTTGGCGTATCGCGCCCATGCCTTCAGCCCAGCTACGCCGCACCCGAGCACGGCCTACACGATCGCAAACGCCCGCACCGGGAAAGTGCCGAAGCGCTTCACCTTTACCGGCACGGCGAAAAACCGGAAGGCTGCCGCCGGGGCCGATTCCAGGTTGCACAGATGCTCGGCGATGGGAATGCCGGCGCGCAGCAGGATGGAATGCGCCGGCCGCGACAGGTCGGCGGTATCGTCGATATTGAGCGAATCGATGCCTGCCAGTGCGGCGCCGGAGTTGGCTATGTGCCGGGCCGCCTCCTCCGTCAGGAACGGATGGCCTTCGAAGTATTGGTCCGTGGCCCAATGGCGGTCCCATCCGGTGTGTATCAGCACAGCCTTGCCGCGCAGCTCCAGATCGCCGAATGCGGAGCGGCCGATCGCGCGCCCGGCGTGTCGCACCGCGATACCCTCCAGGTTGGCGAGCGACTCCAGCGGCAGTTCGGAGAGGTCCTGGCCATCGGCGTAGCGGTGAAACGGCGAGTCCACATAGGTACCGGTGTTGGCCACCATTTCGATTTTGCCGATATGGAATTCCGTTCCGGGGACGTAGATGCGCCGCGAGTCTTCCCGGCTGAGGAAGTCGCAGACGATGGGCGCGGGCAGACCCTTGTACGTGATCAGGCCATGTTCCACCGTATGGCTCAGGTCGATGAGGGTTGGCATGTGCTTCACGGTAGCACTTGCTACATTGAGGCTTATGTCTCACCCAGTGGCGGACACGCGACGATTCAGCCGGGTTGCCTGGGGCGTGCTCGCTTACAACATGTTGGTGGTCCTGTGGGGCGCGTTCGTGCGCGCCACTGGCTCGGGAGCCGGTTGCGGCAACCGCTGGCCGCTGTGCAATGGCGCGATGGTGCCGCGCGCGCCGCGCATCGAAACCGTCATCGAATTCACCCACCGCGCCACGAGCGGCCTCGCGTTGGTGGGCGTCGCCGCGCTTTGCCTGTGGGCCTACCGGCTGTTCCCGCGCGGCCATCGTGCGCGCACGTGTGCGGCGCTCTCGGTCGTGTTCCTGATTGTGGAGGCGCTGCTGGGAGCGGGCCTGGTTCTGTTGCAATACGTGGAGCACAACGCTTCCGCGGGGCGCGCCGCCTATCTCTCCGCGCACCTGGTGAACACCCAGATCCTGCTGGCCATGCTGACCCTCACGGCGTGGTTTGGCTGCGATCCCGTAGCGCGCCCCTGGCCGCGCGCGCCGAAGTTGTTGGTGGCCGCGCTGCCGGTGGCGATCGTGGTGGCGGTCAGCGGCGCCATTGCGGCCCTGGGCGACACGCTGTATCCGGCCGCTTCCGTGGCCGCCGGGATGCGGCAGGAGTTCTCGCAAACGGCCAGCGTGCTGCTGCGCCTGCGAGCCGTACACCCGGTGCTGGCGGTGGTGGGCGCGATCATCTTGCTGGCAGCCGCTATGACGGCGATGCGATCCACACGGGCGAGTGCGGTCCGGATGGGCGTTGTGGTCGCGGCACTGGTATTCTTGCAACTCGCCGCCGGAGCCGTGAACATCGTTCTGCTCGCGCCGGTCTGGATGCAGATCCTGCACCTGCTGCTCGCGGACTTACTGTGGGTCGCGCTGGTAGTGACGACGCTGGAAGCCGGCCGCGAATTATAATGACCTCGTGAAAAATCGACGGCTGGTTTTCTTTCTCATGGCGTTCGTCGCTCTGTCGGCACGCGCGCAGGACACGCCAGCGCCCGCCAAGATGACGGCGCAGCAGGACCATCAGCAGATGATGGATCAGTTGCACATCACCTCGCTGCGGCCGGGCGCGGACGGCAATCACCCGCAAGCGCCGAACGCCGCCAACTACGATGAGGCGAAAGCCAATCCGTATCCGAAACTGCCCGATCCGCTGGTGCTGAAGAACGGCAAGAAAGTGAAGTCGGCCAAAGTTTGGTGGAGCAAGCGGCGTCCGGAGATCGTGGAGGATTTCGATCGGGAAGTTTATGGGCGCGTGCCCAAGGTCACGCCGAAGGTGACGTGGGAAGTGACTGGCACAACGCAGGAGAACAACGGCGACGTGCCGGTGGTGGTTAAGAAGCTGGTGGGGCACGTGGACAATTCCGCGTATCCGGCGATCGCCGTCAACATCGACTTGACCCTGACGACGCCGGCCAACGCCAGCGGTCCGGTGCCGGTGATCATGGAGTTCGGGTTTGTCTTCCCCGCTGGGCGCCGCATGCCGCCACCACCCGCCGGCAGCGGGCCGCCCTGGCAACAGCAGGTGCTGGCCAAGGGGTGGGGCTACGCCATCCTGATCCCCGGCAGCGTGCAGGCCGACAACGGCGCGGGCCTGACCGAGGGCATCATCGGCCTGGTGAACAAGGGCCAGCCGCGCAAGCCGGACGATTGGGGCGCACTGCGTGCGTGGGCCTGGGGCGCCAGCCGCGCGCTCGATTACTTCGAGACCGACAAGGCCGTGGATGCCAGGCGGGTGGGCATCGAAGGCCTGTCGCGGTACGGCAAGGCGGCGCTGGTGACGATGGCTTACGACCAGCGTTTCGCCATCGGGTTCATCGCCTCATCGGGCGAGGGCGGGGCGAAGCTGCATCGCCGCAACTACGGCGAGATTGTGGAGAACCTGGCCGGGTCGGGCGAATATCACTGGATGGCGGGCAACTTCATCAAGTACGGCGGGCCGCTGAACTGGAACGATCTGCCGGTGGATTCGCACGAGCTCGTTGCCCTGTGCGCGCCGCGTCCGGTGTTCATCAGTGCCGGCGCGTTCAGGGGCGACGCATGGGTGGACGCCAAGGGCATGTTCCTGGCGGCCGCGGGCGCGGGTCCGGTTTACAGGCTGCTGGGCAAGAAGGATCTGGGGACCACCGAGATGCCTCCCATCGAGACCGCGCTCACCGACGGCGAGGTGGCTTTCCGGCAACATAGCGGCGGGCACACCGCGGGTCCGAACTGGCCCACGTTTTTGGAATGGGCCAGCCGGTACCTGGGCGGGGCTTAAGCCCCGCGCGGGCTCAAGCCCGCCCTCCATTCTACTCAGACTCGGTAACGAACGATCCGATGAAGGCGCTGCGCTTGTCTGGGCTGCGCCAGGTGGTGTCGAGGCCCTGCCCCTGGAATTGGTTCGCCAGCGCGTAGGCGGGCATGGCGTGGTCCAGCTTGGTGAGCGGACGGTACCAGACTTCTTCGTTGCGGCAGATGTGGTCGCCTTCGCTCAGCGCGCGCGTCGTGATCTTGGCCAGGTTGCCGGCCGTCAGGTTGGCCTTCATGCTATGGATGTTGTCGTCGGCGAAGGTCAGCTCGATCGGCTGATAGTCCACGCGGACCACGTCCTGCAATAGATCGCCGGCCATGTGTTTGGCGAAGCTTTGCAAGGCCAGGCGCTGCTCCGTGTTGGCGCGGCTATCCACGATCATGACGGCTTTCACGGGATAGGCGGATTCGAAGACATCGCCCAGCGTGTGATGCGCGCGCACCACTCCCACGACGGACATGCCATCGAGATCCACGCCCTGCCAGGTACCTTTGGTCACCTTCCAGCCGAACACTGCCAACTGGCCGACCAGCCCGACTTCGGCGTTGGCGAAGCAGGGGCCGGTGTAGACGTCCGCCGTGCGGGCCTCCACATAATTACCGTAAATGTTGTGCGCGGGAATTGCGGCGGCGAAAGTAAAGCCAGCCATCGCCAGCGACACGACGGCTATTGCGATTGTTCGATGCATCTGCCCTCCTATTGCTACTATTATAGCGGATGCCGGAGAATTTCAGGTTCTGGTAAACATCTCCACCAAAACCGACGCGACCGCTTGCGCAGTCTTTGCCGGGGCTGCGCCAAGCTTGCGGACCAGACGTTCCCGGTCTACCGCCCTGATTTGATCCCGTGCAACTTGGCCACGCTTCCTTTGGAACGTAATGCCGACACGCGTCGGATAGGATCGTTCGGTCGTCGTCATGGGAGCGACAATGACCGTGCGCAAATAGGCATTGGCCTCATCGGGTGAAACGATCAGACAGGGGCGGGTTTTCTGAATCCCCGAGCCCTGGGTGGGGTCCAAGGCGACCATCCAGACGTCGTCACGCCGCGGTGGATTCACCACCTCCACTCCTCGGCTTCGAACCGATTCGGAGGCAAAGAGTCAAGCAGCAACGGATCGTGGGCAGAAGAACCGGCCGCGGCGAAGGCCTCTTTCCATCCTTGGCGCGGACGGCGGCAGGGGGTAATGAACAGCCGCTCATGTTCCAGGTGCATTACTGTTCACTTTGGTGGGGCAGACCATCGCACTTCGTGGTCTGCCGCCTTCGGGGAGCGCTGGCAGACGACGTAAAACGATCATCTGCCCAACCTATAGCGCCTTATAGCACTCCCTGGCCGGGTTGCACTCTTCGTCGTCGACGACTTTGCCGTCCGGGCCGAGGCAGTTGTATGTGTGCTGGCACCAGAAGAGCCGGTCGTTGCCGTGCTGGACCGTGGGGTCCCATTCGGCGTCGATGAACTGGCCTTTCCAGTTTAGGTTATGGCAGCGCTCCATGCCGATGTGGGTCAATCCTGGGAGTTCCATGTTATATCTTTCCTGTTGCGGCCATGAGCAGCGCGCGTTTCACGGCGACGCGCGCCAGTTGCACCTTGTAGCGGTTCTGGCTGAGCGGCGTAGCGCCTTCGAGCGCCGCTTTGCCCACTTCCGCGGCTACTGCCTGCGTGACGGATTTGCCCGCCAGCGCCATTTGCCCCTCGGTCGCAACCCACGGCGTGGGGGCTACGTGTCCCAGCACGATGCGCGCGCTGGAGACGGTGTCGCCCGCCATGTTCAAAACCACGGAAGCGGTGGCCAGCGGCCAGTCCAGCGCTTCTTTTTGACGCACTTCGTAAGTGGCGCTGTGAGTGTCGGTGGACGGCAATACGATCTCGGTGACCAGTTCGTTGGGCAGCAGCGCGATCTCGCGGCTGGCGGCGTTCTGCGGCGTGACGAAGAACTTCGCGGCATCCACGTCGCGGCTGCCCGAAGCCGAAACCAGACGGATCTTCGCGCCTAGCGCGACCAGCGCGGGACCCAGGCTGGATGCGCTCACGAAATAAGCCGGACCGGCGTTGCCCAGGATGGCGTGATACTTATTCTCGCCGCCGGGGATCAGCGATTTGCCATCTTTATCCTGGCCCAGCAAACCGAAGCCGTTGCGGTAATACCAGCAGCGCGGCCGCTGGCAAAGATCGCCGGCCACCGTGCCCATGTTGCGGATTTGCGGGCTCGAAACGCCGCGCGCCGCTTGCGCCAGCCCCGGATAGAACCGCCGGATTTCGGGATTGCGCTCCAGTTCATCGAAGGTGACGGCGGCGCCGATGCGCACCTCCGCACCGTGCTTTTTGATGCCGCCGAGTTCCTTGATGTTTTTGATATTCACCACGCGCCGCGGCGTTTCGATTTGCTCCTTCATCAGGCTCAGCAGGTCGGTACCGCCGGCCAGCACATCCACTTCGCCCCAGCGCGCGCCCAGCATGCCCACCGCCTCGCGGACGGTGGCGGGGCTGGCATATTCGAAGGCTTGCATTATGCGTTCCTCCCTTCCAGGGCCGCCAGCACGCGGTCCGCGGTCAGCGGTACGTGCGGCACCCTGACTCCGATGGCGTTGGCCACCGCGTTTGCGATCGAGGCGATCACGCCTATGGCCGGCGGCTCACCCAGTCCAATCACGCCGCGTTTATCGTTCTCCGGCGTGATGTCCAGGTGCACCACGATCTCGCCGATATCGGCGATGCCGGCCAGCTTGTAGAACTCCATGTCGGCATTCAGATATTTGCCGCTCTGCTCGTCCATGATGCGCTCTTCAAACAGCGCGCCGCAGATGCCCATGATGACCGCGCCGTGGATCTGGCTTTCGGCGAGCCACGGATTGATAATCAGGCCACAGTCCTGCACGGCCACGAACTTGTTCATCTTGACGATGCCGGTCTCGGTGTCGACGGAGACGTCGGCCATTTGCACGCCGCCCACGCCGCTGGACATCAACCCGCCGGGATTGCGCGGATTGTTCTCGCCCATCTCCGAGATCTTGCTGCTGCCCAATTTGCGGCAGGCATCCTGCCAGGGCAGGCTCTTGGACGGATCGCCTTGCACCTGGATGCGGCCATCCACGGCCGCGAGCCGATCGGGCGTCGTGCCGAGGGCCGGCGCCACCGCCGCGAACAATTTCGCCCGCGCGTTGGTGGTGGATTTCAGCGTGGATGGCGAGACGCCGCCTATGGTCGTGGAGCCACCCGATGCGCCATCCGGTGGGTAGTCGCTATTGCCGATGCGCAGCGTGATAGCGCCCAGCGGCAGGCCCAGCGTTTCAGCCGCCACCATGGTGATGGCGGTTCGCGTACCGGTGCCCAGATCCTGGGTTCCGATTTCCAGCACCACCGATCCATCCGGATTGATGGTGGTACGGCACTGGCTGGCGTGTCCGCCGCCGCCCCAGGTGTTGACCGCCAGGCCGAGTCCTTGTTTCACCGGCCCGTGGCCCTCGCCGCGCGGATGCCAGCGCTTCTGCCACTCCATGATTTCGGCGGCCTTCTGCAATTGGGCTTTGTAGGTGGCCTCGCGCGCGGTGTAGCCGAGGTTCTTGTTGAACAGTTCGAGCGGATCCATGCGCAGCTTGGCGGCCAGATCCTCGAGCGCGGAACAGGTCAGGAAGGATGCCTGTGGATGGTTCGGAGCGCGCCAGGCGCGCGCGCCGCCCGCATTGATGGCGACCGCGGTGTGGTTCAGCCGCTTGTTGGGAATTTCGGTGAAAACGTAAGGGATGGGAGGCATGCCGCCGCCGCCCATGCCGCCGGTAGCCCACGAGATGGATTGCCATGCGGTGATGGTGCCATCCTTCTTGGCGCCGACCTTGATATTGGCGAATGCCGACGGACGGTTGCCGGCAATTTTCAATTCCGTGGCGCGGTCGAGGAACATCTTCACGGGCTTACCGCCGCTGGCTTTGGAGAGCAGCGCGGCTTCCACGCCCCAGCTATCCGCGGCGAACTTGCTGCCGAAGCCGCCGCCGATGTATTGCATCTCGACGTGCACATTGGCGGCCGCCACTTCCAGCGACTTGCCCAGGTCGCCTCCGATGGCGGACACGTTCTGCGTGGAGGGCCACAGGTTCACTTTGTCGCCCGCGAACTGCACGATGTTGCCGTGCGGCTCCAGGCAGCAGTGCGTGATCACCGGAATGCCGTAGGTCCCTTCGATCACGGCATCGGCTTCCTGGAAGGCCTTGTCGGGATCGCCGGTGACCTGCTCGCCCGCGGGTTTGGCGCGATTGCCGGCCTTGGCAAGATCGTTCTCGTGTACCAGGTGCGGCAGGACTTCGTATTGCACCTTGATTTTGCGCAGGGCATCGTTGGCGAGTTCTTCGCTAACCGCCGCTACGGTCGCGATCTCCGCGCCTTCCCACTGCACTTCTTTGCCGGCCCCGGTCATCACGCGAACCGCCGTGACGCCCGGCATGTGTTCCGCCTCGCTGGTATCGATGCTGGTGATGCGCGCATGCGCGTGGGGCGAGGTCAGCAGCGCGCCGAACAGCATCCCGGGCGGCTTCAGGTCGGACGAATACTTCGCTTTGCCCGTGGATTTCTCGAGTCCGTCGCGGCGTTTGGTGGGCTTGCCGATGACCCGCCGCTGATCCATCGGAGGCCAACTGTAATCAGGCATGGTTTCCTCCCTTCATCTCCTTGGCGGCTTCGAGCACGGCCTGGCGCACGCCCACGTAGGTGCCGCAGCGGCAGAGGTTGCCGCACAAGCCTTCCTTGACCTCTTCGTAGGTCGGATTCGGATTGTGGTCGAGGAAGGCTTTGGCCGCCATGACGAATCCCGGCGTGCAGTAGCCGCACTGCTGCCCGTCTTTGTCGACGAAGGCTTCCGAAACCGGGTGCGGCTTGCCGCTGGAAATGCCTTCGATGGTCTGAATGTCTTTGCCCTGGGCGTCGATGGCCAGAACCGTGCAACTATACACGGATTTGCCGTTGATGATAACGGTGCAGGCGCCGCAGGTGGCCCGGTCGCACACGCGCTTGGCGCCGGTCAGTTCCAGTTGATTGCGCAGCGCATCGAGCAGCGTGACGCGCGGCTCCAGGTTGAGGGTTTGCGGTTTGCCATTGATCTTGAGCGTGATGGGGACCGCGCCGGGGCCTACGAACCGGCCTTCGGCCGCGGGCGCCGCCAGCGCCTTCTTGTCGAGGATGCCCGCGCCAAGGACGCCGCCGCCGATGCCCGCGCCGCGGATGAATCCGCGCCGGGAGACGCCGCGTTTGGGCTTGCCGGGAACCTCAGAATCGTTCTTTGAACTCACCAGACACTCCTTTCATGCCGTCGAGAGGGGAACCGTGTTGTTTCAACGAATATACCAAATTTTTGGGGAAGGACTCGGCAGGCCACGAAAAACGATGGCCTGCCCCACTCACCAGCGCTTATCCCACCCTCTCGGCGATGGACTTCATCTGCAAGAACAGCAGCATATAATCCGAACCGCCGCCCTTGGAATCCGTGCCCGACATATTGAAGCCGCCGAACGGGTGCGCGCCGACCATGGCTCCGGTACATTTGCGGTTCACGTACAGATTGCCTACGAAGAATTGCCGCCGGGCGCGCTCGATGTGTTCGGGCACGTTGGAGAAGATGGCGCCGGTCAGGCCATATTGCGAATCGTTGGCCAAATCCATGGCGTGGTCGAAGTCGCGCGCCTTGGTGACCGCCAGGACCGGCCCGAAGATCTCCTCCTGGAAAATGCGCGCCTTGGCGTCCACGTCCGCGATGACGGTAGGCGGCACGAAGTATCCGTCTGCAGCCGCTGCTGGCGCGGCTACGTTAACCGGCAACAGCCGCCCCTCTTGCTTGCCGGTCTCGATATATTGCAGAATGGTCCGCCGCGCGCCATCGCTGATCACCGGCCCCATATAGTTCTCGGGCTTCTCGGCATCGCCCACCTTAATTTTGGAAACGCGCACTTGCAACTTTTCCAGGAATGCATCGTACACTTTGGCGTCCACAATCGCGCGCGAGCAGGCCGAGCACTTCTGCCCCGAGTATCCGAACGCCGAAACCGCCACGCCTTCCACGGCCTTGTCCAGATCGCAATCCGCATCCACCACGATGGCGTCCTTGCCGCCCATCTCGGCGATTACGCGCTTAATCCAGATCTGGCCCGGGTGCGTCTTGGCCGCCAGTTCGTTGATGCGCAGCCCCACATCGCGCGAGCCGGTGAAGGCCACGAAGCGGGTCTTGGGATGCTCGACGATGGTGTCGCCGACCGCCGCGCCGCTGCCGGTGAGCAGGCAGAACGACTGTTCCGGGAAGCCCGCTTCCAGCAACACCTCGGCGAATTTCGCCCCGATGGTGGGGGTCTCGCTGGACGGCTTGACGATGGCCGTGTTGCCCGCCACCAGCGCAGCCACGGTCATCCCCACCATGATTGCCAGGGGGAAGTTCCATGGCGGAATGATGACGCCGACGCCCAGCGGCAGATAGTACAATTCGCCGCGCTCGCCGGGGAGTTGGAGAGCCGGCGGTTGCGGACCGCTGAGCCGCTGCATCTCTCGCGCGTAGTACTCGCAGAAATCGACCGCTTCGGAGACATCCGCGTCCGCCTCCGGCCAGGTCTTGCCGGCCTCCAGGACCAGCCATGCGTCGAACTCCAGCTTGCGGCGGCGGATGATATCGGCCGCGCGCAAGAGGAGTCGAATGCGCTGTTCGGCCGGCGTGGCGGACCACTCGGGAAAATAGGCGTATGCCGAATCCACCGCGCGCCGCGCCAGTTCGGTAGTGGCCCGATGGTGTACGCCGATTACCTCCCGCGGGTTCGAGGGGTTCACCGAGCGCAGCAAATCGCCGGTCTCCAGCCGCTCGCCGCCGATCGCCAGATGGTACTCGCGGCCGAGCTGCGCGCGCACCTTGGCGAGCGCCTCGTCGAGGGCCAGCCGGTTTGCGGGTGTCGAGAAATCGGTGTAGGGTTCGTTGTGAAATGCCGGCAGTTTTTCCATAATTCCATGTTAACCAAAGTTACGCGAAAGCTTTCATCCGGCGGCCGTTGCGACGGTAACTCCGCGCGGAGCCACACGCGCAGGCAGGACGGTTGCGCCCTCCTGTTGGATGGCATCGGACACGGGCGATTTCGCGCCGCGCTTGACCAGGAAGAAGACGCAGCCGCCACCTCCCGCTCCGCAGACCTTGGCGCCCACGGCGCCGGCCGGCCGCGTCACCTCGACCAACCGGTCGATTAGCGGCGTGGTAATTCCCGGAGCATTCTTCTTGCGGTTGGCCCACTCCTGCCGCAGCAAGCGTGCGACTTCGTCCCAATCCGGTTTTTCGAGCGCCTGGCGCATGCCGCGCGCTATCTGCGCGATGCGGTCGAAATTGCGGTGCACGGCGCGGTCGCCATCAATGTGCGCCTTCATGACCTCCCAGTTGTTGATGCCGGAATTGCGCGGCTCGCCGGTATAGGCCAGGACCACGCGTTCGTTGAGATCTTCCAGGTCCACCGCCACGGGCTTGCGCACGACGCCCGCTTCGGTCAGTTCGATGGCGCTGACGCCGCCGTACATGGCCGGATAATAGTCCTGGCAACCGGTGGGCACGCGAATGATCTGGGCCTCGATATTCTGGGCGATCTCGCGCAGCTTTTCGAGCTTGTAGCCCGCTCGGGTGAGCTTGTTGAACGCGGCGGCCAGCGCAATGATGAGCGTGGACGATCCGGAGATGCCGGCTCCCGCCGGGGCTTCGGAATGGGTGACCAGGTCGAGTCCGGTGGCCGGCGCGAAGTACCGCACCACATAGGCGGCCAGCGGCAGCTTGTAACGCCTGGCGGCGCGCAATGCGGCCAGCGATTCGAACTCTTCGTGGGCGTCGAGGTCGCGCGACCGCAGGGTGATGCGGGCATCCGCGCGCGTTTCGAGCGTGCAACTTGCATAGCGGTCTACGGCGAAGTTCACCGTGACCGGGGCGGCGTGGAACAGGTAGAGCGGCCAGATGTCGATGGTGCCGCCGGCCATGTCCACGCGGCAGGGAGCCTTGGATGTTATCTTCATGCGAATGGAAAGGACTACTATATATCGGGGCGCGCCTGGCGGGGCAGGCCCGTGGCCTGATCTCGACTTTTTCGGGGCGAAGAGCGGGGCCGAGGGCCTGCCCCACAATTATACTGAAGAGATGGGCTTCCACCTGACGGTCAATTACAGTCCCAAGGGCGATCAGGCTACCGCCATCGAAGAACTGGTGCGCGGCGTGCGCGACGGCGAGGCGCACCAGGTGTTGTTGGGGGTGACCGGCTCCGGCAAGACCTTCACCATGGCCAAGGTGATCGAGGCCATCGGGCGCCCCTCGCTGATCCTGGCACACAACAAGACTCTGGCCGCGCAGCTCTACCACGAATTCAAATCCTACTTTCCGGAAAACGCGGTGGAGTACTTTGTCAGTTACTACGACTACTATCAGCCGGAAGCGTATATTCCATCGAGCGACGTTTATATCGAGAAGGAAGCCACCGTCAACGACGAACTGGATAAGCTGCGTCTTTCGGCCACCCGATCGCTGTTCGAACGCCGCGACTGCGTGATCGTGGCCAGCGTGAGCTGTATCTACGGCCTGGGATCGCCGGAAGCCTACTACGGCATGCTGCTGATGCTCGAAAAAGGGCAGAAGATTTCGCGCAACCAGATCGTTTCGCGCCTGGTGGATATTCTCTACGACCGCAACGATATGGACTTCCGCCGCGGCACGTTCCGGGTGCGCGGCGACGTGATCGAAGTCTATCCCACTTACGAAGACTACGCCTACCGCATCGAGATGTTCGGCGACGAGATCGAGAGCCTTTCGCAGATCGACCCGCTGCTGGGACAGGTGCGGCAGACCTACCAGCGGCTGCCCATCTATCCCAAGACGCACTACGTCATGTCCGACGAGACCCGCGACTCGGCCATGGCCAGCATCGTGACGGAGCTCGACTGGTGGCACAAGGAACTGGAGAAGCAGGGCAAGCTGATCGAGGCGCAACGCCTGTGGCAGCGCACCATGTTCGACCTGGAGATGATGAAGGAGATCGGCTACTGCCACGGCATCGAGAATTATTCGCGGCATTTTTCCGGGCGGCTGCCGGGCGAAGCGCCCCCTACGCTGCTCGATTACTTGCCGCACGATTCGCTGATCCTGATCGACGAAAGCCACCAGACCATCCCGCAATTGCACGGCATGTATCATGGGGACCGCTCGCGCAAGGAGGTGCTGGTGTCGCACGGGTTCCGCATGCCCAGCGCGCTCGACAACCGCCCGCTCACGTTTGAAGAGTTCGAGCACAGGGTCAACCAGGTGGTGTATGTTTCGGCTACGCCCGGCCCGTATGAGCTGACCAAGGCGGCCGGCGTGGTGGTGGAGCAGATCATTCGCCCGACCGGCCTGCTGGATCCGGAAGTCGAGATCCGTCCGGTGAAGGGACAGGTAGACGATCTACTGGGCCAGATCCGACGCCGGGTGGAGAATAACCAGCGCGTGCTGGTGACCACGCTGACCAAGCGCATGGCCGAAGACCTGGCGGAATATTACTCCGAAGTGGGCGTGCGCTGCCGCTATCTGCACTCCGAAGTGAGCACGCTCGACCGCATCAAGATTCTGCGCGACCTGCGGCGCGGCGAGTTCGACGTGCTGATCGGGATCAACCTGCTGCGCGAAGGGCTGGACTTGCCGGAAGTGTCGCTGGTGGCGATTCTGGACGCCGACAAAGAAGGCTTCCTGCGGTCGAGCGGCTCGCTGATTCAGACCATGGGGCGCGCGGCGCGGCACGTGGAAGGACGCGCGATCCTGTATGCGGACGTGATGACCGACAGCATGCGCAAAGCCATCGACGAGACCACCCGGCGCCGGCGCACGCAGCGGGAATACAACGAGCGAAATGGGATCACGCCGCAATCGATTATCAAGCCGATCGATATGAGCCTGGTGGCGATTGCGGAAGCCGATTATGTGACGGTGCCGCTCGAATCCGACGATGAGATCGAGAGCATGACTCCGCAGCAGCGCGAGCACTTATTGGGCGAGTTGGAAGAGCGCATGCGCGAGGCCGCGCGCAAGTTCGAGTTCGAGAAGGCGGCGCAGATTCGGGATAAGCTGAAGGCGCTGCGGGCGAGTTCGGTAGAGGGGATCGGCGCGGCGGCGAGTTAGGCGTAGTTGCCTGCGTCGCTGGCGATGGAAATCGCTTCCTGAAGCATGGTACGGCAATCCTGGCTTACCAGAATTCGTCCCGAGTCCGCCGCAATGCGCGGAGTACGCGCCCGTCCAGGTCGGCGTCAGCTTGGAGTGTGACTCGCATGACGCGCCCGCTCCCCAGGACGACCGAACTGAAAGAATATTCGATTATCAAAGAGCGACCGGGTGCGTGGGAACCCTCTAATTCCATGATAGGGGCACGGACTGGGAAACCGCCGTGGCTGCAAGGGGGGCCGGTTAGTAAGTAGCGTGTTTAGTGAAGAGTGCGGGTCCACGATTTATTTTTGGACCGTGTGACCGGCGAGTTCAAGCGGGGTCAATGCTGTCCTTAAACGCCGATCCAGTCCACTTGAACCACTCCGCAACGCCGGATCTCGTTATCGCCAGTGATGACGCTTGCGTCTTGGGACTGGGCGAGCGCGATGGCAAAGGCGTCGCCGAAGGCCACCGGGTGGGCGCCTTTGATTCGGGCGGCGGAGACGATGCCATCCTCGTCGGGGAGCACAAGGCGTATGGGAAGGGACGGCAAGCGGCTCAGGAATTCCTCAGCAGTCTCCAAACCTCCCCGTTTGGCTAGAGTGTAGAACACCTCGGCGGCGTTATACCAACTCATGAGCAGGTTGAACGCTCCCGCATTCGCATCGAGAAAGATTTGCCGAACCAAGGGCGCGGAGGGTTCCTTCTGCAGCCAGGCGAGGATTGCCCAGGAATCAACGACCTTTTGCGCGGGCATCGTCGTGCGCTATCTCGGCGGCGCGATCCTCTTCCAAGGCCTTGGTCAGACTTTCGCCGCCTCGCACCATGCCTTCCATCGTGCGCCAGTCGGGATAGTTCCGGTCGACTCGCTTCATCACCAACTGCTCGTCTTGCACGTCAATGGAAAGCTGCGTTCCGGCTTCCAGATGGAGCCGCTCACGCACCGCCTTTGGTATGGCGATCTGGCCGCTTGATGAGATCGTGGCTGTGGTCATAAAGTCTCCTCACTATATTCAAGGTAAGACGTCGTTAGTGGACTATGCAACTGGTGACTGGAACATTGAGATTCCCGCGATGCCGGCGGCACCGGCTTGCAGGCACTGCGCGGCGTTCTCCGCCGTGACGCCGCCGAGCGCCAGCACCGGCATGCGCACCGCGGCAGCGGCTTCGCTGAGGCGCTCAAGGCCTAGCGGGGCGCCGTACGCGGCTTTTGACGGCGTAAAGAACACCGGCCCGAAGACCGCGAAGTCGGCGCCTTCGCTTTCCGCGCGGCGGATGTCATCGACAGAGTGGCAGGATACTGCAATCAGGAAGCCGGGCGGCGCGATCTTGCGCCATATGCACGGCGCGATGGAATCCGCCGGCAGATGCACGCCGTGCGCGCCACACGCCAGCGCGATGTCTGGGCGGGCGTTCACCAGGATGGCTGTGCCGTGCGGATTCGGCAGGCGCAATGCGCAGCGCACGAGTTCGGTGAGTTCGCGGGCGGCGAGGTCTTTTTCGCGGATCTGGATGCGGTGTACTCCATCAGCCATGGCGCGGGCGATGGATTCGAGGAGGGCGTGGCAGCCGCCCAGTGGATGACGGTCCGTGATGTAGTAGCGCAGCATGATTGACCGGGCGGCCTGAGAGGCCGCCGCAGGCTGAGAGCCTGCCCCACGAGCTTTCAAAGGGGTTCGTAGTAGCGCTCGCCGGCGCAGGCTTTGCAGAGCGCGCGGCCATCGCGCACCACTTCGCGCTTGAAACTGATGCCCTCGCCGCATTGCGCGCACACCACGCGCGGCGACTTGTAACCGGGGAATTCTTCGGGGCCTAGCTTCACCCGCACCCATTCGGCCGCGAACAGCGCGGCATCCGGCATCTCGCGATAGGCACGCATCTGCTGGGCGTTGGTGCCGTCGATTTCCGGAAACATTTCGCGGGCGCGCTGTTTGGAGTCTTCGCGCGCCACCAGGCGCACCGCGCGATCCGCTTGCACGTCGCAGAAGGTGGCGGCCACTTTGCCGAAGTCGCGGAACTTGAGCGCGCGCTTGCCCAGCCGGCATCCGGTGACGACCGGGATGGCATCGGTGGCGCAGCGATCGATTTCGATGAAGGTCACCAGGCGCTTGCGGTGCCGGCCCAGCGGGTCGTCCAGTTCGAGCAGCTTGAGGCCGTAGATGGCCATGCGCAGTCCCAGGATCTGTCCGGCGCAGATGTGGCCGTGGGCCTGCTCGGCCAGCGCCACATATTCGTCGAAGGTTTTCAGAGGCATCCCAGCACTCGCAAGGCGTGCGGCGGAAACTCCACCAGCCAATCCTTATTATCATTATCTTTGGGCTGCTCTTCGAAGGTGCGCCGGGCGATTTCGGCCACAATGCCGCCGGCAAATTCCAACCGCACGGCCAGGGGCGTCTCCGAGGCGCGTTCCAGGCGCGCGGTAACCTGGTTCATCGCCGGTTTCGATCCGTCGTGCGGCGCGGCATGCAACTGGCCTGGCTCGACGCACAGCCAGACGCGATCGCCGCGCAGGCAGCCGGGCAGGTATGGGCCGGTCAATTCGAAGCTCTCCAGGCGGAGGCGGCTGGTGTTGCGGCCCGGATCGAGCGCCACAATTTCGGCGGGAAACAGATTGCGGATGCCGAGCAGGCGCGCGGCTTCCACGCCGGCGGGCTGATCCAAGACTTTGCGCGGCGGTCCCGATTGCAGGATGCGTCCAGCATCCAGCAGCAACATATTGCCGGCCAGCTCGAAGCAGGTCTCCAGATCGCGCGCGGCCAGCAGGATCGGCAGGCTGGTTTCATCGCGCACCATGCGGAGGACGGTGTACCACTCGGCGCGCATGGCTATGTCCAGACCGGCGGCGGGCTCGTCCACGAGCAGCAGCCGGGGATCGCCGATGAGCGCGCGGGCCACCGTCGCGCGCAGGCGCTGGGCGGGCGAGAGCGCATGCGGACGGCTAGGCGCGGCTTCCCCGAGCGCAAACCTGTCCAGCATCTCGTTGACGCGGCGGTGCCGTTCCAGGCGCGGCAAACCCGCCAGGGGGAACAGCAGGTTGTCGCGCAGGCTCATGTGCGGGAACAACGCCCAGTGGCGCGCGACATATCCGCAATGCCGGCGGCGGGGCGGCAGGTTCACGCGCGATGCGCCATCGAAGAGGATCTCATCGTCCAGGATGATGCGGCCGCTGGCGGGGGTCGCGAAGCCGGCGATGGCATCCAGGATGAAGGTCTTGCCCGCGGCGGCGGGTCCGAACAGCGCGGTGATGCCGGGCGCGGCTTGGAACTCGACATCCACGCCGTGGGCCGCGAGGCGCACCTGGATCATGCCAACACCTGGGCGCGCCGCACCCGATTTCCAATGTAGAGGGCAGCCAGCGCTACGGCTGCGAGAGGCAGCAGCCAGGCGGTTGCGGCACCGCTCGCAACGATGACCGTCGCGCCGAAATCGGCAAGGGCGCGCACGAAGCCTGCCAGGACGGCTCCGAACAGCGCACGCCACGCGAGCGGTAACGTGACACGCCAGAAGATCCGCCACTCGCCCGCACCCAAGCTACGGGCGGCGTTCTCGACGCTGTGGTCCATGGCTTGGAGGCCCGCGCGCGTCATACGCACCAACAGCGGCAGCGTGTAGATCGCGGACACGCCCACCGCCGCATGCCAGTTGAATTTCAGCGGCCAGCGCCCCAGTGCGGCCAGCAGATAGTAGGCCAGCACGGCCGGCGGGAAGACCAGCGGGAGGTTGGCGGCGGCGTCCAGCAGCTCGCAGCCGGGGAAGCGGCGGTGCGCGAGAAGCCACGCCAGGGGCAGCGCGAGTAGCGTGGCAAGCAGAGTGGCCAAGCCGGCGTAGCGCAAGCTGAGCCAGAGCGGGGACCAGTCGAGTGGCATGGGCGGCAGGGAATATAATTATAGCCGCATGCGGACCACTCCCTTACGGTCGTGGCTCGGAAGGTCGTCGCGCGGAAGGTCGTCGCGCGGAATGTCGTCGCGCGGATCGTCGCGCGGAAGGTCGTGGGTCGGTAGCGTGGATCGGGCGCTCGGGCTACTTCCACGCGCCCAGCAGCCGTCGCACCAACACCAGTTGACCCAGATGATAGGCGGTATGGTCCGCCACCAGCAGCACCTCGCGCAGCGCCGTCTGGCCGGTGCCGTGGGGAAGGCGCGCATGCAGATTGATTTTCGGATTCTTCACGATGCGCCGTAGGGAAGCCAGATCGGCGCGGAAGGCTTTGACGCTTTTGTCCCAGGCGGCATCGTCGGGGGGCGCCTGGGTGGCCGGCCAGTAGCCCGCGGGCCACACCGGCGAAACATGTTTCGGTTTGCGCGTGAACTCCAGGATGTCCGACTGGGCGATGCGCATATGCTCCAGCAGTTCCCAGGGCGTGTGCGGTAATCCGCTGGGCCGGACACCGCGCAGCGCGGGGGGCAGACCGGCGACCGCCGCGTCGAAATCCAGGTGCGCACCGCCGCCGTCCAGCAGGTAGATCAGGTGTTCCCGCAGAGATTGATCTTGGGTCATAGCTCTTACTATTCTTGGCCATCGGGCGGCTTGAAAACAAGCGGGGCTAAAGCCACGCGCGGACTAAAGTCCGCCCTCCTTTCCATTTGG
>PMVV01000291.1 GCA_003166475.1 Bryobacterales bacterium | reverse complement strand
ATTGGCCGGTTAATGGCACAATCTCGCACAACCAAAACACGTCAAGATCAGGACGGCCTACTGCCACTGCATGTTCACTGGCTCATCCGCCCCGCCCCGCCTTCACGCGACCTTAGGACAGTACCCGCGCGAACGCTACGCTTCAATTGGTGGGCGCGGCGGAGTCCCAGCCCATAGGGCACCGCGGCCCGTGGGGGCCTGTGGGGCGGTCCCCTGGACCGCAGCCGACGCCCTCGTCGGCCCCGCGCGGTTTTCAAAAGCCTCGATTTGATTCTCCGAACATTGAGCGGGTCTGGAGACCCACTGCAGGCGTGGACGCCCGCCCCACCGGGTTGACTTCGCGGCGCGTCTTACGGATACTGTCAGCAGACTCGCATATGCGCAAACTCGTCCAAGTAGAAGACGCCAAGTCGCTTCTGGAAGTCGCCAAGGATTGGGGCGTCTGGAAATGGCTCATGGAAAAGAAAAGGGTGCGGCGGACGGCCGACATCGCCTGGGAAGCTTTCGACGAACTGGAAAAGGACGTCAAGAGCGGCTGGAGCGACGACCTGCAAAAGGCCTACGCGGAACTGGTGGCCGAAGCGGCGGTCGCGGAGGGCGGTGCGCCCACGAAGCGAAAGTACGAGAAGGCCAGGAAAGAGGCTGCTGACGTCGATCCCAAAATCAAGGCTGTGGCGCAGAAGCTGAAGGAGACCGACGACGAGGCCTATCGCGTCCGGATGCAGGCGGAGGATATGTTCGACGAAGCTGAAAAGCGATTGAGCACCAGCATGGCTCGGGAGGCGTCGCAGGTGGCTATCGACGCCTACAATCTGCGCGAAAAGGCCGTCCGCAAGGCTGAAACCGCGGCCCGTGCGAAGTAGGCGGGCGCGCTGCCGGGCGTCTTGCCCCATTTTGCCTGGAGTTGGCCCCTAAACTGCACATCCTCGCATGCAATCTCAGCAACCATCGGTTCTGAGCCGGACCGTTTCAGCTCGTTGGCCGTAGGTGTGCCCGCTCAACCGCTGCAAACTGCTGATAATTTGCGATTTTAACCCCACCACGGGTGGGGAGGGGGGAGTTGAGGGGCATGATGATATCGAGTTACCAGGTGCAGGTGGGTGAGGCCACCCAGTTTGACGCACCCCTGCATGCGGCAGATCCGGAGGCGAGGGTCGCGCTGGGAATTTCAGTGGACGATGAAGCGGAGAGTTTCGAGCAGCCCGCCGCCGTCGAAGAAGCCGCGCCATCTTTCCCGGAGCCCGACGATTCGGTCAGGCGCTACCTGCGGGAAATCGGTTCGGTTCCCCTGCTCACGCGCGCGCAGGAAGTTGAACTGGCCCAGCGCATGGAGCGCGGCAGGATTCGTCGCGAGAGGGCTATCAGCCGTTCCGCGCTGGTGCAACGACAGGTGGTGGAACTGCTGGCCCAAGTCGGGGCCGGCACCGTGGAACTGGACGGACTGATCGAACGCGGCGACGTGGAGGACGATAGCGCCGCCGACCGCCAACGCCGGGCCGAATTCACCGCTCACTTTGCGCGCGTGAAGCGCCAATACGCCAAACTGCGGCAAATCGAACAATGGCTGGCGGTGGCGCCCGCCGGCGATCGCGCGTTGCGCCGCCAGTTGTCGGGGCGCTTCAGGCGGGCCAGGGTGACCGTGGCGCAGCACATCCGCCAGATCCCTTTTCGTCCCGATCAATGGATCGAGTTTACCAATGAGCTGGAACGCCGGGCGTCGGAGTTGGAGCGGCTGGAGCGCGAGATAAAGCGGATCGACCCGGCATCCGGGAGGGAAGGGCAGGTCCGCGCGCGGGTGTTGCGCGCCGAAATGCGAAAGCTGGAAGCCCTGGCCGGCGCCGGATATGGCGAGCTGCAATCCACGTTGAAAAGGATCCACCAGGGCCAGCAGGAGGTGCAACAAGCTAAGGCCGATCTGGTGAACGCCAATCTTCGCCTGGTGGTTTCGGTGGCCAAACGCTATATGAACAGGGGACTGCACCTGCTCGACTTGGTGCAGGAAGGCAGCCTGGGTCTGATGCGGGCGGCTGAGAAATTCGACCACCGGCGCGGATTCAAGTTTTCCACCTATGCCACTTGGTGGGTGATGCAGTCTGTCTCGCGAGCCCTGGGCGAGCAGGCCCGCACCATCCGTATTCCGATCCACATGAACGATCAGCTCAACAAATTCTTCCGCGCTTCGCGGCAAATGGAGCGGGAGTTGGGCCGCGTTCCGGCGGACGACGAACTGGCCGCCAGAATGAACACCACCGGCGACAAAGTCAGTAAGCTGAGAATCATCTCACGCGAACCCATCTCTTTGGACACGCCCATCGGCTCGGACGAGGTTTCCACGCTGGGAGAACTGATTGCGGATCGCGGCAATAGTTCCCCCGCCGACTCGGTGCTTGCATCCGAAGTGCGGAACGAAACTAGCGCCTTCCTGCAAACGCTGGTTCCGCGGGAGGAGCAGGTGCTGCGTCTGCGCTTCGGCGTGGGTTGCGGGCGCGAGCATACGCTGGAGGAGATCGGCGCGGGCCTGGATGTCACGCGCGAGCGCGTGCGCCAGATCGAGTTGCGAGCGCTGCGCAAGCTGCGCCGGCCGGAGAGCGCCCGCCGCCTGCGGAGCCTGCTGACCTAGACGTAGGTCTTGGGGGGCGGGCTTTAGCCCCGCTCACGGTCGAAAACCCACCGTAAGTAATTGAAAGCCCGCCATGGACGCCTGCCCCACAGGAATCCTGCGAATTTTCCGGTGTCCCGGCACTACTTCCTTATCGGATGTACACGCTGGATGCCTGGATTGCCGCGTGGCTCGTGCCGCTTGCGGTGTACGTCCTGCTATCCGGGTTGGACGACCTGTTTCTGGATGCGGCGTTCGTCTATCGATGGGTCGTGTTTCACTGGTTTGGCCGCCCCTGGTTTTCGTGGCCCACGCAAGCGGAGGTGGATGCGGCGCCGCGCCGGCGCATCGCCATATTCGTGCCCTTATGGCATGAGCATGCCGTGATCGGCAGCATGCTGGGGCGAAACATCCCGGCCACGGTGTTTCACGCGGCGGAGTTCTTCGTCGGCGCGTACCCCAACGATTGGCAAACGGTGGCCGCCGTCCGCGAAGCCGCCCGCAAGTTTCCGCGTGTACACCTGGCCCTCTGCCCGCACGATGGGCCCACATCCAAAGCCGACTGCCTCAACTGGATCTATCAACGCATGCTGGCGCACGAGGAGCGGCACGGCGTGCGCTTCGACATGGTAGTGACGCACGATGCCGAGGACGTGATCCACCCGGAATCGCTGCGCTGGATCAATTACTTTGCGGGAAGCCACGACATGGTACAGGTGCCCGTACTGCCGCTGGCCACGCCCCTGCGCCAGTGGGTACACGGGCTGTACTGCGACGAATTCGCCGAGTTTCAGACCAAGGATATCCCGGTGCGCCAGATGTGGGGCAGCTTTCTGCCGGGCAATGGTGTGGGCACGGCCTTCTCGCGGGCGGTGCTGGAGAAACTGGCGGGCACGCACTCCAACCGCATGTTCGATCCCGAGTGCCTGACGGAAGATTACGAAAACGGCTGGCGCATCCACGCCATGGGCTGCCCGCAGGTGTTCGTGCCGCTGCGGCGCGAAGGCGGCGGCCTGCTGGCCACGCGCGAATACTTCCCGCACACCTTCCGCACCGCGGTGCGGCAACGGGCGCGCTGGGTGATGGGGATTGTGCTGCAGTCGTGGGAGCGCCGCGGGTGGCAGGCTCCCGCACGCCAACTCTACTGGCTCTGGCGCGATCGCAAGGGCGTGCTCGGGAACCTGCTCACGCCCGTGCTGAATCTGCTGTTCCTCTGCGGGGCGGCGACCTGGGTGGAAAGCGAACTCACGGGCCGCCCTTGGTCGCTCGGAATTCAGCATCCCGCCCTGAGGTGGCTATTCTCGGCGACCTTCGTATTGTCGGGCTTTCAGATGGGCGTGCGCGGTCTGTGTTCGCGGCGCATTTACGGGTGGCGTTTCGCGATGGGCGTGCCGGTGCGCGCGCTGGTGGGGAACTGGCTGAATTGCGCCGCGACCGCCAGGGCGCTGGCACTCTATTGCGACGCGAAGATCCACGGGCGTCCGCTGGTTTGGGTCAAGACCGAGCACGCCTATCCCAACCCGGCCGCGCTGGAGATCGAAATTCTTCCGCTGGGCGAGATCCTGGTGGGATCGCAGTACGTGATGCAGGCCGACGTGGACGAGGCGCTGGCGTCGAAGGCCGCGGACGAGCGCATCGGCGAATACCTGGTCCGCCGCGGCAGACTCAGCGAGGCGGAATTGTACCTGGCGCTGAGCTTGCAGCGGAACCTGCCGCTGGCCGCGCCCGACGCGTCGGAGATTTCCGAGCCGGCCACGCGCGCCGTGCCCGCCGAGATCTCGCGGCGGTGGCGCGTGCTGCCGTACCGTGTGGTGGCGGGACAGTTGTTCGTGGCCGGGCCGGAGTTGCCGTGTGACGAGATGACGGAGGACTTGCAGCGGTGCTCCAAAATGGAAGTGCGGTTTCACCTGGTGACGCCGACGGATTACGCAGAGTTGGCGCGGATCTATTTGACGTAAGAAGACAGAAGACAGCCCTGC
>PMVV01000262.1:1476-8882 GCA_003166475.1 Bryobacterales bacterium | reverse complement strand
TGTCTTCTGACTTCTGCCTTCTGTTCAGTCACCACCCTGAAGCAACCCAGCACCGCCAACATCAACGCCAGGCAAGCGACGATACCCGGATTGAAGGCCAGATCCGTTTCCAACTCGCGCAGCAGGTTGCCCCAGGACGGCAGGGGATCGGATACGCCCAGTCCTAGCAATCCGAGATTGGCTTCGCTCAGGATGAACAGCGGAATGGCAGTCCAGAACTGCGCGAGCAGCACGGGCTTGAGGTTAGGCGCCAGTTGGCGCAGGAGCAGGCGCATGCCGCGGCATCCGCAAGCGCGCGCCTGCAGCAGGAAATCCGAGTTGCGCATGTCGCGCACGCCCGCCCGAATCACCCGAGCCGGCGCGGCCCAGCCGAGGGCGCCCAGCAGGGCGAAGGTGATGAGCACGGAGACGGCCGGCGAAACATTCAAGGGCAGCAGTGCGCGGGCGGCGATTAACAGGAAGATCCAGGGCAGGGACAGCATCAGATCGATAGCGCGTATGGCGATGCGGTCTATCAGGCCTCCGCGGTAGCCCGCGAGTCCGCCGATCAGCGTCGCCAGCGCCGTGGAAAACACGGCCGCCGCGGGCGCCAGCAGCAGCGAGATGCGCGTAGCGGCCAGCAGGCGCGCGAGGCGGTCGCGGCCCAGGGCATCGGTGCCCAGGAGGAAACGCCAGGAGATGGGCGCGCTGGGAGAATCGCGGAACTGGTGCGCGTAGGATGCGCCCGCGATCCGATCCGAGAAGAGCGCCGCCAGAAACAGAAGCGCGAGGAAGATCCAGGCCAGGTGGTGCAAGCGGGGACGCCGAAATGCAGAAGACAGAAGACAGAAGTCAGAAGACAGAAGGCCGGCGCCTGCTTTCTTCTGACTTCTGACTTCTGACTTCTGTCTTCCTGCTTGCGGATCGGTCATGTGCGCACCTCTTCCCCGGAGGCCATCCCCGCCACCGCATTCGCCATCTGGGTGGCAAGCGTGACCAACATAGTCAGGGTGACCAGCAACGGCAGATCGCGCGCCAGTGCGGCTTTCCAGGCGAGTTGGCCGATGCCGGGAAAATCGCACATCACCTCCACGGCCACGGCCGCACCGAATGCCATGCTCACGGACACGCCGGCCAGCGCCAGCACCTGCGGCGCGGCTACTGGGAGGATGTGCCATAACAGAATTCGCCCGGGGCCGATGCCGCGTGCTCTGGCCGCCATGACATGCGGCTGCGCGGCGGCGTGTGACAGCACATTCTGCAGATACTGAAAGATCCTCGGAAACACGGCCAGCGCCACGACGGCGCGCACCGGCCCCGCGCAGACGAAGATCAGCAGCGCCAGCGCGGCCGATGGTACGCACAAAAGCAAGCCACTCAAACCGGCGGCCATCGCATTCCAAATCCGGCTGGTGAAGATCGCTCCTGGCAAGGCGAAGGCCAGCGCCAGCGCCCATCCGCCCAGGATTCCGACTCCCATCAGTTGGGCGGTCACGGGCCAGCGTTCGCGGAGCAAGTCCGCCACCGGGCGATTCCAGTTTCGAGAGACCCCCAAGTCTCCCCGGAACATGGCGGCCGTATGCCGCAACGAGTACGCCATGAAGCCGCGCTGCTCGGGCCGCGCGGCCTGGCGCGCCTGCATGGCCGTCACGTCGCGCGTGGGATCGAGCGAGTGTTCGTCCACGCCGAAGCCCGGACTGAAACGCACCAGCGCGGCGGTCAGAAAGGCGCCTATCAGTACGGTAACCGCGAGCGAAACGAGCAGATGGGCGAGATGTTTCAGGGCGGGCATCAATTCACCGAGCCGGGCTGGCCGGCGTCTGCGCCCATCTCCTCAAAATGGCCGGGCGACAGCAAGTGGATCCCGTTGCTGCGACCGGTCTTGTTCAAACGCTTGGATTTGTACATCCGGCGGTCGGCTTCGGCGAGCAACTGCTCGGCGTCCGACCCGTCGTCGGGATAGAACGCTTCCCCCACGCTCAAGGTGACGATGCCGGCGCCGTGCACGGTTTCCCCGTCGCCGCAGGCGATGCTTTGGAATTCCGAGATGCGGCGGTAGACGGCTTCCCGGTCGCTGCCCGGCAGCAGGATGACGAACTCGTCGCCACCCATCCGTGCCACGTAATCGTACTCGCGGCAATTCTCGCGCAGCACGTCCGCTACGTAACGCAGCACTTTATTGCCTTCCAGGTGGCCGAAGCGATCGTTGACCTGTTTGAAGCCGTCCAGGTCGCAGACCAGCACCGTAAGGGGCTCCAGGGTCCGCCGGCAGCGCGCCAGTTCGCTATCCAGCCGCAGGAACAGGGACCGGGCATTGGGGAGCAGGGTCAGGTAGTCGGTGGTGGCGGAGTCCTCCGCGAGTTGGAAGCGCAGCGCGTTTTCAATGGCTAGCGAGACTTTGGAAACGATGGCCAGCAGGATGCGCAGGTGGTCGCGCGAAAAGGCGTCCTTGTCCGCCCGGTAGAGGGTCAGTGAGCCGAGCACGCCATTGACGCCCTCGAGCGGCACGGCCAGGGCCGAGCGCAGCGTGCTGAACTTGGCGGGATCGTTCAAATATCCGGCTTCGACCGAAGGGTTGCCGTTCAGGATGCTCTTGCGGTTCTCGGCCACCCAACCGGAAAGACCCTCGCCGATGGGGATTTCGAGCGAGGAAAACAGGCGGTAGTTCTCGCCGTTTACATAGTGGGGGATGAGGACCTTGCCGCGGCTGACGTATACGGCTATGGCATCGTACGGCACCATCTTCTTCAAGCGCATGGATACGACTGAGAGAGTCTCATCCAGACTTAGCGAGTTGCCTAAGTCCTGGGTCAGTTCGAACAGGAGCTGCACCTCCTGGCGGGCAGCCGCGATGGATGCCAGGAAATCGCTTTCCCGGTTCCCCTCGTCCGCATGCGAGACTTCGAAGCCGGCCGCCGGCGCCTTTCCATTGGAGATTTTGAGTCCCGTGGATAGCTTGGTCTCCCGCGGAGGCTGCGCCTGGGCCAAGTGTTCCAGCTCCAGGTAGCGGCGGCCGAGCACGGTCACCACGGCAGGGTCGAAAGACTTACCTGACAAGCTAATCACTTGTTGCATGGCTTCATGGAGCGGCAGCGCGCGGCGGTATTGTCTGTCCGACGCCATAGCATCCAGACAATCGACAGCCGCCAGAATGCGGGCGCCCAGTGGAATGTCCTCGCCTTTCAGCCCATCCGGATAGCCGGAACCGTCCCACTTCTCGTGATGCGCGCGAACCAGCGGCACCACGGGGTACGGGAACGAAACACGCTCCAGTATTTCGGCGCCCACCAGCGGATGGATCTTCATCTTCTCGAATTCTTCGGGAGTCAAGCGCCCCGGCTTGGAGATGATGTGCTCGGGAACCGCCAACTTGCCGATGTCATGCAGCAGGGCCGCGGCGCGGAGCGCTTCCAGATGCGGTTCGGTAAGGCCCATGTCCTTCCCGACTTCGACGGCGTAAACGCGCACGCGGCGGAGGTGCTCGTGGGTGTTGTGGTCCTTGGCTTCGATGGCCAGCGCCAGCGCTTCAATGGTGCGCAGATGCAGACTGGCCATCTCTTCGACGTGGCGTTTTTCGTCGTCCAGGCGGTCCAGATAGACACGGTAAGAGCGGTGGATGAAGTAAATGATCGGCAGCAGCAGCACGGAGCCCTGCCAGTGAACCTGCCGGCTGAACAGGTTGATCATCCAGGCGATCGACGAACCCATGATGTAGAACGGAAAAGTCCAGAAGTAAGTCTCGTGCCAGATCTTCCCCGGCCGTTTGCCCTCTGCGAGCGCAATGGCGGCCGCGATCGGAACGGTGTTCAGCGCAAAATAGAGGAGCGCCGCCACCACCAATAGGAACGGACCCGTGGTTCCAAACGCATAGATGGCCGGCCAGTGGTAGAAGCGGTAGGCGATGGCGGTGGCCATGCCAGTGTTCGCCACGCTGAAGATAACATGGGCGGGCCGCGGCCTTTGCCTGGCTTTCCAGAAACACTGCACCAGGGTTCCGATGCAGGTTATGGCCACGGTCTCGCCGAGGGACATTTCCGCAATGCCGATCAGGCCGAACAGGAAGCAGACCGACATGGTGCTGGGTATCCCGGGCAGATTGACCTTCATGCCGGCAGCCAGGGTCGACAGAGCCAGGTAGAAACAGAAGCGCGCGACGTTTCCAGGCTGCCAGGGATACACGGAAGTCGCGATGAAGACGGCGCCGATGGCGATGGAGAGAGCGGCGAAGATGCGGGCTTTCAGCGGCATCGCGAGTTACTCCAGATTACCGCTTGCGCGCCATAGTCTGGCGGCAAAGGGGCCGCGGTACCTCTGGTACCTACCTTTTGGCCGCGTCCGCCAATCAACCAAAGTTGTCACACTGGAGCGGGAATTATGTTGCGCTCTCACGGCGGCTGCCATATAGTTATAATGAATTGTAAATGTCCGGCTTTCAACAGTTATACAGATCGATAAGTACTTGAGGTACTACGGTTGTGAATCGTGGAATGCGGACTTACCCATAGATAGCAGCGCGCGGTTATCCAAAGTTAACCGGGCGCACGGTATCCAGCCGCAAGAGCGCCCGGCACGGGAACGGCGTCACTAAGGAGAAACGAAGGCATGGCAACGGATATGGCAGCGGGATCGCCCGAGTCAGGTGTTTTGTCGTCTCTGCTGGCGTCCAACCGGGCCGGAGAGTTCTTGGCGCGCGACAGGATTCGGCGGTTTCTGCCGGCGGCGCCAGTCAACCAGGAGCAGGCTGGAATCGGCTCCGCGCTGATCGAGGATCTATTCTTGCGTCATGTGCACCTGAAGAGATGCAACACCATTGGCGGCTTAAGCGAGTCGATGGCGCTGTCGTATCCGATTGTGGAGCGGATATTTCGCGAGGTGCGCAACCAACGGCTGCTGGAAGTGAGCGGCATGATTGGAGACGACTACGTTTTTACGCTAACGAACGCGGGACGCACCATGGCCGCGGATCGCTGCCGGGCATGCCAGTATGCGGGCCCTGCGCCCGTCAGCCTGAGCGCGTACCGGCAAGCCATCCTGGATCAAAAGCCGCAGGTGGCCGTAAACCGGGCGTCCTTGCGCCTGGCGTTCGGCGACCTGGTGGTGACCGACAAGATACTCGATCAATTGGGTCCCGCGCTGGTGGCGCAGAACTCGATGTTCCTGTACGGGCCGGCCGGAACGGGCAAGACCAGCCTGGCCGAGAGGTTGCTGCGCGTCTACGACGATCAATTGGTGATGCCTTATGCCGTGGAGGTGGACAATCAGATTATTGTCCTGTTCGACCCGGCGGTCCATGAGCGGGTGCAGGTCGATATGGAGGACGCCGACCCGCGCTGGGTCGTGTGCCACCGGCCTTGCGTGATTGTGGGAGGCGAGTTGATTCCCAGCATGCTGGAGTTGCGCCGGGACGATTCGTCCGGAACATACGCTCCGCCGGTGCAGATGAAGGCCAACGGGGGACTGCTCGTGATCGACGATTTCGGCAGACAACTGATCTCGCCGCGCGACCTCCTCAACCGCTGGATCGTGCCATTGGACCGGCGCGTGGACTATCTGTCCCTGAATTACGGCGTGCGCTTCCAGATTCCTTTCGAGGTCATGATCGTCTTCGCCACCAACCTGGAACCGAGCGAGTTGGCCGACGAAGCGTTTTTGCGCCGTATTCCGAACAAGATTCTGGTAGATGCGGTCGCCCCGGACGTCTTCGACGAAATCTTCCGGCGGGTGCTGGTGAACTTCAAAATGCCCTGCGAAGACGGCGCTTATGAGCATCTGCGCAAGGTTTGCCTTGAGCGCGGCGGCGACCTGAGGCCGTCCTACCCGAGGGACATGTGCCAGATTATCCGGGCCGTGAAGACATATGAGGAGCAACCGTTAGGAGTCGGCCGGGTCGACCTGGAGCGCGCGGCCGAATTGTTCTTTGGGTCCATGGAGGCCGGGCATTCGAATTAAGGAGGTGAACCTATGCGCGTCCAAGGTAAGGAAGAAAATGTCCGCACCGGCGAACGGCGTCCGTTTCATGGCGCCGTTCAGGTTTCGTGGCAAACCCGCTCCGGAGAGACGAGAGTGATCCGGGCAAAGTGCATCGAACTCTCGGACCAGGGGGCGAGGATCGAGTGCGAAAACCCCATCGATTTGCGCACGCGTGTCTACCTGCAAGCGCCGGCTTACGGCCTGATGGGCGATGCTTCGGTCCGCTACTGCCGGCGGAGCGGGATCAAACACATGGTTGGATTAATGTTTAGCTCGGCTGCCGGTGAAGCGGAGCAGGGCAGAAAACGTCTGATCCGGAGACCGCCGGGTGAGGAGAATCTTCATGCAAATTGACCGCAGCATTCGTTCGATGACGCCGCAGGAGAAGCAGGCGAAACGGGATTGGGGGACAGGCGCCTGCCAGGTGCGGGGATGCACCACGCGAGCGGCCTACCTGGTATTGGAAACCTCGTCCAGCGAATCCGAGAGCGGCGACTGGTGGCAATACTGCTGCCCGAAGCACGCCCGGCAATTCGCGAGTCAGCACGGGCTGGAGATGCCCGTGCAGGCGGCCTTCGCCGGCCAAGATCGAGAGACCGCGCCGATAGCGTGAGCGGGCGATCGGCAATCCAGCGGTAGAATGGAGTCATGAAAAACAGAGGGATACTGCTGGGCTCCGCCGTTCTTGTTGCAGGCGCGGCTTTCTACGCCGCCGATGTGAAACTGCCGCCGCCTTACGCGACACCGTCCGTCAATAATGGCCCGCACGTGATTCCGCAGCCGGCGGGCGCGCAATTGCACGTGCCCGCTGGCTTTTCGGTGAGTGTCTACGCGGACAACTTCGAGCGGCCCCGCTACATGTTGCTAGGCCCCGGCGGCGAGTTGCTGCTCAGCGACGCCGCGGAGGGTCCGGATGGAACCGTCTATGCGATTCCGCTGAACAAAGCCGATGGCTACCAGGCGCACGACCGCAAGAAGTTGATCGCCGGCCTGGATCGCCCTTACGGACTGGCGTTGTGGCACGAGTATCTTTACGTAGGCGAACCGGAGTCCATCAAGCGCTATAAGTACGACGCGAAAGCCATGACCGCCGGGCCGGGGGAGGAAGTAATCTCGCTGAAGGGATTCGGGCACGGGCACTGGACGCGCAGCTTGCTGTTCGATCGCGCGGGCGACAAGCTCTACGTGGGGGTCGGCTCGGGTTCCAACGTTTCGCCCGGCGAGGACCCTGTGCGCGCGGCCATCAACCGCTACAATCCCGATGGCAGCGGTCACGAGACCTACGCCGCGGGCACGCGCAATCCGATCGGGCTGCATTGGTTCCCCGGGACCGATACGCTGTGGGCAGCGGTGCAGGAGCGCGACGCGCTGGGCGACGACCTGGTGCCCGATTACTTTACGCACGTGCAACAGGGCGGCTTCTATGGCTGGCCGTATGCCTATATCGGCCCGAATGA
>PMVV01000262.1:320-1399 GCA_003166475.1 Bryobacterales bacterium | reverse complement strand
TCGGACGATGGCGGCAACAAGATCTGGCGGGTGAGTTATAAACACTAATTGCGAATTCCTGTCCTGCTGATCGCGATCGCTGGCGTGGCCGCTGCGCAGACGGCGCAGCCATTCTCGCACCGCGTTCATTTGGCGGCGAAGCTGGACTGCGCCGTTTGCCATGCGGGCGACAATCTGCGGCCTGCCGCTAGCGCTTGCGTGAGGTGTCATAAAACCGCGGAAATCGGCCCGCCAATCGCGACACGGCTCGCGCGGTTCGACCACCAACTGCATCTGAAGCTCGGCAATCTGGCGCCTTTGATCGCCGCCGCGATCAATAAGAAGACGTACCTTACGCCCGCTGCGCCAGAGTTGCGAGCACAACTCAACACCCTGAATCCGTGCCAGGCTTGCCATCGCGGGCTGGAGGTTTCCGACCGGCCGGACCGGAGCGGACTGCCGCAAATGGCGGATTGCCTGGTGTGCCACAACCAGATCGATCCACCGTATAGCTGCGAATTCTGCCACGCGAAAGGGGCTGAGCTGAAGCCCGCCAGTCACTCGCCCGATTTCCTGGACACTCACACGAGCGGCAAGTTAAGTTTGGACAAGACCACTTGCGCGGTGTGCCACGGGCGGAAGTTCCACTGTTTGGGTTGTCACTAGCGCTTGCGGGCCAGCTCCTCGATCGTGGCCGCGATGCGCGCGGCAGCGTCCAGCCCCACGGAATTCTCCTCGCCGTACCAGGCCTTCTTGGCGTTCTGCAGGTAAGGCGCTTTCTCGTCCCACTCCGCTTTCGGGATGATGTAGCCGATCTCGTCGTCGGCGAGGCCTATCAGCATCTTGAACGGCGCCTGCAACATTTGCTTGATGGGCGTCTCGATGGGAGCATCCGGAAAATCGGCGCCCGCGTAGCGCTCCACGCCGCCCACGCTCAACTCCGGATACATCTCGCCCGGCACTAGCGCGATGGCCAGCACGGGCTGGCTACCCGACATGCGGATCAATCCGACTGACGTAGTCGTGGCGCCTTCCGCAGTAGTTTTCTTGCGGCCTTTGTAGAGGTCCGCCTGGGCGGCCATCGCGAAGCCGGGATTGGT
>PMVV01000262.1:0-308 GCA_003166475.1 Bryobacterales bacterium | reverse complement strand
TTCCAAAGCACGGCCATGCCGCCCAGCTTGGCTTCCAGGCGTTTGTAGAAGAATCCCGGATAGTCCGCGCTGATCGCGGTATTGCGCGAGCCCAGCGTCTCGGGATGATTGGCCCAGTTCACCGCCGTGGCGATGCGCTTGCCGTCCTTGCCGGTGAGCGAGAGGACGATCAGGTCGGGGTCGTGCACCACCGGCGGGCGGTCGTCGTGAATGAACGAATCGAGTTCCGCGCTGTGGACCACCGCCAGAGACGGTGTGGCCGGAACCAGCGCGGCGAGCGCGCCCTTGGCGGCTTCGGCCACGCGATC
>PMVV01000292.1 GCA_003166475.1 Bryobacterales bacterium | reverse complement strand
CAGATGTTCCGCACCTCGGCCCATCGAAGGCCGTAGCGGCGCAGAAAGTGGGCTGCGGCCAGCGGATCGTCGTCGATCTCGTCGGTGGTGATGCCGAGTCTGAAGTCGGAGAGCGGCAGGGCTCGGAGGAGACTGGCCAGCGGAGCCAGCACGGTGGCCAATTGACGGCGTGAAAGGAGCAGCATACAACGAGATTATAGCGGGCAACTCAATTTCTTGGAGGGCGGCCAGTCTTGGCCGCAGCCGCCTTTTTAGGCGGCCAGAGCCGGCCAAAGCCGGCTGCGGGCAGAATTGCCCGCCCTCCGCCTGGTTTTCCGGGCAATGGCAATGGTTCACCAGCTCTGCGCGGCGCGCACCATGGCGCGGAGGTTGGCTTCCGGCGCTGTCGCCGGGATCGCGCAGCCGGCGTTGAGGATAAAGCGGCCGGTGTCGGCGAAGAGGTCGATGAGTTCCCGCGACTTCGCCTCCACCAGCTCCGGCGTGCCGAACGTCACCACGGCGCTCGGATCCAGGTTCCCAATGAAGACCATCGAGTTCTTCATCAGTTCGTGCGCCATGCGGACGTCGGTTTGGTAATCGAGATCCAAAGCGTCGGCGCCGCAGGTCGCCAGATCGGCAAGGATCGCCTTGGTATTGCCGCAGATGTGCAGCGTGTAGGAGCATCCCAGTTCGTGCGCAAGCGCCGCGATGCGCCGCTCATAGGGCAGCGCGAATCGCCGGTAGATCCGCGGGGAAACCACGCTTGGCCCCGCTGCGCTATCGCCGTTCGACAACATGTGCGCGCCGGTTTGGCTCATCAGCCGCAGGAACTGTGAGGTCGCCTCGGTCGAGTACTCGAGCAGCGCATGCGCCGCGGCCTCCAGTTCCGGGTCCAGGATGTCCATCAGCCAGCCTTCCATTCCGCGTACGAGGGTTGCCAACGCGAAGGGGCACTGGTCGCAGTTTCCGCGCACGAAGATGGCGCCGTGGAAGTACTCGGCGATGCGCCGTACCCCTTCCAACCAGACTTGCACCGGAGCGTAGGCCGCCACGTCGGGCGGAGGCAACCGGTCCACCTCGCGCAGATCGTTGAGCGCCGCGCCCACCGCCACTGCCGGATCGTGCTCCCGCAAGTCCACCGGCACGCCCAACGCGCCGGCGAGCGTCGCGGTGTCCATGTCGATCATGATCCCGTCGAGCGAATACTTCTCGATCGAGTGGATATAGCTTTGCGCGAAGGCCGCCGGATCGGTGCGGAACTCCCGCATGGTGACGCCAAACTCTCGCGCCGCATGCATGAAATTGTGCAGCATCACCGGCGGGCGGTCGCTCCGCTCACCACGCAAAACTGCGGCGGTTCGTTCGTATCCGTTCATCGCCTGGCGCCTCCCACGCGCCTGCGGCTGCTGGACTGGCTCATTAAATCGGCATACGCCGTGGCGTCGGACGCACGCTACGCTGGCCTTCATCGGCGCGTCGCTGTTGGCATTTCACGGGCTACGGCGGCGATAAGTCGGCTGAAAGCTGAAAGCTGAAAGCTTCCTCAATACGCCCAGCGCCACAGGCTGGCGCCCGCCGTGTAGCCCGCCCCCACGGCGGCGAACATCACCAGATCGCCTTTCTTGAGGCGTCCCTGCGCGATGGCGTCCCGGGTGGCCAGCGGCAGCGTCGCCGATGTCGTATTGCCGTAGCGGTCGATATTGATCAGCACCTGTTCGGGCTTCAGTCCCATGCGTTCGCAGGCTCCGGTGATGATGCGGCGGTTGGCCTGGTGGGGGATCAATACGCCCACGTCGGACGGCTTCAGGCCGTTGCGATCCAACACTTCCGAGCACATCTCGTACATCTTTTTCACCGCGTACTTGAACACCTGCTGGCCTTGCTGGTGTACGAAGTGCAGGCGTTTCTCGACGGTTTCGGCGGAGGCCGGGAGACGGCTCCCGCCCGCCGGCATCTTCAGGAAATCGCCGCCCGATCCGTCGATTTCGCCGATGAAATCGATGAAGCCCGCGCTGTCGTCGGCTTCGCCGGTGGGCTCCAGCAGCATGGCGCCCGCGCCGTCGCCGAACAGGATGCAGGTGGCCCGGTCGGTGTAGTCGATAATCCGGCTCATGGTATCGGCCCCGACGACCAGCACTTTGCGGTGCGTGCCGGCCGCGATCAACGCCGCTCCGGTGGTCAGGCCGTAAAGAAAGCTGGAACACGCGGCGATCAGGTCGAAGCCCCAGGCCCGATGTGCGCCCAGGTGGTCCTGGATCAGGCACGCGGTGGCCGGAAACAACATGTCGGGCGTCACCGTGCAGACCAGGATGGCATCCAGTTCGGCGCCGCTGATGCCGCGGGCGGCCAACGCCACGCGCGCGGCCTCGGTTCCCATATCGGAGGTGGCCATTTCCGGAGCGGCGATGTGCCGCTCGCAGATCCCGGTGCGTTCCATGATCCATTCGCTGCTGGTGTCGACCATGCGCTCCAGATCTTTGTTCGTAAGCACGCGCGGCGGCACGTAGCAGCCCAGCGCGCTGATTTTCACTTTCGGCAAGTTTCCTCCAAGGCCTATACGGCCCTGATATGCTAAATTATTGGAAATGCAAGACCACGGCTCGGGCTTGGCCGTCTCCGGATTTCAAAGCGCCTTGCTTTTCGAAAGCCCGGAAGAAATCTACGCCCGCGTCTTCCGGGAATTCAAACCTCGCACTCCACTCCCCAGGATCGCGGTGGAGTTCTGCCGTTTCGCCAACGCGGACAGCTTCATCCGTATGGAATCCGGGGCCATTCAGGTGCGCATCTCCGATCTGCTGGAGAGCGCTCCGGCGCCAGTGGCGGAAGCCCTGGCCTATATTCTGCTGGGCAAGCTGTTTCGCCGCCCGGCCGCGCGGATCTACGCCCACCGCTACCGGCTCTACCTGAACCGGCGGGACGTGCGGCGCCAGATGCATCTGGTCCGCCAGATCCGCGGCCGCAAGTTTGTCTCTGGCCCACAAGGTAGCCATTATAACTTGGAGGCGGTGTTCGAGGCGCTGAACGCGGAACACTTTCAAGGCTTGCTGGCACGGCCGCTGTTGGGCTGGAGCCGGGGGGCCTCACGCAGCCGGTTGGGCCATTTCGATCCGTCGCACAACGCCATCGTGATCAGCCGGATCTTCGACAATCCAACGGCGCCGCCGCTGGGTCTGGAATACGTGATGTTTCACGAGATGCTGCATCTGCGGTATCCCGTGGAGCACAGCGGGGCCAGGAGGCGCATCCACACGCGGGAATTCCGTCAAGCGGAGAAGCAGTTCGCGAGGCTAAAGGAAGCCAAGGAGATACTGAAGAAGCTGTGAGGAAGGNNGACTCCATGGCGCGCACCAGGCCGCGAACCTCCACCGTTCCCAAACCGCAGGCGTGCAGCAACAGACGCCACTGTACAGCCAACATGCCGATGGCAAACAGTGCCTGCTGCTTATACAGGATTCCGGCCAGATCCGGACGGTCCTGCGCGGAATACATCGTCATCAGCCGCAAAGCGGCGCCGATCAGGCTGAAATCGCGGCTCAAACTAGCCAGATACCCCCGGAACACCCTCCGGCGCTCTGATCGGATGCGTCGCAGCATCCTCTTCTCGAAGCCGGGCTGGCTGGCCAGAAAGCGGAAATCCTCTTCGTTCAGCAATCGTTCCATAGGCCGGTATCGCGCGATGGAAAGGTCGTTAATCCAATCCACCGATACCGGGAGCGATTTGGGCCCCGCGATCAGCCTCCGAAATAGAAATACCAACGCCGCGCCGACTGCCAGGCAGACAAACGCGGCTAGTCCAAGGACGAGATCCATGCTTTCGTTCACTCTCAGGCTGAGGATACCCTGTCTGGCGCGGAAAAGCAATGGTTACTTTAGTCTATTCTGCGGGTGGCGCGAAGCAGCGCCGCGTTGAGGTGGTTCAACTGGCTGACGAGTTCCTCTTCCCGGCCGGGCATCCATTGGGGGCGCAGCGTCAGCTTGCGGAGTTCTCCAGCCGGATTCAACATCACCAGCCA
>PMVV01000184.1 GCA_003166475.1 Bryobacterales bacterium | reverse complement strand
CGCTTGTCGTCGATGGACCAGCTTCGGTTGGTCTCCATGTATATGGCGTGATCGACGCCGCCGAAGACCTCGTCGAGCGACTGCTGGCCCGGCCGCAGGCTGACATTGGTCATGCGGATGAGCGGCATGCGCGACCAGCCGTCGGCGCGCATGGTGCCGTTGGAGCGCGACTCGCCGACGGCCGCGGCGGTCTCGCGCGAGGTCATGTAGCCGGTGAATAGGCCGTTGCGGACGATGTCGGTGGATTGCGCGGGCACGCCTTCGTCGTCGAAAGCGAAGGTACCGAGGCCAGGACCGTGTTGCGGGCGGGCATCGCAAACCACGTTCACGATTTCGGAGCCGTAGCGCAGGCGGCGCAACTGGTCGAGCGTGAGGAAGCTCATGCCCGCGTAGTTGGCCTCGCTGCCCAGGACGCGGTCGAGTTCGATGGGATGGCCGATCGACTCGTGGATCTGCAGGCCCAGTTGCGAGCTATCGAGGATCAGGTCGAACTCGCCCTCCGGGCACTGGTCGGCGCTATGCAACGCGACGGCTTCTTCGGCGATGCGCGCGGCGTTGCCGACGAGGTTCCACTCGTCGACTAACTCATAGCCTTTGAGTTGGTGCTGCCCGCCGAAGGAGTTGGGATACGACCGCTTCTGGATCTCGCCATCCTTGTAGGCCAGCGCGGCGTAGCCGACGCCGCTGAGATAGCGGGTCTGATCGATGAGGCTGCCGAGCGAGGAGGCGAAGACCTGGCGGCGGCGTTCGAAGCTCATGGCGCCTTCGGCGAGAGTGACACCCGGATTGCGGCGCAGTTCGCGGTCGATATCGAGGAGCAGGGCCACGTTGCGGTCCACCGGGATGGTGAAGGGATCGATCAGGATGGGCGAGACCCATTCGGCCTCGTACTTCTCTTCGGGTGCGAGGGTGATGTCGTGCTTCTTGGCGAGCGTGCCGGCTCGGGCGATTTCGAGGGCCAGGGCAGCGGCGGCGTGGACGCCATCGCGGGTGAGATCGTCGGTGGCGGCGAAGCCCCAGCAGCCGTCGGCCAAGACACGAATGGCGAGGCCCATGGAGACGCCGCTCGAGACGTGGCCGGTCTTGCCGTTCTTGGTGGAGACTTGGCGGTCGCGGATTTCCATGACGCGCGTGTCGGCATAAGTGACCGCGGGTCCGGTGGCGGCGGCCGTTGCTGCATCCAGGGCTTCCAGGGCCAGGTGCTTCATCTCAGTTACCAGGGTACGCTATCGGCCGGCTGCGGGGATTGCCCGCCGTACAAGTGTCATGGCAGCTTCAGATCGAGGGCGTAGATATCGGAGTTCGACCGGCTCCGGACCTCCAAATTCCTCCTGATAGTAGACGTACCTGCCGTCGTGGGACCAGTACGGGTGCCCCAGGCCGAGGCCGTTCGCCAGCGGGGTCCACTGCCGCGTCCGCAGGTCGAAGAGCAGGAGTTGAGCGCGATCCCGATAGCTGAGGTGCTGCGATCCGGCGGCTTAAGCGCGGGCCACGGTTACGGCGTGAACTCGAAGGCCACGCCGCCAGTGGTGTCGCCGGACGGTCCGCCCCAGAGGGTGGTTCCGTAAATATTGCCGGCCGGGTCGAGCACGGGAGCCGAACTTGGATAGGCGCCGTCGTCGCCGGCCGTGAAGCTGTACAACACGGTTTCCTGCCAACCGCCGCTGTTGTGGGTCATTTTGAAAATGGTTCCCGGATTATCGACGCCTCCCCCCATGCTTGTACCGTACAGATTGCCGTGCGCGTCGAAAACCAGGCCGTTGGGGTTTTCTCCGTCCTGGTAGGTTACGCCGAGGAAGGTGTGCAGCAGGTGCTCGGTCCAGCCACCCGTCGCGTTGGGCACCAGCGCGAAAGCAATCCCGCAGTTCGCGGTACCACCGTAGCTGGTGGTCCCGAACAAGTTGCCGTGTTGGTCGAAGATCAATCCCGCGAGCGGATTGGCGCCGTCGGCGCCGCCCGTGAAGGTGTGCAGCACGTGTTCGGCGAACCCGCCGTCGGGTTGTGGCGCGAGCATGTAGATGATTCCCAGGTTGTGAGCGCCGCCGCCGTTGGTGGTGCCGTACAGATTGCCAGCGGCATCGAGAACCGGAGTGGGATAGGGGGCCGTTCCGTCGGGCCGTCCGCCGAAGCTGTACAATACCGTCTCGGTCCACGCGCCGGTTGAGTTGGGCGACAGCTTGTATACCGCACCCGCGGCGGATGCGCCGCCGGATATGGTCGCGCCATAGAGATTCCCGGCGGAATCCATGGTGACGCCCGCATAGGGAATGGCGCCGTCTGCTGCGCCGGTGAAGCGATAGAGCACGCTCTCCTGCCACTGACCCGCGGCGGCCGTGAGCATGAACACGGTGCCGCAGCCGGTTCGACACGTTTTGCCGGCAAGACCTCCGTTCACCGTCGTGCCGTAGAGATTGTCGGCGCTGTCGGCCATGAGCGTGGCGTGCGGACTGGCGCCATCCTGCGCCCCTCCTTTGAAATTGTAGAGGACGGTTTCGGTCCATGCGCCGCCCGTGGCGCGCGACAGCTCGTAGACCACGCCGAAGCCGTAGGTGCCGCCGCTTTCGGCAACGCCGTAGAGGTTGCCGGACGAGTCGAGGATGAGACCCGCGTACAGGTCGCTCCCCTCGCGCAAGCTGCCCGTGCCAAAAGCTTGCAGCACCTTCAGCGTGCCGGCCGCCCAGGCGCCGTTGGCAAGTATCAGAACCAGAATTGGGATTTTACGCATTCTGTTCACAGTTTACGGCTTGGGCCTGGCTGAACGGGCTTCGCAGTTGTGAACAGTTTGTAAAAACTGAACGGATGAATGTGCAACCTATAACACTGGAAATGACTGAACGATCAATGCCCAAGTGGTTGGATCTTTTGGAGCACTGCGCGCCGGGGCTGGGGGGTAGGGGCTTGGGGCTGGGGATCGGAGGCTGGATGCCGATGGCCGGGGCTGTTTCCGGGCAGTGCAGAGAGAGTGGTCGCATAGCAGTTGGGGTCGTTTGCCTGGTTGTCAAAGATCGGGTGGGCAGATGGCTAACGGGTATCGAGGGTGACAGGAGCGCAGAAGACCGGATGGTCCGGGGTTGCTTCCGACATGACATAGGCTGGTTGCGGAGCGGGTGGCTCGGCCGGCTTCGCAATTGGTGTGGGCGCGGATTTTGCGGCTGGGGTTTGGATGGGCTGCGGCTGGGGCCGGGCCTGCCGCGACTGCTTCATGTCCGCGATGGCGGTGCGAAAGGAGCGCTCCAGTTGCGCGCGTTGTTTGGCCACGTACCCCAACATTTTGAAGCGTTCTTCGCCGAATGCGATGAACAGGTAGATCTTCTGTTCGCTCTCGGCAACCCGCTTGAGCAGCCATTGGGAGGTGACCATGGTTTCCAGATAGAGGCGTTCGGTGCGGGTTTGCGGCTGCTAGTCGGCTTCCAATTCGTCCCAGAGCTGGGAGTAGTCCGCGGCGTTTTCGTCGGGGAGGATGGAGGCGCGGGTGCGCAGGCCGTAGGTAAGGGCGTTGAAGCGGATGGCCTCTTTGGCTGCCGGGGTTGCCGGACCGGTAGAGTGCTGCGCGTTACGCCGGTTTGCTTCTTGTTGCTTCTGCGAAATGATCATGCGGAAATTACCTTCCGACTCAAGGATAGCTGGCGGGTGTTGAGCGAACGACCTACCAGGGAGGGTGGCAGGTTAGTAAGTGGTTTGGTTGGCGTGAGGTGCGGGGGGAGGGATTTATTTTCGAAACGTGTGACTGAAAACCGGCCAATCTGTCTCACGCAAAGCCAAGAAGACAGACGCGGCTAGGGGAGAGACTTCAGGTTGGAGCTTGGGCTGACGCAGGCGTACGCTCGGTTCGCAAAAACCATGCTAAAGCCAGAGAGCGATGTTGGTACGCGAACTACGGCCACGGCCGCACTCCTGGTCCGAATACAGAGAGCATGGCACACTCATCGCGCTGCTCTTCCGCGCCTTGGAATGGAGCCTGCAGTGGTCCGCCTATTATCTGATCCGCTGGGCGCTGCTGGAAGTGCTGGAGTACCTGAGCGTTCTCTAGGAGCTGTTCGCGGTGATCTTCTATTTCGCGGAGTCCGGCGGCCGGCAAAAGCAGAAGCACAACCAGGCGTGGCGGGTGATCAACACGGCGCAGGGAACGGGCGGCAGCGGCGGCCGCATCGAAGCTCTCCAGGAGCTGAACCTGGACCATGTTCCATTGGTCGGCGTGAACGCGGCAGGCGCGTTCCTGCAAGGCATCCAACTGCGGGGCGCGAATCTATTCCGCGCCGACCTGGCAGAGTCCGACCTGCGCGACGCCAATTTGCAAGCGGCGGATCTGGAATACGCCAACCTGCGAGGGGCCAACTTCCGTCAGGCCAATCTGAGCGGCGCGAAGCTGGAAGGCGCGGTGCTGCGGGATGCGGATCTGGTGAATGCCGATCTCGACGGCGCGGACCTGCGCGGGGCGAACCTGGATAATGCGGACCCGCGCAATGCGAACTTGCGGGGCGTGCTGTGGAAAGGCATCGGGAGCATGGAGAAGGCCAACATTCACGGGATGCGTAATGCGGAGGAAGGCTTCGCGGCGTAGGCGATTCAGCATAGGGCTATATCGGTCGCCGGGGAAGAGTAACCCTGGCGGCGCGATGCGGTTGCATGCTCGCGCTATCATTGAGTTGTGAGAGTTAGGATCTCCCTTCCGGAACCGCTCTTCGAGAATGCCAAGCGGCTAGCCGCGGAGCGCGGCATTACGCTGAGCGCGCTGCTGGAGGACGCCTTGCGTGAACTCTCCTCTCGAAAGCCGGCTTCGTCTCCAGCGTCTCGTCTGCACACGGTGCGAGGAAGGCTGGTGAACCCGAACCTGGATCTTGATCGTACGTCCGCACTGGTGGTGGCCGAGGACGAAGCTGCCTTCCGAAGCCATCGGCGCTGATCCTCCATGTGGATGCCGGATGTCAATATCCTTGTATATGCGCACCGGAAAGAGTCGCCCGGTCACAAGCGGCACGCCGGGTGGCTAGTCGATTGCGTCACGGGACCTGCGGCCGTTCGCCCTTTCGGAGCTCGGTTTTTGCATCATTGCCGGAAGGCCCGTAAACTCGGGACCTTGCGCGTTGCAAATGTCTAGTGCAAACCTCATCAGCTTTTCTTCGGAGGCGGCGGGGCAGTTGTAGCCGCCCCGGTGTCAACCTGTTCACGCGTCGCGCCAAATGCTGGGGAAGGCAGACCAGAACCCCCTTTCGGAGGCGTGCTGTTCAACGCCTGTGCCGGTTGGTATCCGTCCCCGACCCGTGCGCTAGGGCGGCGTTTGTTCTGGGGCGGGGGGGTAATGACGGTGCCACGTTCTGGCATTTTCGGGCGCGCGCTCCCTCAGTCTTTCTTCGCAGGTGCAGAAGCGGCGTTACTTCCAGCCCAACCGGTTGAGGGGGTAGGAGAAGGCAGGCCGGAACCCCCTTGCGGAGGCGTGGTGTTCAAGGCCTGTGCCGGTTGATACCCATACCCTTCACGTAGAGGTTGATAGCCTTTTCCCAAGTCTGTCGCGGAAGGCGGGGTGCTGTTCTGACGCATTTGCGGAACTCCTTTGATTTCATTCTACTCGACTTCACCCAAAAAACTCAACGGCCCGAATTTCACTCTTCATGATGATTATCCCCCGTGACCGTTCAACCTGGCTGACGAAACGCCCTGCTTCGTCCAGAATCCAGACTTCCTGTAAATAAATCTGCTCCTCCGCCGGGTCGGAGGAGGCGAAAGATTCTGTATCGAAGCGTCCGCCAATTTTTGCCCATTCTGAAGATGGACAATTATCCAGAATGGACAACGTTTCCCAAACACGTAGTCCCAAGGCTTCCCTATTGGGTGGACGAAATACCTGGCCACACGTCGCCACGTTGAAAGCTTCAAGAAAACCACTGGCCAGCACGCCGGAACGATGACCATTATCAGAGTGACCGCTAGCGAATACAGAACGAAATGGCTGCGGGAGAAGTCCCCCCTCTGGATGGGAACTATCAGCCAAAACAATGCCCCAAAGTTCAATGTGCTATAGCTGATTACTTCCAGAAGAGACTTTGAAAAGTCCCTACGTTCCCCCGGCACCATGAGGTCATAAACCTTGATTGAAATAAAACCCGGCAGGAAGAAGACTAGAAAGAGAGTAAGTTTGTCTACATTCCAGATGTCCATGGTTTCAAATCCCCACCTTCTCGTATTCGTCAAGCGAGGTTTCATCGCTGCGCCGGTCGTCAAGCTTGGTGGTGCGCGGCGAGGAACGGTTCGCCATCGCCTGTGCGTGCCCCAACGTCCCGTCGCTCTTGAGATAGTCCGTAATGCCTAGCGCGGCTAGGCCGCGCGGCACCAGCGTTAGTTGCGTGCTTATCGCTTGCTCCTCCGTTGCCCGTGGCAGCGTTTGAATTTCTGCCCACTCCCGCACGGACACGGCGCGTTCTGCGGGGTGTAATTCATCGCAAGTTGGAATTCGACGCGAGCTTGTTGCTCCCGGATGTGCTGGAAACGTACCGCCGTATCCCCCTCTAAAGTGACTTCCCCGACGCCAGGGATGGCGTTCAGTATCGCGTTGCGTTCTTCTGCTAAACGGAATAACTCGGTTATCAGCGGGTCCCCTGCTACGGCAATCCGGACGTTCTCGCGCCGGATTCCTTCGTTTGCGTAATCGTAAACAGCCGTGTCATCCGGCAGGAATAGCCGCCGACTAATGTGGGGCAAAGCGCTAGGCGTGATGTCCTTCCATGGCGGCCCGGTCGATGGCTCGTATACTGCATGATGCTCTGCCTCAACATATACGCGCGGCCACTCCCAGAGCGCCCAGCCGAATTGGATGCGTCCCCCATCGCGCGCGACCTTCTGTCTGATGCAGTTGAAACAATCGGCCACTTCACAACCGGGCTCCGGCGTGATGGCAATGTACACCGGATCGGCCCCCGCCTTTATCTTCTGACAGAGGTCTCGCACGTGTGCCGCCGCCGGACTAGGCACCTGCATCATAACCGTATGATAACGTCCTTTATCATGCGGTGCAAAGAAAAAGCGAAAGCGAATCGTCTCTGACTTACCGCGCGAGCCGCCGGCCTAGGCGCAGCGAATTCCCTATTACAGACAGGCTGGAGAGCACCATCGCCCCTGCCGCAACGATCGGGTTCAGGATGCCCGCCACCGCCAGGCTGATGCCCGCGGTGTTATAGAAGAACGCCCAGAACAGATTCTGGCGGATGGCGCGGATGGTCTGGCGCGCGAGGTCGAGGGTGGCTAGCACCGCGTCGAGATCAGGGCCCATCAGGATGATGGGCGCGGCCTGCATGGCGATGTCGGCGCCGGTGCCCAGGGCGATGCCCGCGTCGGCTTGCGCCAGGCTGGGCGCGTCGTTGACGCCGTCGCCGAGCATGGCTACCACGGAGCCTTTCTGCTGCAAGTCGCGGATGGTCGAGATCTTCTGTTCGGGGAGCGCGCCGGCGATGAAGGCGTCCGCGCCGATGCGCGCGGCGACCCAGGCGGTCGTGGCCGGCGCATCGCCTGAGAGCAGCAGCGTGCGGATGCCGCGCTGCTTCAGCCCGGCGATCAGATCGGGCGCGCCTGGTTTGATGCGGTCGCCGAACGCCAGCGCGCCGATGGCCTCGCCGTCGCAGCCATAGAACGCTACCGTGTGACCCTGTTGCTCCCAGGCGCGCGCCTGTTGTTCCAGGGGCTCGGGAAGGCCGCCGGTGAGTTGGCGGTTTCCCACCCACACCGTCTGGCCGGCTACTTCGCCGCGTATGCCCATACCTTTGAGGACTTCCACGTTGCGCGGGGCATCCAGCGGCCAGCGCTCATCGACCGCCCAGCGGACCAGCGCGCGCGCCAGCGGATGCTCGGAGCGCGTCTCCAGTGCGGCGGCCAGCGCCAGCCGCGAGGGGTCGCCGGTCGTTTCCAACAGGCGGAAGTCGCCTTCTGTCACGGTGCCGGTCTTATCCATCACCACCACGTCCACTTTGGGCAGAATCTCGAGCACGCGGCTGCTGCCGATCAGAATGCCGCGGCGGGAGGCGGCCCCGATGGCCGTGGTGATGGCGAGCGGCGTGGCCATGCCTAGCGCGCAGGGGCAGGCGATCACCAGCACGGTGATGGCGCGCATCAGCGCAATCGCCGCACTGCCGGTGGCGGCCAGCCAGCCGGCGAAGGTCAGCACGGCGAGGACGATCACGCACGGCACGAAGATGCGGGCGGCGCGATCCACCGCTTGTTCCAGGGGCGAGCGATTGGCCATGGCCGTTTCGACCATGCGGATAATGCGGGCCAGGGTGCTGTCCGGGCCGGTGCGCGTGGCGCGGATCTGCAGCACGCTGTCGGTATTCAGGCTGCCGCAGACTACCGCGTCGCCGGGCGCTTTGCGGCGCGGGGCGGACTCGCCCGTGAGCACGGACTCGTCCACGTGCGACGCGCCTTCCTCCACCAGGCCATCGGCGGGGATGCGCTCGCCGGCCTTGACCACGAAGGCCGCGCCGGACTCGAGCGCCTCGATGGCCACGAAGCGTTCGCGGCCGTCCACCAGGAGGCGGGCTTTGTTGGGCATCATGCGGTAGAGCAGGGTGATGGCGCGGGCGGTCTTTTCCTTGGCGCTGCGCTCGGCCAGTTTGCCCGCCAGCACCAAGGCGACAATGGCGCAGGCGGTGTCGAAGTAAAAGTGCTTGCCGTGCGCGAAGGCCTCGACGGCGCTGTAACCGTAAGCGGCCAGGATGCCCAGCGCGAGCAGGCTTTCCATGCGCACGGTGCGGTTGCGCACGGCGAACCAGGCGACGCGCAGGATGGGCTGCGCGGCGTAGAAGACGGAGCCGGTGGCCAGCGCCATCAGGACGAAAGGCAGCAGGCGCGAAATGCTGTCGGAGATGCGCTCGAAGTAACCCGCGTAGAGCACCAAGCTGAGCGACATCACGTTCATCCACAGGAAGGCCGCGACGCCGATGCGGAGGAGCAGGTCGCGGGTTTCGGCGCCGTCGCGCTCGTCGCGGCCGGTGTATTCGGCGGCGCGGTAGCCGAGGCTGGCGATGGCGGCGGGGATGCGGTCGCGGGGGAGCAGGCGGGGGCAGTAGCGGACTTTCAGGAGATCGGAGGCGAAGAAGACTTCCGCGGATAGGATGCCGCGGTTTTTGTGGAGGGCGTGCTCGATCAGCCAGGCGCAGGAGGAACACCACATGCCGGAGATTTGGAAGAGGGCTTCCCGGATTTCGGTTTCGGGGGGCGGGGGGTCGATGTTGGGGGAGTCTTCTTGGCGGTTTGAGATTAGGCCTAGTTTTTGGCTCTGGCGGTAGACTTCCGTTTCGCGAAAGTCCTGGCCGGCGGCGATCACTCCGCTTTCCAGGAGTATGACGTAGACGTTCAGGCATCCGGCGCAGCAGAAGGAACGGTCATCGGCGTTGAAGCGGCGGATGAGGGGATGACGGCCGCAGTCCAGGCTGCAGAGATCGCACTTCAGTTGGACTGCGGCGGTCATGCTGCGGCAGGGCGGGGCTGAGAGCCCCGGTCCAGAGGGCACCCCGGCTGAGAGCCTGCCCCACTTGCACTTGACACCGGGCGGCCTTTGTCGTCGAGCATCACCGGATTCGTCTGCTTCGTCACGATGTAGACGAAGATCAAGATGCCTATGAAGATGGCGCTGACGAACGCCAGGAAGAAGATTAGAAACGGACTGCGCCTGGTCATTGCGGTCTCCTTTGTTCGGGGCTGAGAAATGTCATGGGAAACGAGTCGGCCGGTCCGCCGCCGACCGGGCTGGCGGCGATCTGGAAGTGTACGACTTCCTGGGTGCCAGAAGCCAGCGGCCGCGAGATTTCGAATTCGCCCTGCGCGGTTTGGCCGGCCTCCACCGCTACCGGGTTTTGCGATATCGCCAACGTGGCGGCGGGCAGTTGTTCGAGCGAGAAGATCACGGCCGAGCGCGCGTGTCCGCGATTGGCGATGGTGAAGCGGAACTTGTTGTAGACCCGCGAGCCTTCGAGGCGATAGAGGCTGGCGCGCTCCGGGCTGATCTGGACCAGCACGGCGCGCCGCATCCCCAGCGCCACGAAAAGCCCGCAGCCGTATGCCGCCAGGAGCAGCAGCACGATCATGCGCTTGGCATCGCGCAGGCCGAGGCGGCGGAGCCAGGGTTCGCGTTCGCCGGCCTCGCCGCCGTGCTCGCCCCAGGTGTAGTGGATGAGCCCTTTCTTTCCCATGCGGCCGAGCACGTCCACGCAGGCGTCGATGCATTCGCCGCAATGCACGCATTCGATCTGGAAGGGGGAATCGCGGATGTCGATGCCCATGTGGCAAACGCGCACGCATTTCTTGCACTCGATGCACTGGTGGCCTTCGTCGCGATAGTGCACCAGCAGCGTATTGTTGTCGCCCAGGATGCCTTGCAGATAGCCGTAGGGGCAGACGGTGGTGCAGAAGCGCTGACGCACCAGGGTGAAATCGAGGAAGGTGACGATGGTGACGGCCGCGCCCGCGATGCCGCCCGCGGTGTGCAGGTCGAGCGCCAGCAGGCGGGCGAGCAGGTCGCGCGGCGCGACGAAGTAAGAGATGAAGACGAATGCCAGGAAGACCGAGACCGGCGCGAGCGCGGCCAGGAACAATGCACGGACGGCCACGTTGCGGCGTGCGGCGGGCCAGTCGAAGAAGCGCTTGCTCATCCAGCGGCGCAGGCGGTTCTCGAAGGTGATGGAAGCTTCGCTGAAGATCATCTGCGGACACATATAGCCGCAGTAGACGCGGCCATAGGCGATCGATGAGCCGATGATCAGAAACATGAAAAACATCAGCGCGAAAAAGACGATGGCGAATTCGTTGATCCACAGTTCGTAGCCCGCGAAGTAGAAGCGCTGGCGCGGGATGTCGAAGCGCATCAGGTCGAAGAAGGGCAGCGCCAGGAAACCCAGGAAGCAGGCGAAGTGGATGGACTTCCGCAACCGGTGGTAAGTGACGCGGGGCGGCGGCAGGGCTGGGGCGCGTTTTTTGGCGGCTTCAGAAATTGGCATGATGATGCACGTGTGCGCCGGGAGCCACTCCCATCCAGATCAGCAGCGCGCCTGCAAACATGATACTCGCGCCGGCCAGAGCGTTGCTCCAGCGTCCCAGGCGCCAGCCGAAGGCGGTGGATGCCAGACCGGTTGCGCCCAGCGCCAGGCTGGTGCCCAAGCCGAAGGCCAGCAGGGTCAGGGCGCCGGCCAGCGCGCTGCCCGCATCCACGGCCTTCAGTAGCGCGGCGTAGACCAGACCGCACGGGAGGAAGCCGAGCACCAGGCCGAGGCGGTATTTGCTTGTGGGACGCACGGAGAGCATGAAGCGCTTGCCCATGCGGGCGAGGCGGGCGGCGATGGTGGGGGTGTCGATGCGGATCAGGTCCGCGGCAGGCGGCCTGAGAGGCCGCTGCAGGCTACGAGCCTGCCCCACAAGCAGTGCGTAGGCACCGGCTGAGAGCATGGCTACACCCGCGGCGATGCGGGCGCCATGCGCGATTCCGGCGAGATGCGCGGCTAGTCCGATGACTCCGCCTGCCGCTCCCGCCAGCGCTCCCAGGGCGGTGTAGGTGGTCACACGGCCGAGGTTGTACCAGAGATGAGCGACAGCGAGTTGACGTTGCGACGCGCCGCCCGCTAGCGGCAAGCTGTACGAGAGCACGATGGGGCCGCACATCTGCACGCAGTGGATGCTGCTGACCAGGCCCAAAACGAACATCAGCCAGAACTCTGCGAGGCTCATCGGGGCGCAGCCTGGTAGTGTATCTTCGGGTTGGGCGTGGGCACCGAGACGCACTCCGTGTAGTGGATAAACTCCTTCATGAGGATGGCGTGCGTGGGGCAGCGCGAGGCGCACAGCGAGCAACGGATGCAGGTGCTTTCGTCCTTCATCATCACCGCGCCGAGCCGATCCATCTCGTCGGGTGTCAGGCTCTGGAACTCCTGCTCGGTCATGCCAAACTCGGCCGCCGCGGGCGCCATCCAGTGGTCGGTGTGGAGAAGCTGGCTGATCCCCATCAGGCGAATCAGATTTTCCGGGCAGATGTCCACGCAGCCGTTGCAGGCCACGCAGATGGAAGTATCGAAAATCGTGTTGACGTTGCAGCGCAGGCAGCGCGAGGCCTGGCGGCGGGCTTGCGCCTCGGGAAAGGGCTCTTCGATGGTCTCAAGCGAGGCCGCCCGGCGCTCGCTTTCGAGCACCGGTGGATTCTGGCGCTCGATCACGTTCCAGCCTTCGGCCATGGTGTAGGCGGCGGGCGCCCACGCGCGGCGCACGGCCACTTCGGTGCGCGTCCCTCGCAAATAATCGTGCATGGAACGCGCCGCGATTTGCGCCGAAGCGATGGCGTCGATGAACAGGCGCGGGCCGTGCGCGATGTCGCCGCAGGCGAAAACATCGGGCGCGCTGGTCTGGTAGGTTTCGCGATCCACCTTGATCAGGCCGCGCTCGGTTTCAATGGCGTCTTCCGGGCGCAGGAAGGAAAGATCGGAAGTCTGGCCGATGGCGAAGATGATGCTGTCGGCCGGGATGTCCTCGACCAGCGATTCGTCGAAGGAAGGATTGAAGCGGCCGGTCGAATCGAACACCGCGGTACACTTCACCGTGCGCAGCGCGAGCTGGCCGTCTTCCATGACGATCGCCTTGGGACCGCGGCGGTTGTGCAGCCGGATGCCTTCTTCGGAGCCTTCGACGATTTCCATCTCGTCGGCGGGCATCTCCTCGCGGCTTTCCAGGCAGACCACGTGGACTTCCTTGTCGCCAGAGATGCGCAACGCCGAGCGCGCCACATCGTAGGCCACCTGCTCGCCGCGCTCCATTTCGGCGACGGCTTCGCGGCGGGTTTGCGACTCGCCGGGGCGGATGGCCGAGCGCGCCACATCGTATGCCACGTTGCCGCCGCCGATCACCACGATGCGGCGACCGAGGGACAGCGGCTGCGCGGCGTTGAAGGCGCGCAGAAAATCCATGCCGTCAAGCACGTTGGGGCTGTCCGCGCCGGGCAGCGGCAGCTTGCGGCCCTTGGGCAGGCCGATGCCGATGAAGATCGCCTTATAGCCGACGTGGCGCAGATCGGAAAGGGTGAAGTCGCGGCCGAGGCGCATGTTGCATTTCAGCTCGACGCCGAGGGACAGGATGGCGTCGATTTCGTGGCGCACCAGTTCGCGCGGCAGGCGGAATACGGGCACGCCCGCGGTGAGCATGCCGCCGGGCTCGGGGTCGGCTTCGAAGACGGTCACTTTGTAGCCGGTCTGCGCCAGATCGTGCGCCACGGTTAGACCGGAAACGCCCGCGCCCACCACCGCGATGCGTTCGTAATCGCCCGGATTGGGCGGCAGCATGGCACGGTTGCAGGCTTCGCGATACAGCGCGTAGTCGGCGGTTTCGGGACCGTAGGTGTCGGTCACGAAGCGCTTCAGGGCGCGTATGGCGACGGGGGCGTCGAGCGAGCCGCGGCGGCAGTTGGCTTCGCACGGCGCGCCGCACACGCGCCCGCATATGGAGGCGAATGGGTTGGTGGCGCGGGCGATGCGGTAAGCGGTTTCGTAGCGCCCTTCGGCGATGGCCGTCACGTAGCCGCACGCGTCGGTGTGCACCGGGCAGGCGTGGCGGCACTTCACCATCTGCATCCAGTATTCGGATGCATCGGGGACTTGCACCTGGAATAAGGTGTCGGTCATGTTAGTCGGTTCCACAAGAGCCGGCTGAAAGCCGGCTGCGGCCAAGATTGGCCGCCCTCCATCACTTGGATCTCCGGAAGGAGAAGGCCACTACGATCACGCCAAACGCGATGATCATCGCGGCTATGATATACATCAGCGTGGCGGAGGCTTCCGTCGCGGCGTTCATGGCCTTCACGAGCACGCCGCGGTCGGGGTGGTTCACTTCGCCATACATATAGATAAAGAAGTAAGCAAGCGCGCCTCCCGCGATCGCGATGAAGGCGAATTTCAGGAAGGTGGGCACTTCGGTGCCGGTGCGCTCGGTGATCCAGTTGTCGGCGTAGCCGTGGACGGCCTCTTTGGCCGGTTCGTTTCCGCTCTTGGCCGGTGTCATTGGTTTTGCTCCTGGTCGTCGTCCTTCAGCATGCGGTATTTGACCTCTTCACCGTCGCGTCCCCAATAGCCGTCCTTGATGGAGCGTACGCAGAAAAAGACTGCGCCGGCCAGCAGGATGAAGAACAGAAAATATGAAAAGAAGATGCTCGGGTAGACGTAATCGTGCATGGTGTCACCTCTCGTAATCGTTGTCGGGCCGCCAGTTCTTGGCGCGTCCCAACGTTTGCAGATACGCCACCAGCGATTTGAACTCGGTCTCGTCGTTCACAATCCACGGGAACGGCGGCATCACCGAGCCGGGCACCAGGTCGCGCGGATTACGCAAGTGCGTGCGATGCCATTGCGTGTCGTACTTGCCGCCCACGCGCGAGAGGTCCGGGCCGGTGCGCTTGGTGCCGAACATGTGCGGGGTGTCGTAAACGAATTCGTCGGGGGTGGAAATGGGGGAATCCACGCCCTTCCAGCCGCTGCGCTTGGTGTCGGCCAGCAGCGTGCGGGTCTGCTGCGTGTGGCAATACCAGCAGCCTTCGCGGACGTAGATGGCGCGGCCGTGCAGTTGTTGTTCGTTTAAGGGCAGCAGCTTTCCGGTGGGTCCTTTGGCTGGATCGTTGTTCTCGAAGGGGCGCGCCCAGCTTTTGTCCACCAGCGGTGGAACCACCGTGGTGAGGATGCCGCCAATGAAAAACAGGACCAAGGCGGCGACGACCGCGAATGTTGCGCTGTTATCGGCTTTACTTAGCATAAGTCACCTCCAAGTGCGGGACTAAAGTCCCGCGCGGGCTAAAGCCCGCCCTCCAAATTCGCGTTGACGGCCGTCGCCATGATGTTATAGGCGAACGCCACGATGCCGCAGAAGATCAAAACCCCGGAAAAGAAGCGCACAGTCCAGATGGGTTTGAGCGCCTTTACCGTGTCGATAAACGGAATCGCCGGATTGTTCCATTGCCAGCCCTGCCAGAAGCCACCCAGCCAGAGCGTGACGAAGAAGCCCAGCCCGCCGATCATCATGAGCCAGAAATTCCAGTTCGCCAGGGCCTCGGAATGGAGCTTGGTCTTGAAGATGCGCGGCACGATGTAGTAAGTGCCGGCGATGGCGAAGAACGAGAAGCAGCCCAGCAGCGCCATGTGGGCGTGCCCCGGAATCCAGTCGGTCTTGGAAACGATGGCGTTCACCGAGCGCAGGCTGTGCATGGGTCCCTGGAAGCAGGTGAGCAGGTAAAAGACGACGCCGGACATCAGGAACTTCAGGGGCACGTTCTCGCGCAACTGCTGCCACTGGCCTTTCATAGTGGCGAAGAAGTTATAGACTACCGCCCACACCGGGATCAGCAGCATCAGCGAAAACGTAATAGCGATGGTCTGCAGCCACTGCGAAATCGGCCCGTGGAGCATGTGATGCGCGCCGGTCCAGACATATACGAAGGCCAGCGACCAGAAGCCGATCATGGACAGCTTGTGACTGTAGAGCGGCGTGTTGGAAGCTTTCGGAATGAAGTAATACGCCGCGGCCAGGCCGATCGGGGTGAAGATCAAGCCCACCGCGTTGTGGATGTACATCCAGTTCAGGTTGGCCTGGTTGACGCCGGTGGTGAATTCCACGGCGAAGTTGCCGGTCAGGTAAACGAAGGCGGTCCACAGGATGCTGCCCATGACATACCAGAGCGAGACGTACATCTGCTGGTACTTGCGCATGCCGATGGTGGCAAATATGTTGATGCCGAACATGACCCATGCGATCACCACCATTACGCCCACCCAGACGGGCAACTCGGCGTACTCCCAGCCCTTGTTCCAGCCGGCGAGCAGCGAGACCACCGCGCTGAGGATGATGATATTCCACAGAATCGCGGTTGCCAAGCCCAGCTTCTCGCTATATAGCTTGACGCCGCACAGCCGCGGCACAAGGTAGTAAGTGAGACCCATGTCACACGCCAGCAGCCACCCGAACAGCATGCCGTTCACATGCAGGGGGCGGAGGCGGCCGTAAGTGAGGTAGGAGACCGTGCCTAGTAACTCCGGCCATACGAACTTGGCCGCGATGGTCAGGGCGATGATCCCCACAATGAAGAAGTAGGCGATGGAACTGACCACGAACCACTTGGCCGTCGCATCGCTATGCACCACCGTGGTTCTTAGCGGAGTGGCCGCGACAGATTGCAATGATTTATCTTCTGGCATGATGATTCCTATTAGAGGGCGGCCTGAGAGGCCGCCGCAGGCCGAGGGCCTGCCCCACTTTTCTGGTTGAGACTGCGAATGAAATTCACGATGTTGCCTATGTCGTTCTGCGAGAGGCCGTAGTCGATCCAGGAGGGCATGGCGGTGCCTTGGACGCCATACAAAATCGAATCGAACAGGCGCTGGTCGGCGACGCTATTCACGAAGAAGGAATTGCGCAGGTTGCGCGGTTTGGGCGAGATATCCAGCGAATTCGGTCCCTTGCCATCGGCTTTGCGGCCATGGCAGCCCGCGCAGCGCAACACGAAGGTCTGTTCGCCGAGGGTGATGGATTCTTTCGTCGACGCCACGGGATTCGTCTCCGGTACCTTGTGCGGCTTGATGGGCTTGGCCGGCTCCTTCACGAAGGCCGTCCAGACATAATCCAGGACGCCGGCAATTTGTTCGTCCTTTAACGCGTGGCCCCACGCAGGCATCGACGTTCCCGGCACGCCTTCGCCCAGCGAATGCAGGAAACGCTCGCGGGGCTTGGAATTCATGAATCCAACTTTGGTCAGGTCGCGCGGCGCAGGGTCCAGATACCAGGCCACCTTACCGTTGCCGTCTCCCTTCTCGCCGTGGCAGCGCGCACAGAGCGCCTTGAAAGTTTCCGCGGGCGGCATAGCGGGTGGCGGCGTCTTCAATCCAGAGAGATAAGTGGCCAGGGCATCGAAATCGCCCTCTGGGAAGCGGAAGGCCGGCATGATCGAGTCGGGCACGCGCGATCGCGGATTGGCGAAATGGTCCAGCAGCCAGGTCTGGTCCTTGATAAGCCCCTCGTAACTGAGATCGGGCGCGATCCCGCCGTCAACCGTGCCCAGCTTGTGGCAGGCCGTGCAGGCGCGATCTTCGATAAGTTGCTTGCCGCGGCCGGCCAGAGTGGCATCCTTCACCTCGGGCTTGCCGGGCGGCGTGATGGTCAGCTTGGCTTCGTTCAACCGCAGGCGGTATTGATCGAGCGATGTTTCGGCGAAGTTGATGCC
>PMVV01000379.1 GCA_003166475.1 Bryobacterales bacterium | reverse complement strand
CAGATATTTCTGACAGAACTTCGAACCGTAGAAATCGCTCCTGCCGTCGATGAACACCCGGCCCCTAGGATACAGCTTATAGATCAGAAAATCGCCCCATTGGTCGGAGGTGAAGATCCGGCTGGTCGCCGCCGCGTCCCCCAGGCTGGCGACCGCCTTCGCCGGAAACTCCTTGGCGTCGAACCGGGCGCGGAAATTCTCGGGCGGCGATGGAGCATAGAAGAGGGCCGTGATCAGCGCCACCGCGGCAATGCTAACCAGGTGCGTGCGCCACTCGCCCTCCATTTCGCCAATCGAATCGCCCGTGCCGTGCAGCGCCAGCGCCAGGCGCCGCAGCCATCCGGATACCGGCGCGTTCTCCAGCGTTTGGAACCACTCCACCACCGCCAGCGCCACGATGGGCGACGCGACAATTCCGAAAATCGGAACGTTGCGCGCGGCCAGCAGCCCCACATGCGCGAAAAACACCAGCAGCAGGCACTCCGTGAAACGTTTGCGGCGCGCATGCCACACGCAGGCTCCGCCGCCCACCAACAGCAAAATCTCGAAATAGCGCGCCGCCGGATTCTGGAAACTGATGGGCAGCATCTCCTGGATGTGCTCGCGCTGGAACGAGTCCGTCAGGTACTCCCAAATATGCACATGCAGGTGATACGTGTAGGGCCCCACCAGGCTGCCCGCCAGGCACAGCGAAGCGATCCCCGCATAAGGCAGCGTGCGCTTCACCGCCGCCAGCCATGCCCCCGGCCCGCCATCGAACAATCCGCTAGCCAGCTCGCCGCCGCCATACACGCCGATCAGGACCACCCCCAGGAACCACCCGCCATGCAGATTGGTCCACAACACCGTCAAGACCGGAAGCCACCACAACAGCCGCGCGCTGCGGTTCTCCCGCGCCCGCTCCAGGATGGTATAGAACACCACCGTGAACAGCAGCGTGACCAGGTGCGGCCGCGCCAGAAAATGAATCGAAGAGCTGGCCATCACCAGGAAAGTGAGCGCCATGGCGATCAGCGGATTCCCGCTCTTGCGGAACGTCAGCCGGAACACCATGGTGGAAGTCAGGCAAATGACCAGGGCGCTTCCCACCACCACCGCCGCCAGCCCCCAATGCTGATGCAGCCAGGCGAAGATCACGTCCCACAACCATTCCCACGCGAACCACGTGTGGCCCGTCCGGGTATACGAAAACAAATCCTTGTCCGGCACCCGGCCGTGGCTCAGGATCCACTCGCCGGTGCGCACATGCCATCCCGTATCGCCGTCGCCCAACAGAGTCTTGGCGCCGTGCATGCCCATGAAGATGAAGATCAACGGCATCAGAAACGCGAAGTCCGCCATCGACGGCAGAATTCGCAGGACCGGGTTGGTTTTAGTGTCGGACATTTGTCTCTTTAGAACATCCGGCTTCCGTACCCTTTTTGGCTGACCGCCTCGCGGTGTACCGGCGCCGCCTGCGCCACGCGAAACTCCATGGCGTGAATCCGCAGTCCCACCCAGACCACCGCGGCGTCCGGCTCCGCATGTACCCGCGCTACCGTGGTCTGGCAGCGTATGCAGCGGCGCTCGAAGCCTTCCCGTTCCGGCAATTCCACTTCCACGATCAGCATCTCGCCGGCGCCCGGCAGACGCCCGCTGGCGTCTTCCCACCGCAACAACATGCCGTCGCGGCTGATATTCTCCGTGAACATCGCGCTCGGTTCCCCACCCTGCAGCCAAACTACGTGGCACATCAGCCGTACCGCGACTCGAGTGCTGCTGCGGCGATTCATCCTGCAAATGCTTTCCGGGTACACGATGCGACTTTAGACCGCCGGGGTGTGGCCGCGCAAGACCGTCAATAGGAGATAACTATCTGCTTTCCGAAGTTAACTGCATCCCGTTGCCGGAAGAGGGTGGCCCCGCGCTTTCCCCGGCCGTGGCCGGCGCTGTTTTAGTTAACCTACGATAGCGTACTGCTGGGAATTCTAGGCAGTATTCTAATTACTAGACGTTATGGAACGCATGCAAAAGGCCCTGAAATCATTGCCAGACGCCTTTCCGGGCGAATTCGAGGCGCTGCGGCCCGGAGCTCCGGAGAATTTCAAAGTTTTTTTCGATTTCAATTGACAACCAGCCCCTCCCAAAGTAACAATTCATATTCAGGCTACCCTGACAAAAGTAATCCCCGCCGGGGCGTGCCGGTCCAATTCTTAAGGAGAAGGCCGCAAGGCCGAAAACGGCATGACGCGCGTTTACTTATATAGCGATCAACCTATCCTGGCTAAGGGCCTGGAAGCGGTTCTGATAGCCACAGGCCGGTTCCATCTGGAGTGCTCGTACTCCGGAATACCGGAATTGGTGGAGCGGTTGCAAACCGACGCCCCCGATATCCTCTTGCTGGACTTGACGCCGGAAGTCACGTTCGGCGTTCTCAGCGACATCAAACGCGTAGTGCAGGAATCCAAGCTGGTGTTGTGGGTCAACTCCATTTCCACCGAGCTCGCGTTTCAGGCCATGGGCTTGGGGGTGCGCGGCATCTTGCGCAAGACCTTGCCCGCCGACCTGCAGGTCAAGTGCCTGCAAAAGGTCTACGAAGGCGAACTGTGGTTCGAAAAGGCCCTCACCGACAGCTTCCTGGCCGCCAAGCGGGTGGTGTTGAGCCAGCGCGAAGGACAGTTGATCACGCTCCTNNAACCTCACCGCGGGACACGCGCAGCCCACGGAGAAACCCAGCCGCGAGAACCACGCGCCGATCCCCAATTTGCGGTCGCTGGTGCTGGAGAGGCCGGTGGACCGGCCGGCCCCTCCGCCGCCGGTGGCCGCATTCCCGGCCTTGCGCCGCACCTATCGCCCCGGCGAATTTTAATGGAGGGCGGGCTTTTAGCCCGCGCGGGGCTTCAAGCCCCGCTCTTCCCCCCTAAAACCAATGCTGTTCACTTAATGATGTTTCGGTGGGGCAGGCGATCGTTTTATGTCGCCTGCCANNAAAGTGAACAGTATTGCCCCTAAAACCGTCCAAACTTCTCATACGCCGTCACCGGGTGCATCCCCTCGACCACGGCCGCCCGAATTCGGTTCTCCTCCCGGATAACCTCCTCCGCCCTGCCGATGGCTTCTTCAGCCACCTCCCGCGGAACGATCGCCACGCCATCCCGATCGCCCAACACGTAATCCCCGGCCGAGACTCGCGTGCGCCCGATCGTAATCGGCACGTTGCAGTCCACCACCCGCCACCGGCCCACCATGTCGCGCG
>PMVV01000027.1 GCA_003166475.1 Bryobacterales bacterium | reverse complement strand
TACGTCGACCCTGCGGACGCGAAGCGCGCTCATGCACGTAACGTTCAGCGATGCCATGCAGCCATCAAGAAGCACAAAGCCAAGGACAGGAAGCTCAATATTCTGTTGGTACACGGCTCTGGCAGGTCGAGCTTCAAGAGTCTCGCGCACGAATTCTCAAACAGTCAATTCCTGCTCAAGTCGGCGGTTCGGCAATTCGAAGGCGATGAGAAGTACGAGATCACGGAAATTCGACTCCGGGACTATAATATTTCGCCATGCAATTGCTGTTATTCGACGACTAGCTCTCTCTGTGGCTTCCCTTGTAACTGCTTTCCGCTGGACCCCATGCAGGAGATTTATCCGCTTGTACTGAACTGCGACGTCATGTTCTGCTCTACCGGCGTCAATCAGTCTGCGATGTCGAGTCGCTTGAAACTCTTCGCCGACCGGCTGATTTCGCTGGATGGCGGGTTCTTTGTGGCACCGGCGCAATACCGTGAGAAGGACGCCGATTGGCGCGATCGCTGCCTCGCCCTGAGCACCAAGCTCGGCAAGGATCTGCCGTACGATCCCCGGACTTGGGGGCGCGTGGCGGCTTACTTTATTGCCAGCAAGGACCAGAACAATGAACTCAAGACCATTTCGAAGCCGAAGGCGAGCCCGCTGAGCTATATCGAGTCCGTAGCGTGGTCTCTTTGGGACGGCTTCAGCGACTACGGATTCTTCCATGCAGACCCGTGGTACGTGGGCGCTGCGGCGAATCCCAATGAGGAGATGGCCTTCGACAAGGCCAGGTACGAAAAGGCAACAGAGGTTAAGAGGCAGGCCGTGCACGTTGCTGCCGCGGCTGTCGCCCTCGCCACAGAATACCGAAAGCATCCGCCGCCTTTCGATGGCGGAGCAAGGCACAACCGGACTTAGATAAGAAGCGCAAGCGTCCGTTCGATGCTGCGGGAAGGGTGCAAACGGGTCGAACGGCCTATTGGCCCGTGTTCACAGTGGTCCACTCTTCGACTTGCTGGACCTGCCACCATGGCTCCGTGAAGCCGGAATCGTTGCCGGACCGGTCTACCCAATAAGCTGCAGGATACTGCACCTTGTACCGAGCATTAAAACCAAAATCGAACGCATGGTAAGCCTCCGCGTCGATCCAGGAAGCGTGTCTGGGTTTCATTCTCCAGATCAGGTCAAATGGCCAGCGGGCATGACCGGCGGAAACGGGAATATCCCCAGCCCCCACCACCGAGTAGAAACAACACTAGAAGAACAATCAATATCGTCGACATTTTTTACTTCTTCTCCATCAGGGGGAGTGCAGATTGGGGGCCAAGCTGAATGTGTGCGAGCACAGCAGCAGATGCCGGAGGCCCCCGGAAGTTAAGTGCAGTCCTGTCCCATAGGCGAACGAGGGCTACGCGTCAGTGGACCAGCCAAACGCCCGCTGGGCGTTGCACCTTACTCCGGGAGGGCGCTCAAACGTGACTGTATAGGGTCAAGTGACCGGGTATGGTCACAACGGGCACCTCCAACAAAGAGAGGTAGACGAGAATTGAACGGCCGCAGATCTGAAGATCCCGTCCCAATTACCTTACCGATCAGATCCACCTGTAAGATCCTGCCGATTCGCCTCCAGCGCCTCATCTGCCGGAGCCTGCGCTTCGGGGGCACGTACCCGGATCTTGCAGTGTCAGCAGAATGGACCCTGGTTTCTTGTTTCGACCGATTCCAAGCGTTCTTTCATTTCGAGCCCGGCGGACCAATCCTCTCGGTTTGCGGATTGGGCCTCCACATGCTTGGAGTAGGGCGTATGCGTCTATTCCAGATCACAAAAGCTCGGGTACTCACGTCCGCCCTGTTGCTGTCGTTTTGGGCAGGCCCCGTCTATGCCCAATCGACGGACGCCCAGACGAAACCTGACAACACGGCCGTTAACAAGCGCGACCAGAATCCCGGCGAAGCAACCGCCGATCAACAAAAGATGAATGCGGCCGATCGCGCTTTGACGGCGAAGATCCGCAAGGCCGTCATCGCTGACAAGGGTCTCTCCACCTATGCCCATAACGTCAAAATCATTAGTCAAGACGGAACCGTGACGTTAAAAGGTCCGGTGCGGTCTGACGACGAGGTGAAGTCGATCATAGCAAAGGCCACCGAAGCGGCTGGCGGCCCGGACAAGGTCGTTAACCAAATGTCAGTGAAGCCGTAAAGCCTCACCCGAAGTATGTTCGTTCATAGTCAAAAGGGAGATCAATCATGGCAGGAAAAAAGACAGCGGTGTTTGGCATCTACCACAATGCAAATCAGGCGGAACGGGTCGTCGACCGCCTCCGGGAGGAAGGTTTCTCCAATGACGACATTTCGGTTCTGCTCCAGGACAACCAGGGCTCGAAAGACTTTGCCCATGAGAAGAACACAAAAGCGCCGGAAGGCACCGCCACCGGCGTTACGACCGGCGGGGTGATCGGCGGGACGCTTGGCTTGCTGGCCGGGATCGGCGCTCTTGCGATTCCGGGGGTCGGTCCGTTTATCGCGGCCGGCCCGATCATGGGCGCTCTTGCCGGGCTCGGAGTCGGCGGCGCCGTCGGGGGTCTGATTGGCGCCCTCGTGGGGATGGGTATCCCCGAGTATGAAGCCAAGCGCTATGAAGGGCACATCAAAGAAGGCGGCGTTCTTCTTTCGGTACACTGCGACACGTCAGACCAGATAACGCGGGCCAAAGATTTGCTGAAGCACACGGGCGCCCAGGATATCTCGTCATCTGGCGAAGCCAGCGCGGATTATCCCGCGACCAGCAAAGTCGCGTCGCACCGGTAGAGTTGTGTCGGGGCGGGTGGCGGAGGCTCCGCCTGCCCCCGGTCGTTCGGGTGCGGCTAAAAGCGCTAACTGCACCAAACGGAGAACAGCCCAAGTCCGAACCATTCGAAGATCGCCTCCGGCTTCTCGGCGGAATTTCGCACAGGAGCGGCGGGTGTCGTGGGGCGCAATGCCAGGGACTCCGGCGGCCACGGCGTATGGCTTAAAGCATCTGCCACACGACCTTCTCGGACAGCGCATCGCCTTGCATCCGGCCGCTGCGGTTGACGGGCTGGAAAATGTAGCCATCCACCACGTCGGCGGGACCGGTCGAGGTATCGATGGCGACTTTGACCCGGGCGGGCACGGGCACGGTCCGAATGCGCCCGTGCTTGCCGATCAGGTCCACGATGCAGCACCGCCCATCGCGCCGCTGAACGTGGGCCATCCGTCGTGCGAGGTGCCCGCCTTGCCGGCCGCTGGAACCGCTACGCAGTACTTCTTCCAGCAGGTTGACCATCAGGTAGGCCACTCGCAGCCCCACAGCAGCAGCACAGGCGCGGAGAGGCAAAGCCACGGCCGCAATCGGGAACTCCGAGTCATGGCTTCAGGGCGATAGACTCGGGCTGGCTGCAATACTGCTGGCTGCCGGTCCCCATGGCACAAATCGTCAGATTGGAGGTCACGCCCTGCAGATCCGCCGGCACGGCCACATTGATCTGCTCGAGGCCAGGAGTCCGGGCGCGGCGCCGGCGTACAGCGGAACCAGGCTGCGATTCTGAATCGTCACCGTGGCGATGGCGCCGGAGTCTGGCATGCCCGTGAGGAAGATCTGCAGAATGGTGCCCAACGGCGCGGGATTGGCCGGTGAGTTCAAAGTGTTGTCCTGGTTCAGCACGCCGGGGGTAAAGATGGCGGGCGCGACGGCCGTCAGCGCGACCGTGAATGGAGCGCTGCTGGCGCTATCGGCGGTTACCACCATCTGCGCCGACGACTGGCCGCTCAAGCTTGGCGGAATCTGCAGGTTGATCTGCTTGGCACCGGTGTAGAGCAATTTCGCCGGTATTTCATTGAAGGTGACCGTTACGTTTTGTCCCGCCAGATTGCTTCCCCAGCCGGTGGCCTAGCGAGCCAGGCGCTACGGGGCCGGGATGGAAATCGGCAGCGTCGGTAACAGCGCTGATTACTATCGCCGGCGTGGGCGCGGCTATCCGTTTGGCACCTTCGACGGCGTTCCGGCCCATACATGGTCGCAATCTTGCCGTGGGCAAAGAAATAGTTGACGCCGATCAGTTGGGCGACCCTCTGCCGCAAGGGGTCGGTATACTCGAAACGCCCGTTTTACGGGCCTTCCGATGGCGCCCGCCGGAAATTGTAGCGAAAACTGTAGACATGGCATCCCCGAGGTTCAACAAGCTTCAATACCCGATTTTTGTAAACTGCTGAAAATACAGGGTAAACCACATAGGGTATTTACCGGAGATCCACATGTTAGAAGGCGGTGTACGTAACGATTCGCAAGTGGCCTATTTTCAAGTGTTTAGATTTCAATGGATTACGGGCCCGGCGTTAAGGCTTGTTGAAGGCTGCTGAACCAGAAGGCTTTGAGCAGCTACAAAATCATCTACAGTTTCTACTAATTCATTAGTAGTGCAAAACTCCCGCGTGGGCGATAATGATCTGACGCGGGAAGATAGCCACCGTCCTGTCGGCCACCACATCCGAGCCGCCCCTGGGCGCCCCCAAATATTACTGAACCGCCGTTTTAGCAACTCTCCTGCTGACAGATGTCCCTGGTTGGTCCTTGTGGAAAATATCAGGCCCCGGCCACTGCAAACTTGTCGCCAAGGTTGAGGTCACCGTTCTTGTCTTCCGTTTCAATGGCATAACCGAACGCACGATAACCTCGCAGCCGTTTGTCATACATACGTGCAAGCATCGGTACTTGGGCATCAACATAGTCGTACACGCGCACGACTCTCTTGCCATGGTGGATGCGATGGAGTCGGCCTACATACTGTTGCAGGGTACCGTGCCAAGAGATCGGCATCGTGAGGAACAGGGTGTCCAATCGCGAATCGTCGAATCCCTCGCCGATATAACTGCCGGTCGCGAGAAGCACGCGTGGAACACCGTCGGGAATCGCGGCGAGCCTGTCCGCAACTTCCCGGCGCTGCTTCTTGCCCATCCCGCCTTTCAGAATCACCAGATTTTCTATGGTGGACAGCCCTGCGGCCAACTGTTCGAGATGATCCTTGCGATGAGTGAGAACCAGCGGTGTGAATCCCTGGTGTACGGCGTCCAGAATGTCCCCAATGATTTTCTGGTTGCGGCTGGAGTCGAGTATCATGGCAGCATAGACGTCATGTATGCTTAATTCGGTCGCCTCCGGCGGCATTCGGAAGTCGGTGGGCTTCGGCACCAGCAGATGCTGGAACGGGGACTTCTCGGCGGCAGCCCGTACACTCAAGCTAAAGCGAATCGGCCCGCACTGCATGAGGACGATCGGCTGGTGGCCGTCTTTTCTGGTCGGCGTCGCCGTAAGCCCGACGACGTACTTGGCCTTGACCTGCTTCATGATCTGTTCAAAAGTGAATGCCGAGATGTGATGGCACTCGTCTACGATGACCTGGCCGTACTCGGCGACGGAATCCTTGACTTCGCCCTTCCGTTGGAGGCTTTGGATCACGGCCACGTCAATGACGCCGGTACGCGCGGATTTACCGCCCCCGATTTGACCGATTGACTTGATCGACATATCCAAGAAAGCCGCCAGCCGCTCGCGCCACTGATCCAACAACTGCTGGCGATGGACTAATACGAGCGTGCTCACCTTACGTTCGGCAATCAGTGCCGCGCCAACTACCGTCTTGCCGAAGGCCGTGGGCGCGCAGATAATGCCCTCATCGTGGCGGAGCACCTTATCTACGGCGTCCGACTGTTCAGGACGCAGTTCGCCCTGAAAGGTCGCCGCGATTGAGCAGCCGACGGTGCGCGCGTCCCTCAGGGTCCAGCGGATTCCATGCTGATCCAACAGGCTCCGCACTTCCTGGAGGCAGCCTCGAGGAACCGCCACATGTTGGGGAAGGTCTTCGCCGCAGAAGATTATTCGCGGCTTGTCCCATGTTGAGAGCCGCATGGATTGGGCCTTGTAGAACTCTGGGTTTTGAAAGGCCGCCAGCCGGATGAGCCGGTTAAGCATCGCTTCTGGCATGCCGCTCTTGGGAATATATATAAGGTTGCTCTGGACCAGTTCAACGCACTCCGGGAACGGGCCCTGCACGGACATCTCAGCAACCTTCTTCGAAGGCGGCATCGTCCAAGGCTCGTCTTGTGCGTCCGGGTCTGTGGGTGCGATCCGGACCCCCACCACTTGGCCACGGCGGGAAGCGTCATTAACAATCCACTCAACTTGATCATGTTGGATGCGCCGAACCGACGCCAATAGTTGCCACTGGTCAGGGTAAGGGTGGAGAGCGTCGTCTACAAAAACGCTGTTGTCATTCTGACGAGGCATCCACTGAAGAGGCAGCGCGATTAGGTTGCCGAAGCCGCCCTTGGGCAGGGTGTCCTGGTTTGGAAAGAAGCGATCATATGAATCGAGGCCCAGATGGTGCCGGCGCTCCATGGTTTGAGTTAGAATGGCGCACCCCATCGCTCGGGCGTGCATAGCAGAGATGGGCCGCTCGAAGAATATCCACACGTGACCGCCGTTGCCAGATCGTGACCGTTCCAGGTAAGCCGGGACGTTCAGGCGGTGGCAGGTCGCGACGAAGGCCAGTGCGTCATCCTGCCAAGTTTTCTTGTCGAAGTCAGCAGCCAGGAGCCAACAGGTTTCATCCGTAAGGAGCGGATAGATGCCAATCGCTTTCTTGCCGGTCAGGTGGAGCTTGACGACTTCATCGGTGAATGGGTACAAAGTGCGGGTTTGCCGGTCGACTTTCTTGCGATCCTCTGGTCTGCTGGCAAGTATCGCCTCCCAATCCTTCTGCCCGGCTGGTCGATACCCCCAGTTGCCGTCCTTCATGCGCCACCTTTCCGCATAAACATCTTCACGTCCGCGGAACAAAGAACGGAAGAGCGCGACCTTGGAGTCCTTATCCGTTGGTGCGGCGACACTAGCGATTTCGGCAGGCGCTGGCAAACAGAGATCTTCCGTGGTTGCCGTCTTCTCTGGTTCGGGTAGCGGGATGGAATTCCGCGCGAGAATCTCTTTGAGTTGCCTTACCTCATCTCGTAGGCGTCGGCCCTCTAAGAGGGCTGCTTCAAGTTCTGCACCACTATCCCGCTGGGGCTTCATACAAAGAGACTCTGCCGACTCAAGGATGTTCCGGGTCTAAAACGGACAAACCCTCCAGCGCGGCGACCGCGCACAGGGCCGCATCCGCGGCGACGAAGTGGTCGATCAGGCCCTGGCTCTTCAACCCGAGTGCGACGGCTAGCTGTACCGCGTCGAGCGTGCGTAGGGGTTTACTGAAGGCGTACCGTTCAATCAGGCGCTCAGCTAACCCGAACTCCGATTCCTGCACGGCGAATATCTGGAACTTCCGCGAGACGACATCCTCCTGGAATTGGCGCAGAAGCAAGCTCACGTCTTCCTGGGTGACGACCTGCGTCCGGACCTTGATAGCAAACACGGATCGCAATTCGACCACGGTTAGCCGCGAAATCCGGATCTGTGCGCCGACGGCCTCGATGATCTCGACGACTTTGGGTGTTCCGACCTCCGGGTGATACAGCTTGGCCAACGCACTGGTGTCGAAAAAGTAGGCCGACAAGTTTACCGATCCTCGCGCTCAGCGACGAAATCCCCCGTCATTGAGCCGGGGATCTTGGAAAGTCGCCGTCGAACCTCTTCTATTCCAGGTGCCGGCCCGGCATGCAACAGGTTTGCCTGGAGACTTTCGAGGTATGCAATATCGAGTTGCGGAGAACCGGGCGCGGGTGCGGCCTTGCTCACTGTAACCGAAACATGCTCGTGCTCTGCTAAGCCAAGTGGTTGTACGGGTTTGAGAACTCCATCTTCGTACACGGCATCGACCTGTATTCCCATGGCACTATTGTACGCCGTCCACGGCGGGTCGGTACTTCTGCCGAGCCCCGACAGACGAGCCTCGGCAAGGCTACACTCTTCCCGAAGAAAAGGAAGGGGTCGGCTGCCCAAGATCACATTGCGCGGCCAGGCTTCGCGCCGGGGCTCGGATCGCTTGAATCAACAGGTTTTGAATCGGGCGACCCTCTGCCGCAAGTGCAGAGGGTCGCTAATCTCAAAGGTATCTTAATGAAAACATTGGTAGGCGCGGCCGGACTCG
>PMVV01000233.1 GCA_003166475.1 Bryobacterales bacterium | reverse complement strand
TTTACCCCGGTAGACAATTACCTACCGTTTCTCGCGAAACTAAGGAACACACTCCTTAACCGAAAGGCGGATTTGGAGACGGCGGCATGGAACTCGACGCAGAAGTTGGCGGCCGACAAGAGTGAACATGAGGAAGTGCCCATCGACGCCGAAATCTCCAAATCCGTCGAACCTGCATCCCAAATTGCCGATCGCGGCAAGAAACGCTCCACATGGCTGAATGCGAAGCTAACGCAGCATCCAGACTGGAGTTCCGACAAGGACATCGCCGCTAACAGGGGACCCAGTTACAACACGATTCAACGATACCGCAGTGGGGCCACCAGTACGCAAGATCTGTCAGTTCGCAAGGGCTTCGCGAAAGCATTCCAATGCGAGATCACCGAGGTTCCAGAATAGGTTTTAGAGACAGTAGAAGCGCCGCAGTATCAGACAGTTCGCGCGAACCCTGAACTTTTCTGAACTTTCTGAAAAAATCTCAAATCGACAAAGCGGCAGTTCTGGAAAACAATGGATTGAACGCGGCAATTTGTGCCCGCGCCCGTCGCAGACATCTGCGATTCCCATTCCAATGCCCACAGCAGAAGTGTCGATAAAGGTCGCAAACAAGATCAGGATCATTAATCCGGTTGAAAACGGCTCGAACATAACGAGCCGTAAGCGCGCGCTCCAGTTCGTCCGAGCCGGTCGCGCGGTCTTCGTCGGCAGCAGTCTGATGCGGTTCATCGACGCTGACCCTCGCAACCAGGCTGCGGCGCGGCGTGCAGCCCGCAGGTATGACGAGGTTGATCGGATGATGACGAAAACAGAAGCAGCGAACATTCCACTGGTGCGGCCAGCCAAAGCTATTTGGGAAGCGATGACAGATCGTTCCAAAAGCCGGTCGGGGCGTGTTATCGGCGATGCAGCGAGTTGCGCAGTGGATCGGCTGTCGGGTAATCGTTTGTTCCTCTACACTCAGAAGACCGGCGTGCCCGTGTACGTCCCACTTCCGCCGTTCGTTGTTGAGGCGCTCGAAGCGTGTCCTCGCATCAGTGAACGCTACTGGTTCTGGACCGGCGTCGGTTCGAAGGAGACGCTCGCTGGCAACTGGCGCCGCACCTTCCGTCGCTTGTGTGAAATCGCCGGCGTGCAAGGCGGCCACCCACACCGGTTCCGGGACACGCTAGCAGTGGAGTTGCTCCTCGAAGGGGTCCCCATCGAGCGCGTCTCCATCCTGCTGGGGCACTCGTCGGTGAAAATCACGGAGCGCCACTACGCTCCCTGGGTGCGTGCGCGTCAGGAGCAGCTTGAATCGGATTTGGTGCGCGCCTGGCGGAACGACCCAATCGCGCAGGCGGAAATGCTCCGCGGCGACACGGCGCCGCAGGATCGCGTGGGCCTGCGAATGGTAGCGACATATCCGCGACACGAAAAGGGTCAGGCCCCTAACTAATGGAAAATACGCGACTTACACTGGTGAGCCGGGCGGGACTCGAACCCGCGACCCTTTGCTTAAAAGGCAAATGCTCTACCGACTGAGCTACCGGCCCTCACGCGCACGCAATCTTTATCCAGCTTACCACGCCACCCCGTAGACTCCGGGCGCGCACGATGCAAGAATGTGGTCATGCCAGATAATGTCATTTTAATTGCGAACGGCGATCTGCGCCTGGCCGCCAACCAGAAATGCTGGCCGGCCCAGGCGCGCGCCGAGGAAGCCGTTATGGGCGCCATTCGCAGCCTGGGCCGCGCGGTCGAACGCGGTCACGCCTGCGACGCCGCCAAAGGTCACGGCTTCATCGATAGCCAAAAGCGCGGAATGGAAGTGTTCCGCGGCATCCCGCCCGAGGCGCCGCTGGTGGTGGTCGAGGCGGTGTGGCAGTATAGCCATCACATCCTGCACGGCCTTTACAGCCATCGCGGTCCCATCCTGACGGTAGCCAACTGGAGCGGCGAGTGGCCCGGCCTGGTCGGAATGCTGAACCTGAACGCCTCGATGACCAAGGCCGGTGTGGCGTACAGCTCGTTATGGAGCGCGGATTTCACCGACGAGTTCTTCCTCTCGGGCTTGCGCCGCTGGCTGGCGGGCGAGCCTGTGGTGCACGATACCAGCCACGTGCGCCCGCTTTCCGCCTGCAAGCTGCCGCCGCGCGCGGAAGAGACCGGCGCCCGCCTGGCCGCCGAATTGCGGCGCAACAAGGCCATTCTGGGCGTCTTCGACGAAGGCTGCATGGGCATGTACAACGCCGTCATCCCGGATGAGCTGCTGCATCCCACCGGCGTGTTCAAGGAGCGCCTCAGTCAATCGGCGCTCTACGCGGAAATGCTCGCGACCGGCGGCGACGAAGCGCGCCAGGTGCGCGCCTGGCTGGATCGCAAAGGCGTGCAGTTTGCCACCGGCAGCGATCCCGAGACCGAGTTGACCGACGGGCAGATCCTGGAACAATGCAAGATGTACATCGCGGCGCTGCGCATCGCCGACGACTTTGGCTGCGCCACCATCGGCATACAGTATCAGCAGGGGCTGAAGGATCTGGCGCCGGCTTCCGATCTGGCCGAAGGCTTGCTGAACAACGTGGACCGGCCGCCGGTGCGCGCGCGGGGCAACGGGCGCGTGCTGTATGAGAACGACGCGCTGCCGCACTTCAACGAAGTGGACGAATGCGCGGGCCTGGACGCGCTGGTCACCAATCGCATCTGGAAGGCGCTGGGATACCCGCCCGAAACGACGCTGCACGACGTGCGCTATGGCGAGTCCTACGCGGTGAACGGCGCCGAGGAATTCGTGTGGGTCTTCGAGATCTCGGGCGCCGTGCCGCCAGAGCATTTCATCGGCGGCTATGCGGGCGCAGTCAGCGAGCGCCAGCCGCCCATGTACTTCCGGTTGGGCGGAGGCAGTCTCAAGGGCATCAGCAAGCCGGGCGAGATCGTATGGAGCCGCGTGTTCGTGGACCGCGGCGTACTAAAGGCGGATATCGGCCGCGCCAAGGTCGTGGAGTTGCCGCGCGAAGAAACCGAGCGGCGCTGGCGCATCACCACGCCGCAATGGCCCATCATGCACGCTGTGACGTACGGCATCACGCGCGACCAGATGATGGCGCGGCACAAATCCAACCATGTGCAGGTGGCCTACGCGCCGGATGCGGACGCCGCCAATCTGGCGCTGGCCACCAAGGCGGCCATGTTCCGCGAGATGGGACTGGACGTGTCGGTGTGCGGCTCCGCGCACGGGCTGTAGCCGGGCCGGCACTGTCCGCAAATTAACTGGACAGTTCCTTTGCCCGGCGTGGCGCTGATGATCGTTGTTTGTCGTCTTCGCACCGCTCTCGAACTCGGCAGGCCACGAAAAACGATGGCCTGCCCCACAACTGCTTCGCGACCGCGTCCATATCCTGACCCGCGAACCACCATGAGGAGAATTTACACCGAAGCGCGGATGCGCGAAAATGATATGATCCGATAGAAGCCTGCCCCAAGCGAACGTGGCGGAATTGGCAGACGCACCAGACTTAGGATCTGGCTCCCGCAAGGGAATGGGAGTTCGACCCTCCCCGTTCGCACCACGAATCGATTCAATTTCGGCGAAGCCCTCTAGGGCCGCGGACCGTTCCAGCCGATGAATACTGCGGATGTCACGGTCAATGCGGATCGCATGGCTCGCCACCCTGTGGTGGCTGCTCTGCCCCCTTCCAGGACAGGCGCAACACTGGTCGTTCCAGATGTATGGAACGGACCAGGGATTGACCAATCCTACTATCCTCGCACTGCACCAGGATCGCCAAGGTTTTCTTTGGGTTAGCACGGAGGGCGGCCTTTTCCGATACGATGGCGACCGCTTCCGGCCTTTCGCCGCGAATTCCGCCACCAGGAAGGGCAGCAACAACTCCATGTACACTTCCGGGGATGGCCAGCTCTGGACCAGTTCCTACGCCGGTTTGTTCCGCTGGGACGGCGATGCCTTCGTTGTGGTTCCAGGATTTGAAGACGTCGAACTGGCCACCGTGCAGCCCATCGGCAGCGATGCCACAAATCTGTATGTGGCCACGCTTTTGGGTCTTCGCTCGCTACCCCTCCATAGCCGCGGGCAACCGCGTCTGGTTTCGCCGAAGCCGTCCGTCAGCGTATTCGTGGCATCCGATCGAACGGTCTGGTTCAGTTGTGGGCTCCTGCTCTGCTCGCTCAGAGATGGCCGGGTAGAGGAGTGGGCCGGCGCCCGCGGCGTAACCAGGGGGCCTTGGCAAAGCATCGTGGAAGATACTGCCGGGCGCCTGTGGATCCGCTCCACCGAAAAGGTGCTGGTGCGCGACCAGCGGGCGCCGGTGTTTCATGAAGTGCCCGCCCTCCCGAAGCTGGACTCTACACACGGCTCGCCGCTGGTGGCCAACCTTCAGGGGCAGGTACTGATTCCGCACAACGCCGGCCTGATGATATGTGACGGGGGCCATTGCCGGAATTACGGCGCCGAAAGCGGTCTGCGGCGCGCGGAAGTGCTCTCGGCCATGGAAGACCGCGAGGGTTCGCTTTGGCTCGGTTACAGCGGTCACGGGCTGGCTCGCTGGCTGGGACGCGCCCAATGGCAAAGCTTCGCCGAACAGGAAGGGCTCGACAATCCAGGAATATGGCGCATCCTGCGCGACGCCGCCGGCGACTTATGGGTTGGCACCAGCCGCGGTCTGTATCGAGGCTCCCAGGAAGGCGGGCGCTGGCGGTTTCGGCGGTCGGATGCGGTGGGCGAATTAACCGTACATGGTTTGGCTGAGGAAGCCGATGGCTCGCTCTGGGTGGGGACTTTCCAGCGCGGGGCGAACGGGCTGGTGCGCTACGATCCCAGGACCCGCCAGCGGTCGGTTTATCCTCCTTCCCAACCCGTCGCGAACTTCTCGGTCAGCGAGATCGACCGCGATGACACCGGCGCCATCTGGGTTGCGACGCCGGGTGGCCTTATGCGGCTCCTGCCGGGGGCCATGCAGCTTGAACGCGTGCCCCTGCCGGTCGCCGGCGCATTGGTCTCCGACGTCCGATCCACAAAGCAAGGCTTGTTCGTGGCCGGCAAAAAGGGGCTCTACATTCAGCGCGGGCAGGATCGCTGCTGGCTGACCGTCGCCGATGGGCTAAAGGATAATTTCGTCGAGTCTGTCACCATCGCCCCGGATGGCGCGCTCTGGATCACCTACTTCTCGCCCGCCGGGATCACACGCATCGAACTCAATCGGGGAAAGCCGCGCCTGCGGCACTTCACCAAAGACGACGGCCTCCCCAGCGACGTCGTCTACTCCCAGTTCTTCGACGCGCGCGGCCGGCACTGGCTGGGCACCGACAGCGGCGTCGCGGTCCTGGAGGGCGATCGATGGGTACCATACGATACCTCCGACGGCTTGGTCTGGAACGACTGCAACACCTTCGGGTACCTGCCGGAGGCCGACGGCGCAGTCTGGGTGGGAACCAGCGGCGGCCTCGCCCGGTTCTACCCGGCGGCCCTGCCGAAAGCCGTTCTGCCGGAAGCGCTGATCACCTCGGTGCTTCGTAATGAGCTGCCGGCCCACGGAACGGCATTCGATTCCTCTACCCACTCCCTGGTGCTTCGTTTCACCATGCTGTCCTACAAGAGGCAGGCGGCGAAATTCCGCTACCGTATCGGGAATGGCTCACGCCCATGGGTACAGACCGAAATCCGTGAGGTTCGTTTCGCGGATCTCACACCGGGTAAATACCGGTTCGAGGTTCAGGGCGAAGCCGAGCCCGGAATCTGGACCCGCTCCGCCGTCCTGGAGTTCCGAATCAGTCCGCCCTGGTTTCGCGCCTGGCAGTCGCAAGCGGGTCTGCTGCTGGCGTCTGCCGGCCTCTTCTGGTGGTGGTGGCGGCAGCGCGAGACTCGCCAGCGCGCGGAGCGGGCGGCGTTGGAAGCCGCGGTTGCGGACCGGACCCGGGATCTGGCCGAAGCCACCGAGCGCGCCGAGCAGGCCAACCACTCCAAAGGGGAGTTTTTGGCCAATATGAGTCATGAGATCCGCACCCCGATGAACGGCGTGGTCGGCATGATCAGCCTGGTGCTGGATCGGACCAAGGATCAAGAAGACCGTGAGCAGTTGCTGGTGGCACAAGGCGCAGCCCAAACGATGATCGTCCTGCTCAACGACATCCTGGACCTTTCCAAGATGGAAGCGGGCAAGCTGACCATCGATCCAATTGCGAGCGATCTGCCGGCCCTGGCTAGGGACTGCCTTCGCATGTTCGAGTTCGCCGTGCGCGAAAAGAGGCTCGATCTGCGCGTGAACATGGCCCCGGATTGCCCGGTCTGGGTGTACGCCGATCCGGTCCGGCTGCGCCAGATTCTGGTGAATCTCGTGGGTAACGCGATCAAATTCACGGCGGCTGGAACGGTCACGGTAACCCTCGCGCCGGGCGCCGGCGATCTAATTCGCTTGGAGGTGCGGGACACCGGAATTGGCATCGCGCAGGACCAACTCGACTTGATCTTCGATGCTTTTACGCAGGCCGATGGCTCGCATACCCGGCACTTCGGTGGCTCAGGCCTCGGCCTGTCGATTACGCGCCGCCTGGTTGACCTCATGGGTGGCCGCGTTTGGGCCGAGAGCGAACCCGGGCAAGGCAGCCGTTTCTTTGTCGAGCTGGCATTGGCGCGCGCGGACCCGCCCGCGGCTAAGGACCAAACGGTCCCGGCGCCGGCCCCAGCGCCGGCCGCGGGTCTGCGTGTTCTGGTGGCCGAGGACAACATCATCAACCAGAAGGTGATCGGCGCCATGCTGCGCCGTCAGGGTTGGAGCATCACCCTGGCGGTCAACGGCGTAGAGGCGTGCCGATACTTCCTGGAGAACCGTTTTGACCTGGTGTTGATGGATGTGCAGATGCCGGAAATGGACGGTCTCGAAGCTACCCGGCGGATCCGGGCGGAGGAGGTGCTGCGCAGCGTGGCTCGCACTCCCATCCTTGCCCTGACTGCGCACGCATCCCAAGCGCATCGCCAACAGTGCCTTGCGGTGGGAATGGACGGCGTGATGACCAAGCCGGTCAAGCTGCCGGGATTGCTGCGGGAGATCGCCGCCGTCCTGGTCTAGTCCCAATACTGTTCACTTTGGTGGGGCAGACCATCGTCTTTCGTGGTCTGCCGCCTGGTCTAATCCGCGGGCACGCGATCCGGCTTCGCGCCAGACCACGACCACCGCCAACCCCAGACATTCGAGACATAGGCCGCAATGTCCCTGCGATATGTCTTCGCCGTGGCCAGCAGCAGCATCAGCGCGATCAGGATGGCCGCCGCCAGCGCCGTCTGCCCCTCATCCAGGTTGTTCTTGCACCACGGCAGCCAGCGCCCGTACACCAGTTCGATATGCACCCAGTAGACCAGCAGCGAAGTGGTGCCGAACTGCCGCACCCAGCTCCAGCCGGCCCCCGCAGCGCCATATTGCGTCCAAACATACGCGGCCGCCAATATCACCAGGATCACGCCCAGCTTAATCAGCACTTGCGCCGGGCTGTCCAGCCAGAACTCGGACTTCGGGTAGATCGAGAAAGGCAGGTTGGCGAAGTAGCGCGCCCCGAGAATCATGCCCACTCCCAGCAGCGCGGCCCACTGCATGGCGCGATCGTAATGCTCCTGTTTCAGCAGGCGGATCAGGCTGCCCGCGCTCATCCCAAAGGCCAGGTAGGCCGCCCACGGAAAGAAGCTGAAAGAGTTGTAGTCCGGCGCGATGTAAGCCTTCACGATCCCGGGCACGCCCAGCCAGCTCATCTGGGTGACCAGCGGCGATAAGCCCGCAATCAGCAATCCCAGCGCCGCGCAGATCCGCACCCGTTGGGCCGTGGTGAAGAGCGCCATCGCCGCCATCAGCGCGATGCCGAAGCCCATGCAGTTGAGGATGTCCACCTTCAGCAGGTTGGTCCACGGGCTCGGCCAACTGAAAAGCCAGAGTTGCACCCGCAACAGCATGGCGATGCCGAACAGGTAGCCGGCGCGCCGCAGTGTGCCCGTGATCCGGCGCCGGCCCGCCACGCCCTTGCGCTCGAAACTGTACATCAGGAAGGCCAGCGTCACGCCGGTCAAAAACAGGAAGATGGCGGGCGGCATGCCCCCGAAAAACTGCGAGAACATGTAGGCCGCGCCGCCGCGCAGGTCCGGCTTCAGGAAAGAATGGAAGGCATGCCCTTGCAGCATGATAATGCCCCCCACGCCCCTCAGCCAGTCCAAATACGTAAGCCTGTTTCTGGTTCCGATCGATTCCATGCGTCCGGTCTTCGTCTGCTGCGATCTACCTCTGCGGGTACTCCCGTTTCACGTTCTTCGGCGTTTTCAGTTTCAGCGCCGAGTCTGGCAGGTCCGGGTTGATCTTCATGTCCGAATACGTAGCCAGTTGGTAGTCCGCTCCCTTAAGGTAGAACTTCTGTTGCACCGGGTAGCCGTTCTCGGCCACCCACATCTCTAACTTCGTTAGATGCTGCAGAACCTCTTTAGATTTCGGGATCAGTTCCAGGATCTCGGTTTTCTGGCCGCCGAGTGTATCCGGACCCACCAAACGCAGATTGTAGGAAGCCTGCAACTCAGCGCGCGACGTGCCGAATCCGAGCAGGAAGAACTGTTCCAATAGCGCCCGGTCCTTGCCGTTGCCCACATCGATCTCCTGCACGGTAGCGGCCTTCGGGTAGTAAATCTCCAGCGTGTGGCCTTGAAACGCAACCGTCCGGGGGTCGGGCTCGGTCAGGTCGATGAGCATGCGCAAGTCCCGGCGATGCGCCCGTTTCAGCAGGATCGTGCCCGAATCCACGTTGTCTTCATTGATTACCGCCGTATGCGATAGCCGGCGTAAATGGGCCGACATGCCCCGGAACGCCGCGCCCGCCCGATCGACGCGGTCCAGCACGGCTTCCTGATCGCCCGCCGGTTTAGGCCGGGCGGACGCGCTCATGGCAATTCCCACGATTCCCACGACGGCGATGGTGGAGCGCTGCATCTGGCGGCCGCTCAGGGCTTGGCGAAGACCATGTAGCCCTTGGTTTCCCCGTCGGAGTCGGCGATCGGTTCCACGCGGGTCACGGTCACTTGCTTCTGGTGCGTGAAGTTCTTGAGGAGACCGGTCAGCTTTTGGGTCTGCTGGTCCTTCGGGAGATCGGCCAGCAACTCCGGCTCGACCCAATAGACGCTGTTGCCGTGTTCGGCCGGCAGCACCGCGATGGAACTGACCAGCGGGGTGCGCGGCTGGTCGCGAAACCACCAACGCGGCGTCAGCATGACGAAGATCACAATGATGCCGACCATCACGTCGTACTGCCAGCTCGCCCGCGGGTAATCCCAAAAAATGAAGCGCTTCAGCACCTGAAGCTTCAGTTTAACAAATGGACGATGACGTGGGGCGGGCGCCCCCGGCGCGCGGACCGGCGCCCTCGGCGGTCCACGCTGCACCATCACTTCCGGGGGCTCACCGCCATGAGTCCTCTTGCATGGATGGTCCGGATGCCGCAACTGCGGCCTTTGAGGCCGGAGACGATAGCGCCAGCCAGTTCAACCGCGAATACAGCCGGCTCTTCGGCCAGCCGCCCATGCGGATGTTAGGACTCTTCGCCCGCCAAGGGCTCAGCCGATGGAGTCGGTCGGTAGCCAGTCAAGCACTCTCTGATTGTGGGTTCCGGGTGAGTAGCCGTCCCTACGGAACCAATCCAAGCGGAATTTGGTGGCAACCTGGTTGTCCCGCGTCTGCTATCGGGACGAGCGGACATCAGGCGGAGTTCGCGGAGGGAAGCCCGCCGATGCGATAATTTTGACCCCAGCTCCTCCAACCTCGCTCTCAATCTACCCAAACCCAATCTGCCGCTGTTTTCCGCTCAGTGCACACCCTCGGATACCAGCCAAACCCCGCTCGGTTGGCGTTTGGACTCGGGCTACGCCCCGGCGCCACGAGCGCCCGTCGGTATGGCCTCAATAGCCATACTTTTATGGCAGAATTGAATGTATGAAGAAAACCTTCAACGTCGATGCCCAACTCTTCAAGGAGGCGAGGGTGGCTTGCGGTGCAACAACGGATACGGCGACCTTACGTTTGGGGCTTGAAGCCCTGGTACGCCACGCGGCTAATGAACGCCTTCGGACTCTGCGCGGCACGGAGCCCCGCGCACGCGACGTGCCCAGACGTCGTGAAAACTTGTCGCCCAAACGAAGGGTGGCCTGATGGTCCTGGTGGACACTTCAGTGTGGATTCGATTCCTTGCCGACCGGGCACCATACGCGGCTGAGATGGACAGACTCCTCGGCCTCGATGAAGTGACGGGGCACGAGTTGGTCTATGGCGAACTCCTGATTGGCGACCGAGGAGGCCGCAGGAAACTCCTGGCCGCTTACGAGAGGATGCATCAAGCGGCCACGGTTCCTCACCGCGATGTCGTCGTGTTCGTTCGCGATCGCGACTTGCATGGTCGCGGCGTGGGCTGGATCGACGTCCATCTCCTGGCGTCCGCGATTGTTGGGCGACTACAGTTATGGACGGCCGACCCGCGATTCTCCGCGCTGGCTAACCAGTTTGGTGTGGCTTACGAGGCGCCTGCCTCGCCTCCGTAGCCTTGAGGTGTGGCGCAGGTTGGCAACGCAATGCCGCTTACTTTGCGCCAC
>PMVV01000462.1 GCA_003166475.1 Bryobacterales bacterium | reverse complement strand
CTGCGCCACGCCGGGTACCAGCAGGGCGTGGTCCGGCTATACTGGATCATTCGTTCATGGACGGCGCGAGGACATATAAAACCGAAATCGTCATTGCCGGCGGCGGCCTCGCAGGCATTGTGGCCGCGTACGAGTTGCTCGGCCGCGGCCGGCGCGTCCTGGTGATCGATAAGGACCGGCGCGAGAATTTCGGCGGGCTTGCCAAAGAATCCTTCGGCGGCATACACCTGATCGGCACGCCGCACCAGAAACGGCTGCGCATCCACGATTCACCCGAGCTCGCCTGGCGCGACTGGCTGAGCGTCGCCGATTACGATCCGGCGGACGATTGGCCGCGCGCCTGGGGCCGCTTCTACTGCGAGAATTCCCGCGAGTACATCTTCGAGTTCCTGGACAAGAAGAAGATCACGTTCCTGCCGCTGGTGAACTGGCCCGAGCGCGGCCTCTACGCGCCGGGCAATTCGGTGCCCCGGTGGCACATCGTCTGGGGTACGGGCTACGAAATCGTCCAGCGGCTGCTCGACGCGCTGGAGTCGCACCCGCAGCGCGCGAATCTGGAACTGCTCTTCGATACCGAAGTCTCCGCCATCGAAATGACGGGCGGGCGCGCCACCGGCGTCATCTGCCGCAAAGTGGATGACGGCGGCGACGTGACGGTCACCGCCGAGCACGTCGTCATCGCATCCGGCGGTGTGTGCGGCGGCGATCTCAGTTGCGTGCGCGCCAATTGGCACAAGCCGTGGGGCGATCCGCCCGCGGAACTGCTCAACGGCGCGCACCCCTACGGCGACGGCCTGCTGCACCGCGGAGTTGCCGCGCTGGGCGGCGCAGTGACGCACCTCGACCTGCATTGGCATTACGCCGCGGGCGTGCATCATCCCGCCAGGCGCCGCCCTTACGACGGCTTGAGCCTGGTTCCGCCGCGCTCGGCGCTGTGGCTGAACGCGCGCGGCGAGCGCATCATGAATCCCGGCCCCATGCCGGTTTATGCCGACACGCGGCGCCTGGTTTCGAGCGTTCTCGCGCAGCCGGGCCAGTATTCCTGGCAGGTGATGAACTGGAAAATCGCGATCAAGGAACTGGCGGTCTCGGGCTGCGATTACATGACTGCGTTCCGCTACAAGAAACGCCTGGGGCTGGCGGCCAGCCTGCTGTTCGGCAACCGGGATCTGGTGAAGCGCCTGATCCGCGACTGCCCGGACGACATCGTGGTGGCGGACAATCTGGACGAATTGATGGAGCAGATGGACCGGAAGAGCCTGTACGGTTTGCGGATTGATCGGGCGCGGATGGAGGCGACGGTGCGCGCGTGGGACGGCATGATCGAGCGCGGCCCGGCCTACTCCAACGATGACCAACTGCGGCGCATCGCCAACGCGCGGCAGTATCGCGGCGACCGCGTGCGCACTTGCAAGTTTCAGAAAATTCTGGATCCCAAAGCGCGCCCGCTCATCGCCATTCGCGAATTCATCTTGAGCCGCAAAAGCCTGGGCGGCATTCAGACCGACTTGCAGTGCCGCGTGCTGCGTGCCGCCGATGGCCAACCGGTTCCCGGGCTGTACGCCGTCGGCGAAGCGGCCGGTTTCGGCGGCGGCGGCATGCACGGCAAAAAATCGCTTGAGGGCACGTTTTTGGGCGGGTGCGTGCTTTCGGGGCGGCTGGCGGGGCGGAGCATTGGGAAGTGAAGAGGGCGGCCTGAGAGGCCGCCGCGGGCTGAGAGCCTGCCCCACAACTACTCAATTCCGAGGGCGATCAAAATCGCCTCTACATCCGCCGCGCGTACATGCACGTCCGCGTTCATGGTCGCCGGATCGGGACGCTCGTCGAACGCCTGGAACAGCGCCATCTTGGCGATCGCGTAGCGCTCGCTGGCGTACAGCGTCCGGCCGTGGCGGCCTTGCCAATCCTCCAGCGCGGTGTCGCTCACCAGAACGGAAACCGCGATGGAGGTCTTGCGGTCTGCGGAAACGTTGAAGACATACTCGGTCCCGTTGTTGCGTTCGCGTTTATAGGGCCGGTGGCCTTCATAGTAGTATTGGTAAACATAACCCGATTGTCCGGAATACGTCTTCTGGCGGCGTATTGCCGGCGCGCCGCTGAGCGGCTGGGGTTTGCGTGAGAGCCAGCGATCGAACACCCTTCGATTATCCCGGTACTTCAGTCCTCTTGACAAGCGCAGGCTTTGGAGTAACACTATGTATGGAGTCAGCCGGTGATGATTCCGAAGTAGGTGAACACCGCAGGGCCGGCTTCTGCTGACGCCGGCGAGGAGGTGGCAATAGAACCGGGCCAGAATGGGGGCGGTCGTCACCCCGGGCAGTAGGCAAGCAGTACGAGGATCTCGAACGGTCGGATTAGCGCCTACCTCAGGCGCTGCGCTCTAAGCGCAAATCGGATGGCCGGCAACGAGGACTTCGAGCCTACGATCCGCGGATGGACCGCCCTTTTCGTTTTTTTCGTGCTCTTCCTTCCCCTTCCTGCTGCATCCCGTGTAAACTGAGATGTACTCCTCCTGCGATATGACACCTCTTTCCCGGGAAATCGTCAGCGCGCACAGTCCCGATTCCGACGACGCGTTCATGTTCTATGCGCTGGCCACCAAAAAGGTCCGCTCCCCGAAGGTGAGCTTTCGCCATATTCTGGAGGATATCGAATCGCTGAACCGCAAAGCGGTCGAGGGCCTGTACGACCTGACTGCGATCTCCTATCACGCGTATCCGTACGTGGCGGACAAATACGTGATGATGGCCAGCGGCTCCAGCATCGGCGATGGATACGGTCCGATGCTGGTGGCGGCGCGGCCCCTCGAACCTGACGAATTGGCCGGCAAGCGCATCGCGGTGCCCGGCAAGCTCACCTCCGCGTACCTGGCATTGAGATTGTTTCAGCCTGATTTCGAGGCCGTGGTCACCCCCTTCGACAAAATCATGCACGCCGTGCGCGAGCACTCCGTGGAAGCGGGCCTGATCATTCATGAAGGACAGTTGACTTATGATCGCGAAGGATTCCACCGCGTGCTGGATCTGGGCCGTTGGTGGAAGAGCAAATACGGGCTGCCGCTGCCGCTGGGAGGCAACGCGCTGTTGCGCACCTTGCCGGGCGATATCCAAAGCGAGTGCTGCCGCCTAATGCGCGAGAGCATTCAATACGCGCTCGACAATCGCGACGAGGCGCTCAGCTACGCGCTGCAGTTCGCACGCGACATGGAAACCAGCCTGGCGGAGAAGTTCGTCGGCATGTACGTGAATCACTACACGCTGGACGCTGGCGATATCGTGCCCGCGGCGGTGCAGAAACTGCTCGATCTGGGCTACGAAGCGGGCCTCATCCCGCGGCGCGTTCAGGTCGAGTTCATCCGCTGACTGCTACATTAAAAGCATGGCCTTTCGTCGAGGAATTCCCTTCCTGCTCTGTCTTTCATTTTGTCTGGCGGCCCAAGCCCAGGATGCCGCGCTGCGGCCTAAAGACGTCCGCGAGATGGGCAAGGGCGGCGCCGACGCCATTCCCGGACTGGCCGCGCTGCTAACCAACCAGGACTTTGAAATCCGCCGGGAAGCCGTCAAACAGATTGCGGAAATCGACACGCAACACAGCCTCGATCCGTTGGTCCAAGCCACGCGCGATAGCGACGCCGAAATCCAGATCCGCGCCACCGATGGCCTGGTCAACTTCTATCTGCCTGGCTATCTGAAGACCGGATTCGCCTCTTCGCTGCGCCGCGTGGGGACCAGCATTAAAGGCCACTTCACCGATACCAACGATCAGGTGATCGATCCTTACATCACGGTGCGCCCGGACTTGATTGCGGCGTTGGGCACGATGGCTCGGCAGGGCGCCAGTCCGGAAGCGCGGGCCAACGCGGCGCGCGCCATCGGCATCCTGCGCGGCAAAGCCGCCATCCCGGACCTGGTTCAGGCGATGCATGCCAAGGACACCCCGGTGATCTATGAGTCGCTGGTATCCTTGCAGAAAATCCGCGATCCCGAGGCGGCTTCCAGCATTTCGTTCCTGTTGCGCGACCTCGACCCGAAGGTGCAGGTGGCGGCCATCGAAACCACCGGCCTGCTGCTGAATAAATCGGCCCTGCCCGACCTTTCGGAGGTCCTCAGCCACACGCGCGACAACAAAGTGCGCCGCGCCGCGCTGACCGCCATTGCCATGCTGCCCGCGGAAAGCAGCCGCGAGATTTACGCGCGCTATATCGGAGATAAGGACGAAAAGATGCGCGCCGCAGCGGCCGAAGGCTATGCGCGCTTGAAGAATCCCGCGGACCTGCCCATGCTCGAAAAGGCGTATCAGGACGAAGGCAAGACTTCCCCGCGGCTCTCGATGGCGTTCGCGCAGGTGATGCTCGGCAAGACGGAGGTCTCCGAATTCAGCCCGCTGCAATTTCTGGTTAATACACTGAACAGCGCCGCGTATCACGGCGAAGCATTCCCGTTCCTGGTGGAATTGGCGCGCGACCCCGGTGTGCGGAAATCGCTCTATACGCCGCTATTGCAGGGGACCAGGGACGAGAAAATCCAGCTTGCACGCGTGATGGCGCGCAGCGGCGACAAAGACGATGTGCCCCAGTTGGAGAAGTTGAGCCACGATGCCGATCCGGAAGCGGCGCAGGAAGGACTGCGGGCCTTGCGGAATTTGCAGGCCCGCACCTGACGGAATCTTACTTGGCCTTCTTCTGCTTCTGTTGGCCGACGCGCACCTTGAAGTGCAGGATCTTGGACTCCTGGTACGCCTTGTGATCGTGGCGGGCCACTACATCGGCCAGATATTTATCCACGCTGGCATCTTTCGGGAGCACCGCCATGACGGTGAAACTCTCCCCGCACTCCGGGCAGAAGGGCCGGAACCGCTTGACATTCGGAATTGCCATAACGTTGTTAGTTTAGCACGGCGGCGGAGCCCGATTCAGGCGGCGCGATGGCTGGGCTCGTGGTGAAGGCGCATCAACTGACCGGAGCGGAGCGCCAAAGACGCGTACGTCTGGCCGGAGTCGTCGCTGAATTCGACCTCGTATACGCCCGGCCCAAGGCCCTCGACGACGGTACCGACCTGTCCCCGCAACAGTCCTCTTTCGGGGACATCCTCGAGCAGGGCAACCACCGAGAGCATTTCTATTTCACCCATTCCAAGCCTCCCTTCAATAGTACAAAACAACTGGTCAGGCGCGGAACCCGGTCGCCCCTGCTAATGATCCAGGCACTGCGAACGGTCGCCTGCCGGCCTCCCCGGTCGAGTCTGAAATCGACGGCAAATCGCTCTCCGTTTTCGTCGCTGTCGCCCGGAGTTGCGCTTCCTTCGCGGGCCGCACGAAGCAGGTTCTCGCGCAGAAACCCCGCATCCGCTGCCGTCAGTCCGAGTGTTGACGCGAAGACGCGAGCTTTATGCCGCCCGCGTGGGTGAGCCGGATTGAGGCAGTAGTCGCGAAGTTTGGCGATGTCCACGATCGCGCGGTCGCCGCCTGGCAGCTTCATATAGCCAACCATAGTCAACTTTGGGCCGTACCAGCTTATCTCTAGCGACGATCGGCCAGAAGCTTCAGCTTCAACTCGGCCCAGCGGGCGAACCCATTGTCGAAGGTCACCAGCAAGCACGAATGTGTTCGCGCAAAAGCTGCCAAATAAGCATCGGTCCAGGAACTCGGTCCAACACCGGGCTGCGTCATGAACCCACGCCATGCAGATTCCACACCTTCTGGCTCGGCCATAAAGAGGAGCCCCGGTCGCGTCGCAACTGGGTGAAGACCTCCCACGCTTGACCGATTGTCGGCGGAGCGCGACCCATGACGTTGGGGTTCGTTAACAGGCGGAGCAGGCCCATCTGCATTATTCGGCAGAAGGCAACCGAGGCATCCGGCTGCTCGGCGAACCAGGCGCGCGCAGGCACGTGGTGAACGTGGCCCTCCGCTGCCAGCGCTATCCAAACGTTGACGTCAGGTAGTGAGACGGTCACCAGAGGTTGGCGTCCGCATCCTTACCCGTAACGGGCTGGATGGGTCCTGTTTCGGAAGCCGGAATCAGCGGCAAGCGCGCTTCGAGATTGCGTTGTGACGGCGCGTTACTGGTTTCGATGTGAGCTTCGACAAGCCGCCGAATCAGATCGGCCGGCGTGGCGCCCTCTTGCCTGGCAACCATCTCGATTTGCCGGAGAACAGCTTCCGGAAGTTCCACAGTGGCCTGCATACCGACATTGTCTCACGGACGGGCGAAGCCATTGCGCCAGATATGAATCGCACCACCTCCGCCAGCGCCGGCTCGCAGCCTTTCCGGTTCACGCTCTGGCGCAGCCTATGGTCGGAGTGCCGTGAGGTTCGGGGCGGGTTTTGGGAAATACTGCAATGAATTCGCCGCCTGCTCCCGCCGCTAACTAAGTGCCCCTCCGCCACTTCAGCTTCGGGTTTCGCCATGCGAGGGCGAATCGTTACGGGTTCAGCGGGTTGTGGATGTTTTCGACTATCCTTGTTTTGATGCTCCTCCGCTGTTCGCCTTCGCCCTGACAGGCACCGCGCGGTGGCGCCGGGTATTACGTTCTGGGTTCCCGCCCTGCCGCAATCCAAAGTAGAATCGTAGGCTATGGGACAGTGCATCTTCCTCAGTTCTACGTGCGTGGACTTGGTGGATCTGCGCAGCGGGTTGAAAGAGTCGCTTGAGGAGATGGGATACCAGGTTTGGGCGTCGGAGCTCGACGGCTTTCCCGTCGATTCCAGCCTGCACGCCCAGGATAATTGCCTGCGCAACGTGGAGCGCGCGGACCAGTATGTGCTGATTCTCAACGACCGCTACGGATCGGCGTACGAAGGCACTGCCTATCCCAGGCATCCGTTGGCGGAGGATCCGAAGCGCTCGATCAGCGTGACGTGGTACGAATACCTGCGCGCGCTCAAGTGTGGGAAGCCCATCCGAATTCTGGTGCGCGAGCGGATCTGGGACCAGCGGAGCGTGTTTCAGGCGGCTCGGAAGGCTGGGACAGACCTCAAAGACCCGGGACTTCCCGCCGAACTGTTCGACTTCCTGGATTTTGTTTGCAAGCAGCAGAAGGCCAACTGGATTCACACGTTCCGGGAGTTTACAGAGGCCAAGCGGATTCTGTGCGATTGGCTGCGCCAGGATGAAGCGCAGAATGCGCGCCAGTTTGAACGGGAAGTACGCGAGTTGCTGCTGTTGGGCGGCTATCGCGGCATGAACGGCGAACCCACCGGCGTATCCCACTTCGTGGCGGAGACCGGCGATGCCCAGGTGCCCACACAGTGGGCCGTGCGCTGCGTTTTCGAAGCGCAGCGCCGTGCTACACAGCTCGCCGCATGGAAGGAGTTCTTCGCGGATTTCGAGGATGGCGGGTACGACCGGGCGCTGGCGGTCACCAATCTCGATTTCGATCCGGCGATCAGGTCTTACGTCGGCAGCCGGCCGAGGCTGGCGCGGCGGGTCAAGCTGGCGACTCCCGCCCACTTGCTCGGCGATTTGCTCGATTTGAGCGAGTACGTGCGCCGCGTGCGTGAGGACTATCAAGGCTACAGTTCCGACCGGCGGACGCTGTATCTGCCGCTGCGCACCGACTTGAAAAAATACTTCGTGCCGCTCCAATGCAAAGGGGATTACACGGGCGGCCTGTTTGAGTCGATCGACCGCTTCCTGGCCGACCCCGAAGTGAACCACCTGACCATCCTGGGCGACTTCGGGACGGGCAAGTCCTGCTGCGCCATGGAACTCACTATGCGCTTGCTGGAGCGCGGCGGTCCGCGCACGCCGCTGTTCTTCTCCCTACGGGATTACCAGCACGAGGAGACGCTGCAATCCATCGTCACCAAGGGGATGACGGAAAAGTACGGCATCGTCAACTTCAGCTATCCGGCGTTTACGCGTCTGTTGGAGGAAGGCCGGCTGCTGCTGATCTTCGATGCCTTCGACGAGCTGGCCACGCTCTCGGAACGATGGGCCACGGTGGCCAGCCTGCGGCGGCTTAATGAAGCGGTGCGCGGGCGCAGCAAGGTGATCCTCACCTGCCGTACGCACTACTTTACCACGCAGGCAGCCGAGCGCGAAGGCATCGCCGGCAGCATGCCCCGCGGCGGCGAGTTGTTCGCCGAGGTGGAAGGGCGCCGCAATTACGCGATTGTCTACTTGGAACCTTTCTCACCGGAGCAGGTGCGCGAGTTCGTGCGCCGCCACCATCCGGAGAATACCAATGAGGTCATGGAGCAGATCGGGCGGCTGGACGCAGTGGAGGACCTGGCAACGCGGCCCGTGCTGCTGGAGATGATTCTGAAGACCCTGCCGCGCCTGTTGAAGCAATCCGGCCCCCTCAATCTGGCAACGTTATACGAGACGTTCACGCGGCTGTGGCTCGACGATGTGGCCAAGGGCGATGCGCTCACGCCACAGGACAAGCTGCGCTTCTCCCAGGCCCTGGCCATCAAGCTGAACCAGGACGATCTGCCCCGCATTCATTACAGCGCGCTCGAGGAGTACGTCGGCGACTTCTTTCAAAAGCTGCTGCGGTCGCCGGCCGACCGCTTCCGTTTCGACCAGGAGATCCGGGTCTGCGATTTCCTGAACCGGGACGCGGAAGGGTATTACCAGTTCGCGCACAAGTCGTTCATGGAATTCTTCGTGGCCCAGTATGTGGCGGCGGCGCTGCTGCGGGGCGAGGTTTCCCCGTGCAAGCTGAATGACGCCATCGTGAGGTTCGTGCATCACCTGGTAGCGCCGAAGCACCGCTACGAGCAGAGCTTGGAAGATGGCATGGTTTATGTTCCTGCGGGGCCGTTCATTTTCGGTGAATCGACGACTGTCACCCAGGGCTTCCGGATCGACCGCTTCCCGGTCACCAACGCGCAGTTCTGCCGGTTCCTGAACGAATGCGGAAACCGGGAGGAAGGGGGCGCGGAGTGGGTCGACCTTCAAGGCGCCTACCAGAAGGAAAAGTGCAGAATTTCCGGGCGCAAGGGCCGATTCACGGTGGATCGGGGGTATGAGCACCACCCGCTGATCTATGTGAGCTGGTACGGCGCGGCAGCCTATGCCAAATGGGCCTGCAAACGGCTGCCCACGGAGCACGAGTGGGAGAAGGCCGCGCGCGGCATCGACGGCCGGTGCTATCCGTGGGGCGAGGAATCCTCGGACCAATGGTGCAACACCGCCGAGAGCGGGATCGAGGGCACCACGGAGGTGGGCAAGTACGGAGAGGCGGGGCGGTCGCCCTATGGTGCGGAGGACATGGCGGGCAACGTCTGGGAATGGACGGATAGCCTGTGGTTGGAGAAAGGGGAATCCCGTGTGGTTCGGGGCGGCGCTTGGGACGACCTTCGTGACGTCGCCGCCTGCTCGTATCGCGACTTCGGACCCCCGCTCTACCGCGACGTCACCTCGGGTTTCGTTGTGCCAGGACATAGCGTTACCCTGTGCTCTTTTCCCTGTTACCTATACTCTTCCTAATCTGTACCTCTGGGTGCAGGGCGAAGCCCTGACGAGAATCTTGGGGGTAGGAGGACCGCATGCCGGTCAAGGAGAACGTACTGACGCGGACCGACGACTTTATCAAGTGGTTCCTGCCGAAGATCGAGAAGTTTCCGCAAAATTATAAATTCCTGTTCGGAGACCGGCTGGTGGAGATTCAGTTCGATGTGCTGGAGAACCTGATCGAGGCGTATTACCGGAAGGAGAAAATCGCTAACCTGAGGGCGGCGAACATCGGCGTGAATCGACAGATCGAAGACGACGCGGATTTGGCTCGGGTTTCTGTGGGACGAAGTGGCGGGTGCGGGGGCCGCTCCCTGACGGTCGCGGCTCGGTAACGGAACGGATTCGGTAGCGGAGAGCGGATTCGGTCACTGAGCGGATATAGTATTCTGTAACTGAGCAGATCGTGTTCCGGATCCAAGACTCGTCCCTCCACAGCGGCATCTTCGCGTTGTCTCTCACCACCCTCGCGGTGCTCGTTTCCTTGCTGCTGCGCCCGTTGCTGGAGCCGAACCTCTTCCTCCCCTTCCTGGTCGCCGTATTCGCCAGCGCCTGGTATTACGGGCACGTCGGCGGATTCTCGGCCACCGCGCTCTGCACCGTGGCGCTCGGCGTATTGCTCGTCGAGCTGCGTGAGCCGTGGTATGCCGCCGGTCCGAACCTGGCCGCCTGCCTGTTGTCCTTCGTCGCCATATCGGTTTCGGCCACCGGCTTGGTCTCCGGATTCCACGCCAGCCGCAGCATGCTATCCGCCACGCTATCGAGCATCGCCGACGGTGTGGTGGCCACCGATCGCGAAGAGCGCGTCACCTTCCTCAATCCGGTAGCTGAAGCCCTCACCGGCTGGCGGCGCGCCGACGCCCTGGGACGGCCTTTGGGCGAAATCCTGGCGGTCATTGAAGAAAGCAGCCGCGAACCCGCCGGCAGTCCCGCCCGGGATGCCATCCGCGCGCGCACCGCCGCCCATAATCTGGGCCCGGTCCTGCTGATCGCCCGCGACAAAACCGAGATTGCCATCGAACAAAGCGCCGCGCCGCTGTGCGACGAGCACGGCCGTCTGCAGGGCGCCATCCTCGTTTTCCGCGACATCACCGGCCGCCGCCAGCTCGAAGAGCAACTCAGCCACGCGCGCAAGATGGACGCCGTGGGGCGCCTGGCGGGCGGAGTGGCGGGCGACTTCAACAACGTACTCACCGTCATTACCGGCTACAGCGATCTGCTGCGCGCCCAGATCCCCGCAGGCAGCCCGCTGCGCCGCTTCGCCGACGAGATCCTCTACGCCGGCGAGCGCGCCGCCGCGCTCACGCGCCAACTCCTCACCTTCTCGAGCGCCCAGGCGGCGCAGCCTAAAGCCATCGACCTGAACGGCACCATCGCCGGCATGGAACCCATGCTGCGCCGCTTGCTGGGCGACTCCGTGGAGTTGATTGTGCTGCCCGGCCCAGCCCTCGGCTACGTCCAAATCGACGGCGCCCAGATGCAGGAGGCCATCCTGAATCTCGCCACGAACGCGCGCGAGGCCACCCCCAACGGCGGCAAGCTGGTGCTGGAAACCTCCAATCTGGAATTGGACGAGGCGGCCGCCAAAAAGGCCGGCGTGAAGCCCGGCGCATACGTGATGTTGGCCGTCAGCGATACGGGGTCCGGCATGGACGCCGAGACCCGCTCGCGATTGTTCGAGCCCTTCTTCACCACCAAGGAGCATGGCAAGGGCAGTGGGCTCGGGCTCTCCATGGTTTACGGCACCGTCAAGCAAAGCGAGGGTTACATCACCGTTTATAGCCAGGTGAACTGCGGCACCATCTTCGAGATTTACCTGCCCCGCGTCGAGCCGGCCACTGTGGTTCCCGCGGCGCGCCGGCCTTCGGCCTCCAAGGGCTCGGAAACCATCCTGTTGGTGGATGACGAAGAAGGCGTCCGGAAACTGCTCTCCGCGGTGCTCCACAACGGGGGCTATACCGTGATCGAAGCGGCCAACGGCCTGGCCGCGCTCTCCGTGTACGAGAAGAACTCGCACAAAATCGACCTGGTGCTGACCGACGTGGTGATGCCGCAGATGAACGGCTTCGAGCTTGGACTGCGGCTTGCCGAGAAGAACCCCGATCTGCGGATCCTCTACGTCTCAGGCTACCGCGACAGCCCCATCAACAGCCCGCCCGGCGAGCCGCCCAAAGCGTTTCTGAACAAGCCATTCACGCCTGACGTCCTGCTTGCCAAGGTACGCGAGGTCCTGGACGAAGGCGGCGGCCTCCGTCCGCTGGCATGATCGTGCGCCACGCCGCGCTAAATAATGTTACATTGCAGCCATATGGGATCCATCAACAAAGTGATCTTGATCGGCAACATCGGCAAGGACGCGGAAACTAGGTTTACCCCTTCCGGCGTCTCCGTCACGAATTTCTCCTTGGCCACCAGCCGCCGCTATAAAGACCAGCAAACCGGAGAGTGGAAGGAACAAACCCAATGGCACCGCATAGTATACTGGCGGGCGGAAAACGTCGCCAACTATCTGCTGAAGGGTAAGCAGGTCTGCGTGGAAGGCCGCCTGGAAACCAAGAGCTACGACGACAAGGACGGCAAGAAAGTCTACACCACCGAGGTCATCTGTGAGCACCTCGAGCTTCTTGGCAGCCGTCAGGACGGCGGAGGATCGGCCCCCGGCGAATACAGCCAGCAGCCCGTGTCCATGCCGCGTAGCGCCGGCCGCCCGGTCGCCGTACCCAGCCAGGCCGCACCGCCAGCGCCACCCGAAGACCCCGCCTTCAACCAAGGCATCACCGACGACGACGTGCCGTTTTAAGTTCGGCCGCGCCTTCGATCATGGGCAAGAAACCGCGGCGGCACACCTGGCCGGAGGCCAAGAAGCTGTGCCGCCTCAACCAACTCGATATTGAGATGGCCAAGCGTCTCGGCTTCGGGCCGGATACCTTGATCCGGGCCATCCCCAGTCCTAAACAGAGATGGAAGCTCCCGGTGAAGGATTGGGTCCAGGAACTGCACTTCAAGCAATTCGGCAAAGTGCCAGGCGAAAAACCGCCGGACTTGATTCCCGAAGGTCCGCCAGCCGTCGGCGCGCGCATCCCGGAGCCCTGGGAATCCGGGGCGCCTTGGGACGGCGACGAAGCGCCTTCTGCGTTTCGGCCCATGAGTTTCGCACCTATCGAATTGCGCGACTATGTCCGCAAGCATGTGCAGGCTAATCCTGGCGCGGGCGAGCGCGAGGTGACGGCGCGGCTCCGCCAGGCGCTCGCTGCATACCAGGCCGGCGCCCAGTGCCAGGTATGTGGCGAGCCAATCTGGGTCATCGGCTCGGCGGAATCGGGGAATTTCTGCGCGACGTACCGTTCTGAATAGCGTAGTGCCGCAGCAGTGGTGGCACCCTTGGCCGCCCCGGGCTGCGAGCCACAATGCCGGATAGTTTCGCCAGCTATCTCGGAGTCGGGAGTTCCGCCCCACAGTTTATGCAGAATCGCGGCATTGCCTGGGGGCCTGCTATTGAAAGGCGGCGTACCCCCGCAGTTCGACGGCAAGAAATACCACCGGAATATATTACCTTATTCCTCTAATTTCCCCCGTTCCCCAATCTGCATAATTAATTTTCCCCGTAGTTTGAATCGTTTAGCGGAAATGCCTCCCGTGTCCCCGGCACCGAGCAGCTATCTTGAGGGCAGAAAGGCGGTTGCCCGCAAGGCTGGGAACCGCCAGGCAGACGACCGATGGACCCGATTATCATCTACATCCTCGGCAGGTTTTGGCTCTAAGGCCATTACAAATGCAAGAAATCGGCGCTTAACCTAGCGCGTTAAAACACAAATCATCGAAAATGATTGCCACTTCCACGGCAAATGCTGGTATGATTCTTTGGGGGTGCTGTTACAGGCTACCCCCAAAGAAAGCCAGACCGGAAATACTCCAGACCGCAAGGCAAGGATTGGGATTGATCGGGACCAGGCTTTTGGTCTGTTTATTGTCGATTATGCTCCTCGCTGGAACGCTGGTGCGCCCCGTTCCGCCGCCCAGGACGCCGTCCCTGGCAACCCGCAGTCGGAAAACTGTACGCAGAGAAAAGCTCACGGCACAATACCAGCAATCCTATAAAATATTCCGCACCGGCGGTTTCCGTGAGACCGTTGCCCTGGACGAGCAAGGATACCGCGACGCGTTGCGCGCCGGTGAACCGAAAATTGCGGCGCAGTTCCTGAATGGCTTGGCCAGTTGCCGGTTCGCCTTGCACCAGTATCGGGAGGCGCTTCAAACATATTTGCAGGCGCGCAAGCTGGCGGCAGATTCGGGGGATAATGTCACCGCCGAAAAGGCGGATTTCAATATCTCATCGCTTTATTCGTGCCTGGGACAAATGGACGCCGCCACCGAGGCGATCGGCCGCGCGATGGCGCGCCTGTCCGGCCCGGAGCGCCGCGCACAACTCCCTCAACTACTGACCCACCTGGCTGCCCTTCAGTTCGGCCAGGGCCGCATGTCGCGGGCGGTGGATTTGTATAGGCAGGGAATTGCCGCAGCCGACCGCGCGGGCGATCTGGAAACGAATGCCTTGGCGTGGAACGACTTGGGTTATGGATACCTCGAGCACCAACAACTACCCCAAGCCGAGTACGCCCTTCTGGAAGCCTATCGCATTCGCAAGCTCAACCATCTGCGCAGCGTCGAGAGTTCCTACCGGAATCTCGGCGTGTTGCGGTTGGAGCAAGGCGACCCGCGTTCGGCGTCCGTGCTGCTGGACCGGGCACTGGCCCTTTCCAGGGAGTCCGGCAGCTTGCGGCCGAATTGGGAAGTCTATTATGCGCGCGGGCTTGTAGGGCTGCAACAAAACCGTCTCCAGGAGGCCCTCGACGATCTGCGCATAGCCGCGAGTTTGGCCCGCAACTGGCGCCGGGATGCGCCAGCCGACGACGCCACCCGGGTGAGCGCGGAGAACATCGTCCAGAAGGTTCATTCCGCGCTGGTGGAAGCCGGAAACAAGCTGTATTTCGCAACCCACCGGCCCGCGCTTGCGCGAGAAACCTTCGAATCCGCGGAGGCCAATCGGGCCGCCAGCCTGCGCGCGCTGCTGGCGGAACCGCGCGATTGGCGCCGCAATCTGCCCGGCGAATATTGGGAGACGCTGCGGAAACTCGAAGCCGCCCAGGCGGAATTGCTGCGATCTCCGGGAGCGCCCGCCGCACCGGCCGACGAACGGGTACGTCAATTGCAAGGCGCACTCGTCCAGTGGGAGTCCCGCGCCGGCTCGACGACCGATGTGGAACTGCCCGATTTGCTCGAACACACGCGCCGCAGCCTCGGTCCGGACGCCGCCTTCTTCGCCTTTCACCTCGCCTCGCCCGATTCGTACCTTTGGGCGTTGTCGCGCGATAGCTTCGCGCTGTACCGCTTGCCTCCCGCCCCGGAGATTGGCGCGCTGGTGGCTCGTTTCACCAAAGCCGTCCGCCAGAGCGGCGCCGAAGCCCAGCCGGCCGGTGCGCTGATCTTCCGCACGTTGTTTGGACAGCTCGATCCCGCATTCCGGAAGAAACCGCGCTGGCTGCTGGCGCTGGATGCGCAACTGTTCGAACTGCCCTTCGCCGCCCTGATCGAGGACACTCGCGCGCAGGGCCCCGTCTTCCTCGCTGAACGTCACTCTTTGCAGATTACTTCCGGCGCCGCGATGCTTTCGCCCGCCAGCCTTCAACGCGGCCGTTTCTCCGGTCCCTTCGTGGGCGTTGCCGACCCCGTTTACAATATGGCCGATCCGCGCTGGAAAGGTTCCCAGCCCGCTCCTTTGCTTGGCTTGTTTACGGCGCGCGCGGGCGATTCCGCGGCTGGCGACGATCTGCATCTGGCGCGCCTCGCCGGCAGCGCGCGGGAGGTGGCCGGTTGCGCCGCTGCCTGGAGCGGTTCGCGAACCCCGCTATTGCTGGAAGGCGCGTCCGCTGCCCGCCAGCGGCTGCAGGCCGCGATCGACGACCATCCCGCCGTGCTGCACTTCGCCACCCATGTACTGCATTCCAGCGTCGATTCCAGCCGTGGCGCGGGGTCCGGGCTCATCGTGCTGAGCCTCACCCACAGCGGGCAACACGAGGTCCTCAGCCCGGTCGAGATCGCCACCTGGAATCTGGATGGCGCGCTGGTTTCCTTGAGCGGCTGCAGTTCCGGCTCGGCCGATGCTCTTCCCGCCACGGGCTTGATGGGCCTCACCCGCGCCTGCCAGGCCGCCGGAGCCCGCGCCGTGGTGGCCAGCCATTGGCCCACTCCGGATGACGCCGGAGCGCTCTTTCTCTCCTTCTACCGCTATTTGCGCGCAGCCCCGCAAGCCGGACCGGCCGTCGCGTTACAACATGCCCAGATCGATATGCTGCGGTCTCGCACCTGGCGTTCAAACCCGCTCTATTGGAGCGCATATTTTGTTACGGGGAACCAACAATGAGGGCCAACGATATTGCCGAAGACACTGCCGATACCCGTCCAGCCACCGCCCAGCCCTGCTGGGGCGAACTGGTCGAAAAAATCAGGCAAAACGATCCCGATGGATTAGAGGAACTGTATCGGGTCTTTTCGCGCGGTGTGCGTTTTTATCTGTGCAGGCAACTCGGTCCCCAGGATCTGGACGACCGGGTGCACGATACCTTCCTGATCGTGGCGCAAGCCATCCAGCGGGGAGAGTTGCGCGAACCTGATCGCCTGATGGGCTACGTGCGGACCATCGTCCGCCGCCAGGTAGCCGCCCAGATCGAGGATAACGTTCTCAGCCGCAAGCAGCAGTTCGACCTGGACTGGGGGCTGGCCGTGCGCGACACCGGCAGCAATCCCGAACAAGCCGCCATCCGGCAGGAGAATCAGCAGCTTGCCGCCAGGGTTTTAAAGAGTATCGCGCCCCGCGATCGCGAGATTCTGATACGCTTTTATCTTTGGGAACAGCCGGCGGAACAGATCTGTACCGAGATGGGGTTGACCGATACCCAGTTCCGGCTGCTTAAATCGCGCGCCAAAGCCCGCTTCGGTCTTCTCGGCAAAAGGAAGGTTACAAAACGGCTAGTACCTTTTGATGAGAGGAATTGGAGGGAAATACCACTAAAGCGGTAATGGTGCACCGAAAGGACTATGCAAGGGTGGAGTTCGCCGACGGGGATCACGCCAGCGACGACGCGCTGGAGCGGTATGCGATGGGGCGCTTGTCTGAGCCGGAATTGGCCGGACTTGAGGAGCACCTGCTCGTCTGCGAGTCCTGTCAGGACCGGCTGGCCCTCGAGGACAGCATCCGGCAGGGGGTGCGCGATGAAGGGACGGTCCTCCGGCAACCCCGCGACATCGTTTGGCGGCCATTCCCGAGATTAGCCTGGGCCGCGGGCTTGGTGGCAGTGGGCCTGGCGGTCTTGGCCGGATTCGAGTGGCAGTCCATACGACATGCGCAAGGGACGCCGGCCGTGATTCTGCTCCAGACCACGCGCGGAACGGAAGATCCAACGCCAGCCGCGCCCGCGGGCAGGCCTCTCACCGTATTGCTCGATTTAACCGGCCTGCAGCAATTCACCGAATATAAACTCGAAATCGTGCGCGCCGCCGGACGCCCTGTGTTTCAAGCCAACCCGGCGCCCCAGGGCAACAAGTTGCAGGCCACCCTTTCCCGAGGCTTGGCGTCCGGCGCCTATTTTGTCCGGGTATACTCGCCCGCCCGGGAACTGCTCCGCGAATACACCCTCCTGGTGCGCGGCTGACCGCCATAAGGCCTGCCTTCCGATCTTACCTTCGAATCCGACACGCGCATGACGGAGCGACTTGAGGCCGCGTGCCCGGCGCCTCTTTTGTCGTACTCTCAATAGAGAGGACTCCATGCGCGCTTTATCGCTCGTTTGCGCCGGCTTGGCTTGCCTGCCGCTGGCGGCCCAGGAAGCGACCCCCCCCGTGATCCGCAGCACCACCCAGGAAGTGCTTCTGGATGCTGTGGTGCGAGACAAGAAAGAGCGCCTCATCCGCAATCTGAAGCCGGATGAGATCCGCGTGCTGGAGGACGGCGTTCCCCAGAAGTTGCAAACCTTCCGCTTCACCGATACCGAGTCCGATCAGACCCAACCTGCCGTTGCGCAGCCGGGCACGAAGACTCCCGCCACTGCCGCCGTGCCCAACGGTCCCGCGCTCAACCCGCTCCACAATCTCAACATTGTCACCATCGTCTTCGAGCGCATGGGACCGCGCAGCCGCCTGTACGCCCAGCAGGCCGCCGCCGAATTCCTGACCAACGAATTCCGCTCCAATACCTACGGCGGCGTCTTCAGCCTGGACTTCCGTTTGAACGCGCTACAGCCCTACACCAACAATCAGGACCTGCTGCGCAAAGCCATCACGCGCGCCACCACCGGGAATTACACCGAATTCCGCAAGGATTCCGAAAACGTGCTCAATAACATGGCCGTCGAGGTCTCCGGCGACAGGGGCGGCATCACCATCGCCACGGCCGGCGGCAGCGATCCGTTCCAAAGCGCCGGCGCGGCCACGCAGGGCGCCGAATCCAACGGTCTGAGCTCGGATGGGCAGATGGCGTTGGCTCGCATGGTTTGGAAGCAGATGGAAATGGTCAACTACGGAGCCGGCTGGCGCTCGCTCGACGGGCTGCTGTCGCTGGTCCAGGCGCAGGCCGCGCTGCCGGGCCGCAAGACTGTCCTGCTGCTTTCCGAAGGCTTGGTAGTGCCGTGGCAGGTCGAGGGTATGTTCCAGGCCATCATCGCTGCGGCCAACCGTGCCAACGTGAGCGTCTATTGCGTGGACGTCACGGGGCTATCAGTGCAGTCTCCGGGGACCGCCAGCGCCGATTTGCTGCGTACCGGCGCGCGCATCAGCAAGAGCCAGAACATGACGGCAACCGGCGACGCAGCCATCGACATGTTCCACCAGGACGACACCGTGGGTATGAGTCTGCACGCCAACCCGCAACAAGCCATGGCGGAACTGGCGGAATCCACCGGCGGTTTCCTGATCGCCAACACTAACGGCACCGCCAAGCCGATGCATAAGGTGATGGAGGACGTGCGCGCGCACTATGAGCTGAGCTACGTTCCCACGTCGCAGAATTACGATGGGCACTTCCGCAAGATCGAAGTCCAGGTGACGCGGCCGGGCGCGCAGGTGCACACGCGCACCGGATACTTCGCCTTGCCGCTGCTGGGCGGCGAGGTTTTGCAGCCTTTTGAAATGGCCGCGCTGGACGCCCTGAACGCCAAGCCCCAGCCGAAAACTTTCGCCTACCGCGCGCAGGCTCTGGCGTTCCGCGGCGCGCGCAGCGCCGTGCAATATTCCATGGTCTTCCAGGTGCCCATGCAGAACATGTCGTATCGCGAGGACAAGCAAACAGCCAAGCTGCGCACACACATTTCGCTCCTTGCAGTGGTGAAGGACCCCGACGGTCAGGTGGCCGCGAAAGTGAGCCGCGACCTGGCCAACGATATTCCGGCGGACAAGTTCGAAGCCTTCGCCCGCGGCGACTTGACTTTCGCGCAACCCCTTCTGCTGTCGCCAGGCCGGTATACGGTGGAGACCGCCGTCGTCGACCGGGAAAATGGCGCGGCCAGCGTGAAACGGGCGGCCCTGATCGTGTCCGATCGGCCGGGCATAGGGTTGAGCGAACTTGTGCCGGTGCGGCGCGTCGATCCTTTCGACATCCCCCGCGACGGCGGCTGGAATCCCGCCGACCCGCTGCACTTTGCCGGTGGCAAAATTACGCCGTCGCTCGACGGAGTGTTTGCGGCCGGAACCGAGATCCCGCTTTATATGGTGGTCTATCCGGCCCCCACCGGCGGCGCGCCGCGGATTTCGATCGAATTCTTGCAGAATGGGAAGCCGGTTTCGAGCGCCTCGCCCGAGTTGCCGGCTCCCGACGCGAGCGGCGCCATCCCCTTCATGAGCGGCATTCAGCCCCCTCCGGGCCAGTACGAAATCAAAGTGACGGCACGGCAAGGCGCGTCCGCCGCCAGCCGTATGATCGCGCTCCGCGTACAATGACACCCATGCGTTTTGAATGCCAGCCAGGTTGCACGGCCTGTTGCCAGCGCAAGGGATTCGTTTATCTGACCGAGGACGATATCGCCCGCGCCGCGCAATTCCTCGGCATCGCGGCTGCGGTGTTCGAGGAGCGCTACATTTACCGGACCAAGAATCTGCGCCGCCTGCGCATCCCGCGCGGAGGCCAATGCCGGTTTCTGCGCGCGGACGGGTGCTCGATTCATCCGGCCAAAACCCACGCAATGCCGCATCTTTCCGTTCTGGCCGGAGTTGTCCGAAAGCAGCCGCAAGTGGCGCGGGACCGCGGCCTGGTGTCCGGGTATCGGCAAGGGCCAACTGGTGCGCATCGAAACGGTGCGGACGCTGGCCCAAGAGATGCGCGGGGCCTACCCGTCGATGTATCCGTAACCCATCTGGAGAATCCATGGCGAAGAATTTCAAAGAACTGTCCGAGCAGGAAATCCTGGCGCTGGCCGTTTCGCTGGAGGAGGAAGACGGCCGCATTTACGGCGACTTCGTGGACGGCTTGCGCGAGAGCTATCCGGCCACCGCGCAGATGTTCGAGGAGATGCAGGCGCAAGAAAACGGACATCGCCGCGCGTTGATCGACATGTTCCGCCAGCGTTTCGGGGATCACATTCCGCTGATCCGCCGGCAGGACGTGAAAGGCTTCGTCACGCGCCGGCCGGTGTGGCTGGTGCGGCCGCTGGGCATCAATGTCGTGCGCAAGCAGGCCGAGATCATGGAGCTGGAAACCCGCCAGTTTTATGAGAAAGCACAGCAGAGGGTGACGGACGCGTCCACCCGCAAGCTGCTCGGCGATCTGGCGGAAATGGAGCGTCAGCACCAGGCCAACGCGGAGTCGCTGGAGCAGAGCCTCACGACCAACGTGCGCGAGCAGGAGGATGCCGCCAGCCGGCGCCTGTTCGTGCTGCAGATCGTGCAGCCCGGATTGGCCGGCCTGATGGACGGTTCCGTCTCGACCCTGGCTCCGCTATTCGCGGCGGCATTCGCCACCCAGAAAAGCCACGACGCCTTTCTGGTCGGCCTGGCCGCCTCGGTGGGCGCGGGCATTTCCATGGGCTTCGCCGAGGCGCTCTCCGACGATGGATCGCTCACCGGCCGCGGCCATCCCTGGGTGCGCGGCGTGGTCTGCGGGCTGATGACTACTGCCGGCGGCATCGGACATACGCTCCCGTTCCTGCTTCCGAACTTTCACATTGCGTTTACGGCCGCCGTGCTGGTGGTTGCGGTCGAGTTGGCATCTATCAGCTACATCCGCCATCGCTACATGGACAGCCCGCTGCTGGCGGCCACGCTGCAAGTGGTGCTGGGAGGAGTGCTGGTGTTTCTGGCCGGGGTGTTGATCGGAAGCAGCTAAGAAGACAGAAGTGAGAAGA
>PMVV01000126.1 GCA_003166475.1 Bryobacterales bacterium | reverse complement strand
TAGACATCCAATGTCTGGGCCGCAAGTGCCGCCAACCCGAACGGGAGAGACCAAAGAAACGCGGCTGCGATTCTCACGCCGATCATTGTAACGAATGTCGGACTGCACCGGCTCGCACGGCCGCACGCAACGGAAGCTATCTCATTTTGGAGGGCAGCTTAATGATCCTGCCGGCAACCATGAAGGCGCCCCTTCCCAGATGATGAATGGTCCGCGGCCGTTTCAGCGAGGGGTCGATCCACGCTTTGATTACCTCAAGGATGAAGAGGCAGTATTTGGCGGTCATCCTCGTATCGACAACCTTGCATTCGAGATTCGCATAGCACTCGTCGATCAGCGGCGCCTTGACCAGCCCAGCCGCCGCCGGCGTGAGACCAAAGGTCGCGAACTTGTCGGTTTGGGCCCCGGATGTATTCCCGCAGCCCACCACCTTCGCCGCCAACTTCACCGTCGGGATGTTGATGACGCATTCTTTGGTCGCCTTCAAGATGCCGAAGGTGTAGTTCCTGTTACTGATCACGCAACCCACCAGCGGCGGTTCGAACTCGATCATCGTATGCCACGACATGGTCATGATATCGGGCCGCCCCTTGCGAACGGTCGTGACCATCACAACCGGCCCAGGTTCAAGCAAGCCGTAAACCTTGGACAGAGGAAAGAGTCTTTTTGCCATTAGTCCTGCCGGCTTCTGCGCTATATCGGTACGGTCTGCTCCGCGTCGGCGACCGTTCGGTATCGCGTGAACACGTCCTCGATCTTGCACGTGCGAAACAGCTCCCAGATCCGATCGTTCAGGCCCGCCAGAAGCAGGCGCCTGCAATTCCGCTCGAACGATACGTACGCGCCAATAAGGGCGCCCAGGCCGCTGGAGTCCACGGACCGGATCTGGCTCATATCGACCACGAGCGTAGCGGACTCATTCTGGCGCACGGAATCGCGAAACTGGAAAGCCGTGTCGGCATTCAAAACTCCCTGCAGCACCATGACTTTTTCGCCAGGGCGCGGGCCATCGAGGAGCAACATCTTGAGTTTGTCGTCGGCCATTACAGCGTGGAGTGTATCACCATGCGCGGGAAATCGCATGGCTTACGACGGGACGCACCCAGTACGCCTCAGGCAAGCCATCCCCTCCTAGCAGAATGCTGAAAAAGGCCCTCACAGGCTGAAGCCTGTGCCACCATCTGCCGCTAAGTCATTGATAACCGGTGGCACAGACTTTAGTCTGTGGTCCTGCTAGGGCAACCGCTTGGCCGGGCTCGCCGGGCCCTGAACGCTTTGCAACAGGCGCAGCATCTCCTGCGATGCCGGACCGTCGTGGGCACGGTTCAGCACGCCGTAGTCCTCCAGATCGCCGAATCTCCTGGTGTGTCCGCTGAGCTGTGTCCCATTGAGCGGCCAATAGCACCAGTCCAGATCGGTCTCGCCAAGAAACCGAATGAAGTTACGAAACCAGAAGCCATCCTGCTTTGGATCGGAACTGTCCAGGCAGCGCGGCTGCTGGCAGGTTCCAAACTCGCCGATCCACAGCGGCGCGTCGGATTCCTGGCGGAGGAAGGCCCATTTCGACTGAATTGCTTTTAAGTAGCCGTCGTATGTGCGGACGCCTTTGATGCTGAACGGGTAGTCGTGCGCAGAGTAGACCAACCGATTTGGCACATTCAGTTTCACGGGCAGACGAGCGAAGCCGCTGAGGTCGAGAGCGTAGTCGATGCCCTCGACGAAGATCAGCAGGTTCGGATTCTCGGCGAGGATCGCGTTGCCTCCTCGCTCGGCGGCGGCGTGCCAGTCGAGGGCGGGGTCCTGGCCGCCCCAGGCAGCGCCGAATCGCAGCTCGTTGCGCAGGTCCGCGCCAATCACCGCCGGTCGATTCTTGTAGCGCCGCGCCATGAAGCGCCAGTCCGCCAGCCAGTGCTGTTCCGGATACGCAGGGCTGTGCCAGAGTGCGTTGCCGTCGCCTTCATAGCAGCACCAGTCGGCGCGGCTCACGTGATTGTCCAGGATGACATACACTCCCTCGCGGGCGAGCGCATCGACGGTGAGATCCAGAACTTCCAGCGCACGTTTTCCCCGCAGTGCGGGATTGGCTGCGACCGCGTGGTCGGGGACCACCGGGTTGGTTTCCACGAGTTCGTTGGACCACGGGATGCGGACGCTATTGAAGCCCATGGCCTTCACCTGGTGCGCGATGGCGGCGAGCGGCTGGTACGCCAGGCCCCCCACCGAGAACTCGGTGTTATCCGCGCCGTACCAATTCACGCCCGCCAGTTTGACGCGATGGCCCTCCGCATCCACGATCCAACGATGCGCGGTATGGAGCGGCAGTTTGTCTGCCCGCGCCGGGCCGAGAGCCGCTAAGAGCATCAGGACAAAAGTCGGCATCGGCCTTAGGATACCTGGATTTACTTCGGCAGCGCTAGCGACTGCAAGCGGTTCTTGTCGATCTTGAGGACTATGCCGGCATTGCGATCGGCGACTTCGCTCACTTTGTATTCGGCGGCAGTGCCGAGAACTTGCGCGATCTCGGAGGGAGTCAGCTTATAGTCGTCCGTTAGCCACTGCGCCATGTTAGCAGTGGCCGCGCGGAAGGCGTCGTCGAGCGAACCGGCGAGCCCCATGGCCATGATGTGTGTGCCGGACTCCACGCGGGGACTCATGATGGACTTGTGCGGCACCACGTCCACGGTGAACTCGACATCCATGGAAGTTTCCAGCGCGTTGCCGTTGAGCTCGCCGTCGCCTTGCGCCGCGTGGCCATCGCCGATATATAGGAGAGCGCCGGGGACATTCACGGGCAGATAGACGGTGGCACCCTCGACGATCTCATTGAAGTCCATGTTGCCGCCCCAGCGGCCGGAATCGCCGGTACCGGGAGGCGCTTGGGTGGAGCGGGGCGCAACCGCTACGCATCCCAACATGGGCCGGAGCGGCACCGTGTAGCGTGCCAGGCGCTCGCCGGGCTTCTCTGTGGTGGCGACGCCGTGCTCGCGATCGAGATGCCAACGCACGTTCTTGAAGCCGTCCTTCATCTTCACGGCCAGATCGCTGTCCACGCCGCGGTCCACTATACCGTCATCGCTGACGGCCCAATCGCGATTGAGACGCAGGCGCGTAAGGTGCACCACCAGGATGTCTCCAGGCGCCGCGGTTTCAATGTAGAAAGGTCCGGTTTCAGGGTTACCGCCGAGGACGCGTGTGACACCCTTTTCGTCGGTGCCGCCGGCGTCGACGGTGGTGGTGTGGATGCTGTCACCGGGGGAGACGGCGAGCACGGGTTTGTTCGTGGCCGAGAATTGGCGATGAAACGTGGATGGCGTGAAATCGTGGCGCTGAGGCGTTCCGGTGCGACGCTGTGGAACCAGCGTGGCGGTGAATTGATGCGTTGTGGGGTGCTCCTTGTCATCGCCGTCGACAAAGACGATAGCTCCGGAGATGGTGCCGGACTGGACGGTGGCGGTGAGGTCCTCGGTACCACCGTGATCGTCTTTGGCCAGAAAGTGGAGGGAGTTGCCGGTAAGAGTTCCTTCCAGTTTGTCTCCGTCAAAGGCGCCGGTGAGCTTGTCTCCCTGCTGGCTGAGATCCATCGGAAAGTCGAGCGGCGTGCCGTAGAAGTCGGCGGTGGCATACCATCGTCCGGTAACGTCGGGGGATTGGGCCGACAGAAGCGCGGCGACCAGGAACAATAGGGACAGGGGTTTGCTCATATTGCATCATTTTAGACGACCGGAAATGCGAAATGGTTGGTTTTGGAGGAACTGCGCGCGTGTCATAGTGCGTGTCATAGTGAATGATATGCCCGTGACAATCGAAAACCAAGTCGTTCTGGTGGTCGGAGCTTCGAGCGGTATCGGCCGCGAAACGGCCGCGCTGTTCGCGCGAGAAGGCGCTCGCGTGATGGCCTCCGCACGGCGCCAGGAGCGCTTGCGGGAATTGCAGGAATCCCTGGCGCGCGAAGGCCGAACCCTGGAAACACTCGCCGCGGATGCCGCGGACGCATCTCAAATGGAACACCTGGCCGAGCGCACTCGCGAGCGGCTGGGCGAAATCGATGTCCTGGTGTTCGCCGCTGGAACCAATGTCCCGGATCGCTCGATGAAGCGGCTCACCACGGACATTTGGGACATGGTGGTGACGGTCAATCTGAACGCCGCTTACTACATTACCAGGGCGGTGCTTCCGGCTATGCGGGCGAGAGGCGCCGGTCATTTGATCTACATTGCCTCGGTATCCGGCCTCTTCGCCGACGTTTCCGGCGCAGCCTACCAGGCTTCCAAACGCGGTCTGCTGGGGCTGGCTCATGCGATCCGCGTCGAGGAAAAGGAGAACGGCATTCGGACCTGCGTGATCTGTCCCGGCCTGGTCGATACCGAGATCCTGGACCGCCGTCCCGTCAAGCCGTCCGCCGAGACGCTCGCGAAAGCGCTGCGCCCCGAGGACGTGGCGGAGACGGCGCTGGCCGTCGCCAAACTGCCCGCGCGTGCCTGCGTTCCCGAGATGCAAGTGGTGCCCACATATCTTTGAGTCGTCCTGCGGGCTGAACTATCGTAAGATACTAAGGGCGACGGTAGTGGATCAATTTGCGTAGCATCGCCTTGGANNCATTCTTGGCGCGCGCCGAAGTGTGGGGCGGCCAATCTTGGCCTCAGCCGCCTTTTTAGGCGGCCAGAGCCGGCTGAAAGCTGGCTGCGGGCAGAATTGCCCGCCCTCCAATTGCAAACTGACCCACTACCCAGAGAAGCGATGCACATGAGTGGCGAATTGGTGCTGGTTACGGGCGGGTCGGGATTCATTGGCGCACACTGCATCTTGCAGCTCTTGGACGCCGGCTATCGGGTGCGGACGACTGTGCGTTCGCTCACGCGTGAAGCCGGCGTACGCGCAATGCTCCAAGCGGGCGGCGCCGAACCGGGAGAGGCGCTCTCGTTCGCCGCCGCCGATCTCATGTCCGACGCAGGCTGGCCGGGAGCCGTCGCCGGTTGCGACTTTGTGCTGCACGTCGCTTCGCCCTTCCCTGCGAGCGTGCCGAAACACGAGGACGAACTGATCGTCCCGGCGCGCGAAGGCGCGCTGCGGGTGCTGCGGGCCGCGCGGGACGCGGGCGTCAAGCGGGTGGTGCTGACCTCTTCTTTCGCCGCCATCGGTTACGGCAAAAAACATACGGATCGTCCCTTCTCCGAGGAGAGTTGGACCGACCCGAACGGCGGCGGGGTAGGCGCCTATGTGAAATCGAAGACCCTGGCGGAACGCGCGGCGTGGGATTTCGCCGCCCGCGAGGGTGGCGCTTTGGAACTCTCCGTGGTCAATCCGGTCGGTGTGTTCGGGCCCGTGCTCGGGCCGGATTATTCAACCTCCATCCGGATCGTACAGCGTTTGATGGACGGCGCCATGCCGGGCTGCCCGCGGCTGTCGTTTGGCATCGTCGATGTGCGCGACGTAGCGGACTTGCACTTGCGCGCCATGACCAATCCTGCCGCCAGGGGCGAGCGGTTCCTGGCGGTCGCGGGCGACTTCGTGACCATACAGGAAATCGCCCAGGTGCTGAAGGCGCGGATGGGCGATCGAGCGCGGCGCGTCCCCACCAGGGTACTGCCCGACTGGATCGTGCGGCTCGTCTCCCTGTTCGACTCATCGGTCGCGCTAATCGTCCCCGAACTGGGTAAGTTCAAGAATGCCACTAATGAGAAGGCCAGACGCGTGCTTGGCTGGGCGCCGCGATCGAACGAAGATGCCATCGTCGCGACCGCCCAGAGCTTGCTGCGCCTTGGCTTGCTTCGGAACTCAAAGAGTATCGGCGCAGGATAGCCGAAATCTCATGCGTAGAATCTCTCTTATGTTTCGACTGGCGGCGGTTTATTCCGTTCTGGCTGTGGCTGGCTTTCCGGCAAGTGCAGACCCTCTGACGCTCCAATCCGCGGGAACCCCGCGGCAATTGCATGCTCCGATTCTTGGCGCTTCCACCACGGCGTTTTATGAGCATCTTCTGGACGATCCCGCTAAAACAGCGGCATTGAAAGCGATGTCCATAGGGCTGGATCGTTTCCCCGGGGGATCGGACGCCAATTTCTATAACTGGCGCACGGGACTGATTGAAGTTCAAACCCATCCCGACAGTTCCGCTTACATACAATTCTGGGGCAAGGCGGCTGCCAGGATCGCGAAGGGAATGCCCCATGGCGTCACGCTGGAACAGTTTGACGGCTTCTCGCGTCAGATTGGAGCGCAGGTGGTTCTGGTGCCGAATTTCGAATCGTCGACAGTTGCGGATCAGGTGGAATGGTTCAAGCGCCTGGCGCATGCCGGCATAGTTCCTGAACGGATCGAATTGGGGAACGAATATTGGGTCGCCATGGGAAACGATCCGGCCAGTCTGGCCCGCTGGCCTGACGAACCCACCAGCATGCGGATCATGAAAGGGTACGTGGACGCCTTCAGGCCGTATCTCCCGCCCAATGCCAAGATTGCCGTACAAGCCGCTGCGGGAGCTATCGATATTCGTGGCGGCCGTTTCGGCCAACGGCTTAAGCAGTGGGATGAGGATCTGCGGCCGGAGCCTTGGTTTGATGCCGTCACCCTGCATCTGTATCCGCGCTTGCGCGATGTGATGGGCAATCCCGAAGCAGGAACGACGGCGCCAACGCCGCAGAACGCGCTGCCGCGCCTCAAGGCCATGATGGCCCGCGCGGATGAAGGCACGGAGCGAATCCTTCAAGGCATGGAACGACGCCTGCCCGGCAAGCAAATCTGGATCACCGAATGGAATGCGCGCGGCGTCAATCCAGTGGTCCAACGGGGTGTCGATGAACCTATGTCTCCTGCCATGGAAATGCTGGCGACCACGCGCATGACGCTGGTCCATCTACGCCATCCTTCGGTCACTGCCTCGCTTTTTTTTAGCGTCGGCTTCGCCGAACGGCAGCATGCGACGTTTGTTGCGGATGGGCGGGGTAGCTATGCCCCCGTGCCCACCGCCGCCGCACTGCGCTGGCTGAACGAAGCTGCAAACGCCGGAGGCTCCTTTCAGCGGGTTGTCCAGGCCGGCGCCCGGCCGGTGGCGGGCGGAGGCGCGCAGGATGAATCCTACCTTCCTGTGGAAGGAGGGCTTTTCCAATCGGGAACACGGACTACGCTGATCCTGGAAAACGCGTCCGGCGACACGTTCTCGTTTGATCCGGCCACATTGATGCCCAACAGACGGCCATCCAAAGTCGAATTCATCTCCATGCCCGACCTCTCCGATACGGCCACACTGCCTGCCAGAATTAATATTGGAAACGCCGGCAGCGTTATTGCGGTCGCACCCTTTTCGATGACGCGCGTAGTATGGGAGTAACTAACGCGAGTGCCTGGCTCCAGCGGGTGCATCGTGAGAAGATGTTGGGGGCCAATCCTCCATGAAGCCATATCGTTTCCTTCCCGTCCTTGTATTCTTCTTCTTTCCTGCCACCCTCACGCAGGCGCGCGAGCATCCGCTGCTGGGCGCGCAAGTGTGGATTGAACCCGGCCAGACCGCGGCCGAGATCGACGGCTGGTTCCAGCGCCTCGCCGATTCGCACATGCCAGTGGCGCGACTCTTCGTGATGTGGAGCTACCTGGAAACGGCGCCGGACGTATGGGACTATACTCTCTACGACACCGCCTTTCGTGCCGCGGAGAAGCATCGCGTAAAGATCGTCGCGACCCTGACGCCCAGCGGTCCACCGCCGTTCCGGCGCGGCGACGGCACGCAGGGCGGCGGTATCGTCGGGACGGCCGAAAACCGCAAGGCGGCCGAGATCTACATCGCGAAGATTGTCGAACGTTACAAGCAGAGCTCCGCGCTCGACACGTGGCTACTGGTAAACGAGCCAGGCCAGGCTCCCGCCCCCCAACCGCTCGCGGTCGAGGGCTACCCTCGGTGGCTTGAACAGCGTTACGGCAGCGTCGCCGCGTTGAACCGGAGTTGGGGCAGCGCCCTGACCCAATTTACCGAAGCGGCGCCGGCCGCGCGCGGCAATGGCTGGAATGCCAATAGCGCGATCGACTGGGCGTCCTATTGGCGCGGCTACCAGACCGCCGGCCTCGCCTGGCTCGCCTCGGTGGTGCACCGCCACGATCCGGCGCATCCTTTGCACGTCAATCCCCATGCGCTGGTCGGCAATCTCGCCGGCATCTCCGACGATCTGCCGCAGTGGCGAAGCTTTCTCGACTCGCTAGGCTGCTCGATCCATCCCGGCTGGCACTTCGGCCTGCTCCCGCGCGAACGCTTCGCGCTGGGCGTCTCCTATGTGAACGACCTCGTCGCCGGCTCGGTCGAGCCCAAGCCATTTTGGGTGACCGAGTTGCAGGGCGGCAACAATATCTATAGCGCCGTGCGGCCCATGGACCCCACGCCCGCCGACATCGCACAGTGGGTCTGGACCAGCGTCGGCGCAGGCGCCGAGCGCGTCATCTTCTGGCTGCTCAACGCCCGGCGCGAGGGCGTCGAGGCCGCGGAGTGGTCGATGCTCGACTTCGATCAGCAGCCGAGCATGCGGCTAACTACCGCCGCGCGCATCGCACGGACCATCGATGAGCACGCCAGCTTCTTCGACCATGCCCGTCCCGTGGAATCGCCAGTGACGGTGATCCTCAGTCTCGAGACGATGACCCTGCAGCAGCAGTATGCCATGACCGATTACCCGGGCCGCGGCGCCAATGCGCACGTGCTGGAAGCGCTGGGCTGCTACTCCGCGGTGGCGCGCCTGGGTATTCCGCCGCGCGTCAAGCACTTCGACGACTACGATTGGACCTCTCGCGGCAGCCTGCCCCGCATGGCGATTTTGCCCGACGTGCGCGCGATCACCGAGGTCCAGGTCCGCCAATTGGAGAGCTTCGTCGCCAACGGCAACACGCTGCTGATCACCGGCCTGACCGGCTTTTACGATCCGCATGCCAAGGCGTGGCCGCTGGCGGGCTTTCCTCTGCAGCGCGTCACCGGCGCGGCTTGGAAAGAGGTGCACTTCGTCGCCGATTCCGTAGAACTGCCGATGGGCGATGGCCGTCCGGCGCTGCCCGCGCGGCTATGGTTGTCGAGTGTCGCCAATCGCACGGCTCGCGTCGTCGCTCAGCGCGGTGGCGAGAGCCTGGCGACCGATCGCCGGCTCGACAACGGCGGCCGCGTCCTGTGGCTCCCGGCGCTGGTCGGGCAGGGGGCGTGGTTTGGCGACGCGGCTCCGCTCGCCGGGCTCCTCAAAGAGGCGATGCCGCCCGCGCCTTCGTTCCCGCTGGTCCCCGACAGCGGCGATTGCCTTCTGCGCCTGTTGCGCAACGGCGATTCTTATCTCTCCGTGCTGACCAACGGCGCGGCCCGCAACACGACCTGCTCGGTGCGGCCTCCGGGCGGCCTGATGCCTGCTTCACTTTGGGGCGATGCGCCCCGTCGCGCCGAGGGCGTAGCGCACTTCGACCTTGCGCCGCTGGGCACCTCCGTGGTCTTGTGGACGCCCTGAGGCATCTGTAGAGAAGTCAGAAGACAGAATACAGAAGACAGAAGATGGTGTGCCCGGATCATTCTGACTTCTGACTTCTGACTTCTGACTTCTGACTTCTGACTTCTGACTTCTGACTTCTGACTTCTGACTTCTGTCTTCTGACTTCTGTCTTCTGACTCAGAGCCGCTCCAGCAGCCCTTTCAGGAAATTCCAAAACGGCTCCACCGATGAGATCTTCAGCCGCTCGCTGGGACTATGCACGTCCACGATGTGCGGCCCAAACGAGATCATCTGCATGCCCGCATGCTTCTCGCCGATGACGCCACACTCCAGGCCGGCGTGCATGGCCACCAGTTCGGGAGTCTTGCCCAGGATCTCCAGATGCGCTGCCTGCGACTTGCGCACGATGTCGCTGGTTGGCTCGGGTTTCCACCCTGGGTAGCCGCCGGCATGCTCCACTTCAAAACCTGCCAGCCGGAATATTGTAGATACCATGCGTCCGGCGGCCAGCTTGCTGCTCTCGATGGCGCTGCGCTGGCTGGTCTCGATCTCCACTTCACCGGCTCTCGCCGATACCGTGGCCAGGTTCGTGGATGTCTGGACCAGGCCCGCCACGTCCGGACTCATCGCCAGAACGCCATGGTGCAAGCTGGCCAGCAGTCCGGCTACCAGACGGGCGTCCGCATCGGCCAGGACTTGCTGCGGGCGCGTCACGGGTTCGACCGCAATCTTCAGACCGGGATCGAAGGCGCCGAATTCCGATCGGATCTGGGCTTCGGCCGTGGCGACGAGCGATCTGAGTTCCCGCTCGCGAGCGCCGTCGAGCACCACCGTCGCGGAAGCTTCGCGCGGAATGGCGTTGCGCTTGCTGCCGCCCTGCATCTCGGCAACAGCCACGGGCAGGCTGTCCATCAGGCTCTGCAGCACGCCGCCCAGGATGCGCACGGCGTTGCCGCGGCCTCTGTCGATGTCGAGGCCGGAGTGGCCGCCTTGCAGGCCGGAGACTCTCACGCGCCAACCTTCCCCTGCGGCGGCGGGCCGGCGTTCCACCTTGCGGCGGGCAACGGTGTTGAGTCCGCCTGCGCAGCCGATACAAAGCGTGCCTTCCTCCTCACCGTCGAGATTCAGGAAGTACTGGGACTTGAGCAGTCCGTTGGGAAATTCCGACGCGCCGGTCAGACCGCTTTCCTCGTCGATGGTGAAGACGAACTCCAACGAACCGTGGGCTATGTCCTCACTCTCCATCACGGCCAGGGCCGCGGCGACCCCGACGCCGTTGTCGGCGCCCAGCGTGGTACCGTCGGCCTTCAACCAGTCGCCATCCCGGATCAGCCGAATGGGATCGGTGTCGAAGTCGTGGGTCGTGCCCTCATTCTTTTCACAGACCATGTCCAGGTGGCCTTGCAGGGCCGCCGGAATCGCTCCCTCACGTCCGGGGGCGGCCGGTTTGCGGATCACGACGTTTCCGGCGCCGTCCTGGATTGGGTCAAGACCCAGGCGCGCGGCCTGCGCCAGAACGTAGTCGCGTGCCGCGGCCTCTTTGGTGGAAGCGCGGGGTATGGCCGAGAGAGCCGCGAAGTGACGCCACAGGGACTTGGGCTCGAGATTCTCCAGTGCAGTTTCCATAGGGATTCGTTTGACGGATCAATCCTTCATCGTACAGCAGACTGAACCCTGCCTATTGAGGCTGATGTGGGGCGGCCAATCTTGGCCGCAGCCGCCTTTTTAGGNNAAGCCGGCTGCGGGCAGAATGCCCGCCCCACAAGGGCTGAGTTGCTGTCGCTGTTCCACTCGTGCGCTGCGGCAACCCAATGCTCAACTCAGTTCCTCGGCCCCCCGACAGGATACCCCTGCCACAAATATTCCAGAGCCTCGGGCAGGGTTTGTAGCTTTACGGCGCGGTCGGTGTGCCCGGCGTTTCGCGCAAATACAAACTGATAACGATAGCCCTTGGCGGCCAGCGCTTTGGCCATGTCCTCGTTGGCGGCAACCCAGTCGTGCATGTTGTCGCGCATGACATTCGGATTGAGCAGGTCTCGGTCGCCGACTTCCATCCAGATGCGCAGAGGCTTGGCCGGGGTGTTGGGGATCAGGTGTTCATGGAATTCCCATGCGCCGTGCGGGGTCTGGGGGTTCGATGGCCACTGCTGGTTCACGTAAGTGCCTGAGTAGGTGAGAACGCGGTGATAAAGCTCTGGGTGATACCACGCCATGATCAAAGCGCACGAACCGCCGGAGCTGCCGCCCATGGTCGCCCGGCCCTCGGGATCTTTGGTCAGTTTCACGTTGGATTGCTTTTCCACGAGAGGCAGCACTTCTTTCTCGACGAACTCCGCGTACAGGCCTGACATGGTGTCGTATTCCAAGCCGCGTTCGCTTCCCTGGGCGTCGCCGCTGCCGTTGCCTATGGAGATGGCAATCATCACCGGCACGCGGTGCTGGGCAATTAGATTATCCAGGGCCGTGAACAACGCCAGGTCAGGTCCGTCCGCCCCGACGATGAACGGCGCGGCCGTGCCGGAGACGTATTGCTTAGGGACATACACAGCCACTCGGCGGGTGTAGGGAGCTGGGTGGCTGGTGGTGACCAGCAGCTTGGCGGGGTCGGTGGCGTCTGGGTTGCCAAAGGTGTTGGCTTCGCGCGCGATGCCGGGATAGATCTTGCTGTCGGACGACTCCAGGGTAAAGGTGAAGACCGCTCCCTGCGGTACGCCTTCCTGTGCGGTCATCTCCGGAACGGGGTTGTGCGTGGGGCCGAGGATGAAGTTTCCGTCGGAGTCTGCTGGAGCGTTGGCGCCGTCCGGTAAGACCTTCGCCGTGACATAACCGGGCGTGCCGGGATCGCGGGCCGGCGGTGTCGGGCGCGCCGGGCGTGCGGACGCGGCCGGAGCTTGGGCCATTGCTGGATCTAAGCCAGTCATCAAGACGCTTAAGCACGCGATGATCAGAAGACGGAACATTAGCATCTCCTTTCGGGAAACCCATCACCGATCTTAAATTAACTCCAATGCTGTTCACTTTGGTGGGGCAGACCATCGCACTTTGTGGTCTGCCGTCTTCGGGGACCACTTGGCAGACGACATAAAACGATCGTCTGCCCCACCGAAACATCATTAAGTGAACAGTATTGATCTTAACTCGACAGCCTATACGGCCGGTGCTGCCGAATATAATCGGATAGAATCCATGCCCAATCTTCAAGAGCAATTCGGCCAGATCGACATCTACCTTTTCGACCAACTGCTTCGAGGCCGGATCAGGCCCGGGATGCGCGTGCTCGATGCGGGCTGCGGATCTGGCCGCAACCTGGTCCACTTTCTCATGCAGGGGTACGACGTATTCGGCGTGGATACGGATCCGCAAGCGGTTGAGCACACGCGCCGCCTCGCCGCATCCCTCGCACCGGCTCTCCCTGCGAACAACTTTCGGGTGGAAGCCATCGAAGCAATGTCCTTTCCGGACGCGTTCGCCGACCTCGTGCTCAGTAGCGCCGTGCTCCACTTTGCGCGGTGTGACGATCATTTTGAAGCGATGCTGCGCGCGACATGGCGCGTATTGAAACCGGGCGGCCTGCTTTTCTGCCGGCTGGCATCTTCTATTGGAATGGAACGGCAAGTCCAGCGCATAGCGGGACGCCGCTTCCTTTTGCCCGACGGCTCGCAGCGTTACCTGGTTGACGAGGAGCTTTTGCTACGCTGCACAGCGGAGCTGGGTGGGCAATTGGCCGATCCGTTGAAGACCACCATCGTGCAGAATCAACGTTGCATGACCACGTGGATTATACGGAAGAACCTGTCGGCGGAGTGCTGACTTTGGGCCACCGAAGCGACCGGTGCCGATTAGGCGATGCCGACCCAGGCCTGCCAGGGGACGCTGCGGAGCCAAGGCACGCGACCGGTGGAAGGGACTTCGATATAAGCGAAACCATTTTCCGTGCGAATGATCTTGCGCTCTCTCATCGGCTCCGTTTCGGGAAGCGCTCCTGAAACTGCTTCATCAGGTTGTTTGCGGCCCGCTGCGGAGTGTTCCAGCGATCCTGTGGACAGACAAAAACCAACTCAGAGCGAACGTAAACGGTATTGACCGTCGACGAGCTTCCGTAGGCGCCTCCTGCAATGGGCATGGCCCCTCCGTGCTTGCTGGTCATGGTACCGGGGGTTTCGCTCTTAATGGCGAACACCAGCACGATGTCGGCTTACTGCGCCTTCGTGGCGAAGGCCCACCTATCCAGGTCCGCCAGCTTGTCGCGCAGGTAGTCGAACGTCTTGTAGTCCGTGGTGTCGTTCCTCAGGAACACGGTCTTGGCGCCAGCGACGCCTTACGGCAACGACGCCGGATTTACGGCCCACACATTTCCGCCTTTCTGTCTTTCTTATCGGCAGAATCACGCGCCGCCAAGCCGCTGCTCGATTTCTCCCAGGCGCTTTTCAAGAATTTCCACCCGGCCCGATAGCGCGGCGTCCAGGTTCGACTGATCCGCTTCCACCTTGCGCACCCGCAAAGTGATGCCGCCTGAGTGGGCCGCGAAGCCGCGCAGCAGTTCCGTCTGCATGTCCCGCATGGCCTCCAGCAGCTCCGCTTTCATGCCCTCCAGGTATTTCTTCAGTTCTTCGTCCATCGGTTAACCTTCCTTCTTTCCCCATCGCGTCCTCGCCGCCTTCTGCGCGATCTCCTTGCGCCGCTTGGCTGTGAGGGTTTGGGCTCGAGCCGGACCGCCCTTCCTTCCCATCATCGAAAAGACCCGGCTGACCATCTCTGGCGATGGGTCCGCTTGTTCCTTCTTTTTCGCATCGCCGTTCCATTATATAAGAGACGGTCAAGCACGGCTTGGCGGTTAAACTCCGCCTCTATCGTACCCACTGTCAGCGCAGCGATCCGGAGCAGGGACTGCGCATCCTGGCTACTCCCTTCCAAACCCCGGCTTACTTACCGCCGCCTCTACCACTTTCGGCGCATACTTACCCGCAGCCTCCCGGATCTTCGCCGCATTGCCCAGCAGCACAAAGGTCAGATTGTCCGGCTTGTAGTACTTACGCGCGGCCGCGTTGGCCTGCTCCAGGGTCACCGCGTCGATACGCGCGAAGAGATCGTCCACTTCGTCGCGGCCCAGCCCATATAACTCCAGATCGCCCAGAATTACCGCGAGTTGATCCGCCGTCTGCAGCCGCGCTGGCGGATAAGTGCCCTCCACATACGCCTTCACCGAAGCGAACTGCTCCGCGGTGATGCCCTTTTCGCCGAGCCGCTTCAACACGTCGAGCGCCATGTCGATGGCCTTCGCGGTTGTCTCCGTCTTGGTGAACGTGGTAATCACGATGCTTCCCCGGAGGCGCGGCTCCTGCACCTGGCAGTTCGCGCCATACGTCAGCCCGGAGTTCACCCGCAACTCCTCGTTCAGCATGGAAGTGAACCGGCCGCCGAACAGGGTGTTGACAAGCTGGAGGGTAACCCGGTCCGGGTTTTTCCGGTCGACGCCCGGCTGTCCGATATAGAAATAAGTTTGCGTGGCGTCCGGCTTGTCCACCAGCAGCAGTTCCCCACCGGAGCGAAACGGCGCCGCCGCGGGCCATGCGAACGCCGTGCCCGCCGCGGCTCCGCCGAAGGCCTCCGCAATCTTCGGCCCAGCCACCGCCGGGTCGAAATCGCCGGTCACAATCACCACCATGTTCCGGCCGCAATACACGCTCTGGTGATAGCCCACGACGTCCTGCCGCCCAATGCGCGCCAGCGTGATCTCGTCCGGCGGGTGGCCGTAAGGATGTCTCGCGCCGAAGAAGAACGACTGAAAGTAAGATCCGATCGCGCCCTGCGGATTGTCCTTCAGCGATTTCGCCGCGTCCACACGCTGCGCCACCAGCTTGCGCACCTCAGCCTCGGGAAACGTGGGCCGCAAGACGGCGTCGGTCAGCAGATCCAGACCGCGATCGAAATCCTTCTTCAGAAACTCAGCCGAGATCGTCGTGGCGGAAGAGATCCCAAAGCCCTCGCCTGCCTGAAACGTGCCGCCCAGAAAATCCAGCTCCTCGGAGAACTGGTCCGCGCTCCGCTTGCTGGTCCCTTTCCGCAGAAGCTGGGCCGTCACGCTCGCCAGACCCGCGCGGTCCGCCGGATCCGATTCTCGCCCGCCCTTCACCAGAATTCGAAAGCCCACCAGCGGCACGCCCGGCCGCGCCATCAAATCGACCACCACTCCGTTCGGCAGCACTTGCCGCGAATAAGGAGGCAGCTTGACTTGGCTCACTTGGCCCAGCAGGCCAGCCGCCGCCACCATCAATCCGAGACTCAGTCGCGCAGTCATTAGCGGCTCCCTTCGGCTGCCGGGGATTCCGGAATCAGCGTCGCGATGGTGCGGTTCTTCTCCACCAGATATTGCCGCGCCACGCGCTGGACATCGGCCGCAGTCACCGCTTCCAGCGTTTGCTCGACGGTAAACAGTTTCCGGTAGTCCCCGTAATACACTTCATAAACGCCCAGTAGGTTCGCCCTTCCCGCGATGGTCTTCAGTTGCCGGTAATGATCCGCCAGCAACTGATTCTTGGCCTTGCGCATCTCTTGTTCGGACACAGGCTCGTTGCGCAGGCGATCCAGCTCCTCAAATAGCGCCTTCTCCGCGCGCGCCGGCTCGACCCCGCTACGCGACGACAGGCTGAAAATCAGCAGCCCCGGATCGAGCGCATTTTGGCGGAATGCATTCACGTTCAGTACAAGCTGCTCCTTGTCCACCAGCCGGTTGTACAAGCGCGAGCTTTGCCCGTGAACCAACAGCGTCTCAAGCACGTCCAGCGGCGCATCGTCCGCGTTCTTGGTTTCAGGCACATGATACGCCACCAGCTCGATGGGCAACTGTGCTCGCTTCCGCACCACCACGCGCTTCTCTCCGAGCTGCTCCGGCTCCTTCGTACGCACCGGAGGCGGTGGTTCCTGACGTGGAATCGGCTCCAGATACTTCTTCGCCAATCCCATGACTTCCGCGTTCGAAACATCTCCCACCACCACCGCCACGCAATTGTTCGGCGCGTATCCCATGCGGAAATGCGTCTTCAGATCGTCCATGGTCCACGATTCGATGTCCGACGGCCAGCCGATCACCGGCCAGTGATAAGGATGCGCCACAAACGCGGCCGCGCCGAGCTGCTCGAATAGCACGCCGAAGTTGCTGTTATCCACCGAGAGCCGCCGTTCGGAGTAGACCACGCCGCGCTCGGATTCCACCATCTTCGGATCGAAGCTCAGGTCGCGGATGCGGTCCGCTTCCATATCCATCATGAGTTCCAGCGCCGGCCGCGGAAACCAGTCGGTATAGACAGTGGTGTCTTCGGTGGTGTAGGCGTTGTTGTTGCCGCCGTTCTTCTCCATTTGGATATCGAACTGTTTCGGGCCGTATTTCTTGGCGCCGTTGAACATCATGTGCTCGAAGAAATGCGAGAGACCGGTGGTGCCGGGATGTTCGTTGCGCGATCCGATACGGAAGAAGAAGTACATGGCCACGTTGGGGATATTGTGGTCTTCCTGAACCAGGATCTTCATCCCGTTTTGCAGTGTTTCGGTGCGCACGTCTGCGGGCTGTGCCCAGCCGAGCGCCGGCAGGCACAGCACTACGATGGGTAATCGCATGCCGCTACCATAACAGAAAGTCGGAGGATTGGGGCGGGGCGGCCGGTACACCATCGTCACCGTAAGGCCAACTTCCGTATGGCTCGTTTCTATCTGCGTTCATGAACGCCGATAAAACGGATCGTTCCCCCGCTGCGCCTGTAGATCTGTTATGCTGATCGCGAAAATGCCTAGACCAACCAAACCCCCTGTGCGCGCCAAGCGCGCCAAGACCGAGATACAGGAAGAATTCGCCGGCATCCGGCAGGAGACGGAGGCCGCCCGCGAGTCGGCCGATGCCAAGGCCGAGGAGGCCGCCCGCCTGCGCGCGGCCGAGGTCCGCCAAGCCGTCGCGGGCACCACCGTGGAAGTTGTGGTGCAGCGGATCGCCGGCCTGGGTCTGGAGATTTCCAAGGCGCTGGCGGACGTCTCCGGGAAGCTGGTGGAAGAAGTCGAACGGCTTTCCGCGGTGCGCGAGGCCGTCAACCTGGAGCGCGCCGAGCTGGAGCGCTTGCACAAGATCGATGTGGCCGCCACGGCGCTCGACCAGATGGTGCAGGATCACGCCCGCGAGAACGAGCGGCTGGAGGCCGAGATCGCGGAGCGGCGTGCGGCCTGGGAAGAGGAATCCCGCGATGGCGAGCGCGAGCGCAAGGAGCAGGAGGAGAACCTCAAGAAGGCGCGCGCGCGGGAAATCGAGGAGTACGAATACAAGAAGAACCTGGAGCGCAAGAAGGCGCAGGACAAATACGAAGAGGATCAGCGGCTGCAGGAGAAGAAGAACAAGGAGCGGCAGGAGACCCTCGAAAAGAGCTGGCAGCAGCGCGAGACCGCCTTGAAGGAGCAGGAGCAGGAATTGCTGCGGCTGCGCAAGGAGGCGCAGGATTTCCCCGAGACCGTGAAGACGGAATCCGAGAAGGCGGCAGTGCTGGCGGCCAAGGCGGCGGAGCAGAAATTCGCGCAGGAGATCCTGCTTTTGAAGAAGGAGGCCGACACGGAGAACCGGCTGTCGAGCCTGCAGGTGAAGACGCTGGAAGACACCATCGCGCGGCAGGCGGCACAGGTCGAGGCGCTGCAGAAGCAGATGGAGGAAGCCAAGCAGCAGGTGCAGGATATCGCGGTGAAGGCCATCGAGGGGGCGTCGGGGGCCAAGGCGCTCGCGCACATCAATCAGATTGCGATGGAACAGGCCAAGCGTCCGCAGCAGTGAGGGGGCTGCTCCAGCGCGCGTAACGCGCCCTCTCATACCCCACTGTGGCCCAAGGCCATGGCGCATTCATGAGGGTGTGCTGTCGCTGGGCGGCTACGCCGATATCTTCCTGCGCAACATGCGTCTCGTGGCCCACATCGATCGCAACCGGAGGCTTCCAGGGCCAGCTTGTCTCCGGGAGGCAAGCATCAGCCGGCTCAAAGCGCAGACGTTCGACTTGAATCATTGGATTCTTGAAAGTCCTTAGCCTGCGTCCCCTACCATGCTTCAGGTGCAGATCCCGCACCTTTCACCCGTTCTTGCGAGCCGCTGGAACCTGGCGTCACATCGTCGAGCCGTCGAGCCGGCGGGCTCCTAACCCAGCACCTCATGCGGTACGCTGAGAAATAGAGCATCATGGCAACACAGAACAACCTGCATATCCCGGACGACCTGATGAGCGCGGTGAGTGAAGCCGCCAGCGCGGACGGGAAAACCACCGATGAACTCGCTGCGGAAGCCCTGCGGCGATATCTTGCACACCGCAACCTGGAAGAACTCGGCCAGTATGGGCGACAGCAGTCGAGCCGGCTGGGCTATACGGAGGCCGACGTCCCCCGCTTGATCGCAGAATCCCGGCGTGAAAATCGTGGCCGCTAGGGCCAGGGTTACGCTCGATACCGACGTTTACGTGTCGGCGTTTCAGTTCGGCGGCATGCGGCTCCTGCACATGGCGGTCGACGGCGACATTGAGATCGCCGTATCGGAGCCGATCATTGGAGAAGTGATACGGGTTCTGCGAGACAAGTTCCAGTGGGACGGCTACAGGCTTCACGACGCCAGACGGCAGATTCTGGGATTTGCCACCCTCGTCACACCGAAACTAACCTTGGATGTCGTGAAGGAGGACGAACCCGACAATCGCATCCTCGAATGCGCCCTGGAGGCCGCGGCGGATTTCATCGTCTCCGCCGACAAAGATCTGCTTCGGTTGGGAAGCTTCGCCGGTGCCCCGATTATGCGGGCGGCGGACTTTCTGGAACGTCAGGAAGAACAACAAGAGCAGTAAGTCTCGGCGCGGCAGTCAACCAGCCGTCTTAACCGCTCGACTCGCGCGACGGCGCGCCAGCAAATGCCTTCTGCATTAGTGCATTTAGTATGGTAGTGTACGGAGTCGAATGGGCTACCAAGATACCTCCTTATGGAATCGGACGCTGGGCGAAGCGCCAAACGACCGGTGGGTGCGCGAGCGCGCGATCCGTCGACAAGCATTTGAGTCCCTGCGCGCCAATATGAGGTGGTTCCTTGAGAACATCGGCTCCGACCTGCCGCACTTTACCGTACACGACATGACCCTCGGTGATCACCTCCAGAACCGGCCACTCGCGATCACATCAAAAACGGCCAACGGACCGAGCCCAGGACACGTGCTGTTTTACCGTGCTGGCAAGTCCGTCCAGTCAGGTCAGGTGCAGGCAGCCCTCACAACCGCTTGCCCCGCGCCGCCTGTCCGGCCAACAGGAACGTGTTCGGAAACTTGCCGGTGCGAGACAGCTTGAACGTCCCGAAATCCTTGTACGAGTCGCCGTCCGGCACGTCGGGATCTTGCATCTTCCACTCAGCCAATTCGAAGAGATCTTCTTCGGAGATCTGCCGCTCTTTTGCGCGATCGCGCAAGTGGGACCACTTCTCCCTTGGCAGCCGTTCCCACTGAATCTTGGGCATGCTTCAACGGCCGAGTATCAGTGTTCGAAATTCATCGACCAACCGGTCCTGCTGCCCCGGATCGTCGTCCGCAAGATTCGCCTTCAATCTTCTGAAGAAATCCCGCTTGCGATCCTCCTGGCCTTCCAGACCGATGCGAACGAGCGCCGCGATTGCCTTGCTCATGCTCGTATCGACAGTCTTGGCGTACCGCGCCACTTGATTGGCAAGACTGGGAGCCAGTCCGACGGTATACCGCGATTCGACCTTGCTCGGACGATTCCTCGGCTTCTGTTCGTCGCGCCGGCCGCGCTTGGTTGTTGTGTCGGTGTGAGGCATATATCATCAGGATGCCTCATTCCGATGCATCTTGGCAACCGCCCGCCGTGCCTCGCGTGCAACGCTTACACAGATGGAAAACGCAATCTAGCTGGCCGCTGGATAAATCGCGGCATGCTCCAACCCCCATTTCCGAGCCGCGAGCGCTACGCCTCTAACTTGCCTGCCCGGCCCTGCCGTTTCACCAGTGCTTCATGCAGCAGGGACTTGATGTAGGTCTGGTACGGTAGTCCCTTCGCTTCCGCCTGTTTGCGCGCGAGATCCAGGTCCGCCTCCGCCATGCGGATGGTGACGTTTCTTGAAACGCGCGCCTCCCTCGCCAGGCGCAGCGCCGTGCCTCGGACCGCCGTGCCATCCCGCATAGCTTGGATCAGGTTTCGCTCGACCATGTCCTTGTGGTCGTCCCACCACTTCGCCTCTTCCGCTTCAGTGAGGAATTTCGGCACCTTGGGCCGATCTGCCTTGGGCGGCATTGTCATTGTCCTTTCGTCGCGAAATACTCCATTCGCATTCGTCCGCTCGCCTCGTAAGCCGTCACCGTACGAACCAGATCGTCGCGCATCGTGAAAACAACGACGAGCACGCGCGCCTCGTCCGTCTGGCCAATGACGGTCCAGCGCTCTTCGCCTCCGATGACATCGTTAGTCAATGCCCACCTCATCGTTGGCGAACACCTGCTCGACCTCTTCGGGAGTCGCGCGGTGGCTGGCGATGTGCTCGGTATTCGCCTGGTCCCAATCGAACCCGACTGCGTCGCCATCAATACTAATATACATACAGCGTATGTATCGAGCAAGCGCAGCCGGACGCGCTAGAATCCATGCGATGCACCCCGGCAACCGTCCGCCCTGCTTCGCCCGCTTCGGATTGCCGGTGGCGCCACTGGCCCCGATCAAACCAGCGAACCGGCGGTCACACGCCGCGGCACACCCGGAGCCCCATGAAAACAAACGCCCAAGGGCAACCGGTAGACTGAACCCCCAACGCGCGCGTGCTATATCTCGGTTAAGGAAGGTCCAACCGAACTCGCCAACCGGCGCTCTGCCTCAATCCGGCATGAGGTTTATGCACATCCCCGCACCAACCCAAGCCGAACCCAACCCGGCCACCTCCATCCCCGCACCCCGCCACACCCCGCCCCACCGCCATTGCGCGCGCCAAAAACCGAACCCTAGCCCCACCCAATACCGCACCGCGCCGCCGCCAAATTGGGTTCGCTGTTTTGCAAATCAACTGATTCAAAAGCACTTATTGGCTTCGTTCGTACGAAAAAGCCATTTTCCACCACTCCCCCCCAATGCACAAAAACGCCCAAAAAAGCCCAAGCGCGCACAACCACCAGCCACCAGCCACCAACCACCAGCCACGGCGAGCAACGCTCGGCCACCGGCGATCAACGCTCGCCCAGCTACAATCATTAGCATGGACCGACTTGAGGAGCTCCACCGCCGCCATGCCGCGGCCGAGCAAGGCGGCGGCGACGACCGCCGCAACCGCCAGCACCAGGAGGGCAAGCTCTCCGCCCGCGAGCGCATCGAACTGCTCCTCGACGAAGGCACCTTCGAAGAGCTCGACAAGCTCGTCACCCATCGCGGCCGCGACTTCGGCATGGATAAGGAGATCGTCCCCGGCGACGGCTTCGTCACCGGCTACGGCTACATCAACGCCCGCCTGGTCTACGTCTTCGCGCAGGACTTCACCGTCTTCGGCGGCTCGCTCTCGGAATCCAACGCCCAGAAAATCTGCAAGATCATGGACCATGCCATGAAGAACGGCGCGCCCGTCGTCGGTCTCAACGATTCCGGCGGCGCACGCATCCAAGAGGGTGTGCTGTCCCTGGGCGGCTACGCCGATATCTTCCTGCGCAACACGCTGGCCTCGGGCGTCGTGCCGCAGATCTCCGCCATCATGGGGCCGTGCGCCGGCGGCGCCGTCTACTCGCCCGCCATCACCGATTTCGTCTTCATGGTGGATTCCACCAGCTACATGTTCGTCACCGGCCCCGACGTCATCAAGACGGTCACCCACGAGGACGTCACCAAGGAGCGCCTGGGCGGCTCCATGACCCACAACTCCGTCAGCGGCGTCGGCCATTTCATCGCGCCCAACGATGGCGAGTGCCTGCGCATGATCCGCGAGCTGCTCGGCTACCTGCCGCAAAACAATCGCGACGATCCGCCGCGCCGTCCCACCACGGACCCCGCCGGACGCATGGACCCGGCGCTCGACACGCTGGTGCCGGCCGAATCCAACCAGCCCTACGACATCACCGATGTCATTCATCGCGTGGTCGATGACGGCGAATTCTTCGAAGTCCATGAGCACTTCGCCCGCAACATCGTGGTGGGCTTCGCGCGGCTGGACGGGCGTTCCGTGGGCATCGTCGCCAATCAGCCCGCCTATCTGGCCGGCTGCCTGGATATCAACTCGTCGGTGAAGGGCGCGCGTTTCGTGCGCTTCTGCGACGCGTTCAACATTCCGATTCTGACCTTCGAGGATGTTCCCGGCTTCCTTCCGGGCACCGCACAGGAGTTCGGCGGCATCATCCGCCATGGCGCCAAGCTGCTCTACGCCTACGCCGAGGCCACCGTGCCCAAAGTCACCGTGATTACGCGCAAGGCTTACGGCGGCGCTTATTGCGTGATGGGATCGAAACACATTCGCACGGATGTGAACCTGGCGTGGCCCAGCGCCGAAATCGCCGTCATGGGGCCGGAGGGCGCGGTGAACATCGTCTACCGGCGCGAGTTGTCCGCGGCCGCCGACCGCGACGCCGTGCGCGCGCAGAAGACCGAAGAGTTCCGCGAGCGCTTTGCCAACCCATTCATTGCCGCCGAGCGCGGCTTCATCGACGATGTGATCGAGCCGCGCGAAACCCGTCCGCGCGTAATCCGCGCGTTCCGCATGTTGGAGAACAAGGTGGACACCACGCCTCGTAAAAAGCATGGCAACATTCCGCTTTAGTGGGGCAGGCTCTCAGCCTGCGCGGGGCCCCTGGCCCCGCTGCGCTCTAGCGCTTCTTCTCGTCCCGCTAACTTTGGCCGCCCAGCCCAACCCCCTCCACAGCCGCAAACTGAACGCCGAAACTCTCCGCCACTTCACCGCCCTCCTCCGCATCGACACCTCCAATCCCCCGGGCAACGAGACCGAGGCCGCCAACTACCTCGCCGGCGTCTTGCAGCGCGAAGGCATCCCCGTGCGACTGCTGGCCCTCGATCCCGCCCGCGCCAACCTGGTCGCGCGCATCCAGGGCAACGGCTCCGCGCGGCCCATCGCCATCCTGGGACATACCGACGTGGTCGCCGCGCAGCGGTCCAAATGGTCGGTCGACCCATTCGGCGCAGCCCGCAAGAACGGCTTCATCTATGCCCGCGGCGCAGTGGACGACAAGGAAATCGTGACGGCGGGCCTCATGGTGATGTTGCTGCTCCAGCGCGCACACATCAAACTCAATCGCGACGTGATCTTCGTGGCCGAAGCCGGCGAGGAAGGCACACCCGATTTGGGCATCGATTTCCTGGTGAGCCGCCATTGGGACGCGATCGCCGCCGAGTACGCGCTGGCCGAGGGAGGATCCACCGTGGCGCAGGGCGGCAACGTGCGCTACGTGGCCATCGCTACCGCGGAGAAAGTGCCCCGCGGCGTCCGTCTGATCGCCCGCGGACCGGCCGGCCACGCCTCGCGGCCCTCGCCGGACAACGCCGTGTTGCGCCTGGCCGCCGCCGTCGCCAAGCTGGGCGAGTGGCGCACGCCCATGCGGCTGAATGACACCACCCGCGCCTATTTCGAGCGCCTGGCTTCCATCAGCCCGCCCGGCGATGCCGATCGCTACCGGCACGTTGCGGACGCCGCGCGCGGTCCGAAGATCGACCGCTACTTCGAACGCTACGAGCTGCCGCACTATGCCATGGTCCGTACCACGCTCGCGCCCACCATGCTCAAGGCCGGCTTCGCCTTCAACGTGATTCCGTCGGAGGCCGAAGCCTACATCGATATCCGCGCGCTGCCGGATGAAGATATGCCGCGCTTTTACGAGGAAATGCGGGCGCTGATCGCCGATCCGAATGTGGAAATAGAGCCGCGTAAACCGATCCGTCCGGCCACGCCGCCTTCGCGCACGGACACCGCCGTGTTTCGCGCTCTGGAACATGCGCAGCACAAAATGTTTCCGCACGCCATCACCCTGCCCTCCATGCTGACCGGCGCCACGGACCTGGCCCAGTTGCGCGCCAAAGGCGTCGAGGCCTATGGCTTTGGCCCCATTGTGGAGGCCGGCGATCCCGGCGAAGCCCACGCCAACGACGAAAGGCTGGCCGAAGCGTCGCTCTATAAACTGGTCGAATTCCTCTGGTACACCATCCTGGAAGCGGCAACTTAAATTGGTGGGGCAGGCTCTCAGCCTGCGGCGGCCTCTCAGGCCGCCCTTGCGCTATCGTTTTTCTATTCCAGTATAATAAGACATGAATATACCGCTTTAATGTGAGCGTCCGTGAGAGCGGCATCCGCGCATTGCCAGGATGACGCGATCCACGCGCAGCCCCCGAACGGTCCCTCGGGGAGCGCCCCGCGATGGAATGCACGAAATGGCCGTCCGCATGTCCGCTCCGAGGAGGTATCGAATGGACAGGATCTGGCTAAAAAGCTACCCTGCCGGTGTTCCGGCCGAAATCGACCTCACCGAATACACGTCCCTCAACGATGTGCTCGCCCAAAGCTGCCGCAAGTTCCGGGACCTCCCGGCCTTTCGCAATCTAGGCACCACCATCACCTATGCCCAACTCGACCGCCTCAGCGGTCACTTCGCTGCCTGGCTCGAAAGCCTCTCGCTCGCCAAGGGCGCGCGCGTCGCCCTGATGATGCCCAACCTGCTGCAGTATCCCGTCGCGCTGTTCGGCGCCCTGCGTGCCGGAACCATTGTGGTCAACATCAACCCTCTATACACCGCGCGCGAATTGGAGCATCAGCTTAAGGACTCCGGCGCAGAGGTCATCGTCGTCCTGGAGAACTTCGCCCACGTCCTGGAAAAGGTGCTGGCGAACACAGCGGTCAAGCACGTGGTCACCACGCAGGTTGGCGATTTGCTCACACTGCCCCGGCGGCTGATGGTGAACTTTATCGTCAAGCGCGTGAAGAAGATGGTGCCGGACTGGCATATCGAAGGTGCCATCCCATTCCGGACCGCGCTCGACCGCGGCTCCCGCGCGCCGCTCGACGAAGCCGCGCCGTCGCATGCGGACATCGCCTTCCTGCAATACACCGGCGGCACCACTGGAAGGTCCAAGGCTGCCATGCTTACGCACGGTGGACTGGTCGCGAACATGCTGCAGGCGCGCGCATGGTCCCGCGGCTTCCTCGAAGAAGGAACCGAAATCGTGGTCACCGCGCTGCCTATGTACCACGTTTTTTCCTTGACCACCAACTGTCTGCTGTTCATCAAACTGGGCGGCATGAACCTGCTGATTACCAATCCCAAAGACATGGCGGGGTTCGTGAAGGAGATGAAAAAGACGCCGTGGACGGTCATCACGGGCGTCAACACTTTGTTTAACGGACTGCTGAACACGCCGGGGTTCGACACCGTGGATTTCAGCCGCTTCAAGTTTGCGCTGGGCGGCGGCGCAGCGGTACACAGCACGGTGGCCGAACGCTGGAAGGCAGTCACGGGGCGGCCGATTTTTCAGGGCTACGGGCTGACCGAAACCTCGCCCTTCGTTTCGTGCGCTCCGTTGGACGGCGAATACTCGCCTTCCATCGGACTGCCGATACCCTCCACCGACGTCGCCATTCTGGACGACGGCGGCCGCCAACTGCCGCCCGGCGGCGAAGGCGAGATCTGCGTCAAGGGTCCGCAGGTGATGGCCGGCTACTGGCAGATGCCCGGCGAGACCGCAGCGGCATTCACGCCCGACGGATGGCTGCGCACCGGCGACATCGGCATCATGGATGCGGATGGCTACATGCGCATCACGGACCGCAAGAAGGACATGATCCTGGTCTCCGGCTTCAACGTCTACCCCAACGAAATCGAGAACGTCATCGCCGCCGTGCCGGGCGTAGTCGAATGCGGAGTGATCGGCGTGCCGGATATCATCGCGGGCGAACTCGTCAAGGCGTTCGTCGTGTCGGACAACCCCAGCCTGTCCGCGGAACAGATCGTGGCCTTCTGCCGCCAGAATCTGACCAATTATAAGGTGCCCCGGATGGTCGAGTTTCGGAGTGAATTGCCAAAGACCCCCGTCGGCAAGATCCTGCGCCGCGAACTGCGCGCCGCGGCCATAGTGGATCAGGCGGTCAGCGCCCGCGTGTAAGTGGGGCGTGTAGTGGGGCAGGCTCTCAGCCTNNCCTGCGCGGGGCTCTCAGCCCCGCTCTCCGCGCGCAAAGCGCGCGCCCCTATTTCCGCGGCATGTTATAGCTGAACGTCAGCTTCAATACAATCCGATCGCCCGAAAACTCCGCGGGGAACGGAGGAAACGGATGCGAGGCGTCGATCCCGGCCACCGCCGCGCGCTCCAGCGCCGGAATGGAATGCAGGACGATCACCAGCTTCGGGATGCTCCCGTCCCTGGCGATCACGAATTGCGCCTCAACTTTTCCGCGCAGGCCCATCCTGGCGCTCTCCGGATACACCGCGAACCAATTCCGTCGCACAGCGGCCAGCACCTCCAGCAGGTAGGGCCGGAAATCGACGCCGCTGGCATCGCTGAGCAGTTCGAGCGAACTGGCCTGGCGGCCGGGTGAAGGCGGCAGGTTCACACCGCTGCCGATCCCCCCCACGCCCGCGTCGCTGGTGTCGTCGCCCACCGCGATTCCGCCTTGCGCGCCGCCGTGCGTGAGATCCCGGATAGCTCCAGCCACCGATGTATCGGGACGCGCGATCCTCCCCACTCCCCCGGACGGCGGCGGGGCAGTGGGCGCCTCGAATGCCAGCTTCGGTTTTTCCCGCTCCTGGATCTGGGGCGGCTGAATCGTCGGCGGGCCGATGGGCAGGCCGCGCGGCGGCTGCACGTCGCGGTTGCCGGCCGGAATCTGCGGCGGCTCCGGCAATGGCGCGGGCGGCGGCTGCGGCGGGCTGCTTATTTTGGCCTCGGGCCGCGTGGTGGAGGGCGGCGAGTTCGGAATCTGAATCCGGGGCCGCGGCTCTAAAGCCTCCACGGTCACTTCCTTGGCGATGGGACCTTTGTTGGGCGCCTTCTGGGTCAACTCCGTGGGCGGTTCAATCAGCGGAGTGATTTGCTCCACGCGCCGAGGCGGCTGCATCAGGCTGCGGGGCATCAGGGCCAGCGCTACGATGGCCGCGACGTGCGCCGCTACGGAAAGGAGGCGCGCCTTGCGGACACGTCCGCTGTCCTGCTCCCAACTGGTTAGCAGATGCAATTCCGCCGGGTCTTCCACCGAGGGACGAGCTAGAGTTTCCATCCGCCTGCCAACGACTTCGAGACTATCTCCGAATGTTCTTCGATTTTATCAAGAATAGCCAAAGCTATCCTCAGTGTTTGACGCGCCCGAAGCCCCGAAGTTTTCGGCGGATTTCGCGTCTCCACGCTGTCCAGAAAGGCGTCGAACTGCAACTGCAATGGCTCGGATTTCGCCGTCGCAACNNTTGCGGACGCGCTCTGTGGAAACGCGGCTGGCCGTCAGGTTGGCCACGCAGCCGTTGGGGAACTGCAGGCGGGCATTGGCGATGTCCACTTTGGAAGACAGGATGGAGACGCCCGCACCGCGGATCTCCTCCGGTTCGGCGCCCGTCAGGCTCAGCACGATGTCGATGTCGTGGATCATCAAATCCAGGATGACGTCCACATCCAGACTGCGCGGGCTGAACACGCTGAGCCTGTGGATCTCGAAGAACAACGGCAGCGTGACGCGGCCCTCCAGTGCGATCACCGCGGGATTGAAGCGCTCCAGGTGGCCCACCTGGAGCACGCGCCCGTACCGCTCCGCTGCCGCCACCATCCGGTCCGCGGATTCCAGATCCGGCGCGATGGGCTTCTCCACCAGCACGTCGATCGCATGCTCCAGCAGCCAGCATCCGATTTCCGCGTGGGCCGAAGTGGGCGTGGCAACAATCGCCGCATCCACCTTGCCGGCCAGTTCCCGGTAATCGGCAATCGTCGCGCGCGTGGGATCGATATCCACCACCGCGGTCAACTCCGCGCGCGCGGATTGCCGGACCACGCGGCAATGGTTTTGTCCAAACTGTCCCGCCCCAATAACCGCGACTCTATGCATAGTGGGGCAGGCTCCCAGCCTGCGGCGGCCTCTCAGGCNNCTTCATCCTGCCTGATTGCGGCCTACGCATCGGGCGCCTGCCCCACCACGGCGATCCCCGCCTCGTCGGCGAGCGCCAGCATCTCCTCGCGATCCAGCAGCAGCGTCCGGCCCGCATCCACCGCCATCGCAGTCGTCCCGGTTTCCCGCATCACGGCGATGGTGTCCACTCCGGCGACAGGCACATCGAAAAGTAAATGCCGCCGCCGATTCGAAACTTTCACCAGCGTCAGGGGACGTCCGTTCACCAGGCTGGCCGCGCGCCGCAGCAGGGCGTCGGTGCCTTCCATCGCTTCCAGCGCCACGCAGGCGCGCTCGCAGACGGCCACGCTCTGGCCCACGTCGAAGCCCGCCAGCGCGGCGGCCACCTGGCGGCCATACGCGATATCCGCCTCCTCGCGGGCATCCGGCTTGCGCCGCGTCATCGCGCCGCGATCGGCCAACAATTCTTTCAGCAGCGCGGTCGAATCGCGAAGCTGGATGCCCTCGTCGGCCAGCACTTGCGCCACTCCGCCGATCAGCCCGTCGGTATTCTTCGAAGGCAGCGAAGCCAGCAGCTTGATCAGCCGCCAGTCCGGCCGGATGGAGGAGAAGATCTTCGCGTGTTTCACCTGCCCAGCCATCACCACTTCGCCGATGCCCTCTTCCTTGAGGATCTCGATCAGCCGGCTAAGCTGGCCCAAAGAGATCCAGTGGCATCTTGCCGCCAGGCGTTCGACCTCCGGCGAGGCCTCTTCCTGAATGGCCAGCACCACCACCTCGTAGCCCAGGCGGCGCGCGTTTTCCAGTGCCAGCAGCGGAAAGCGGCCATTACCGGCGATCAGACCGTATTTCATCCTTAGATTCTTGGAGGGCGGGCAATCTTGTCCTGGGGTCCCCTCCGGGGACGCCTTTCAGGCGGCCTCACTTAATCACTCCCCGCGCGGATCCGCCGATGAACGCCAGCAACTCCTCCACCTCCGCGCACTCCGGAATCTCCGCGCGAATCCGTGCCACCGCCTGCGAAGTATTTAGGCCCGCGCGCGTCAGCAGGCGGAACGCGGTCTGCAGTTTCTCGATGGTGCCGCGTTCGAATCCGCGCCGCTCCAGCCCGGTATGGTTAGCGCCAAACACCTTGATCCCGCGTTCGCTAACCGTGTTCGAAAACGGCAGCACATCCTGCGTCACCACACTGTATCCGCCGATGATGGAGTGCCGCCCCACGCGGCAGAACTGGTGCACGCCCGTCGAAGCGCCGATCATCGTCCAATCGCCCACCGTCACATGCCCGCCCAGAGTGACGGCGTTAGCCAGCACCACGCGGTTACCGACGTGTACGTCGTGCGCCACGTGTACGTAAGCCATCAGCAGGTTGTCGTCGCCGATGCTGGTCACGAGGCCCCCGCCTTCGGTGCCGCGATGAATAGTGACAAACTCGCGGATCTTGTTGCGGTTTCCGATGCGCGTTTCGGCCCGCTCCCCACGGTATTTCAAATCCTGCGATGCCACGCCGACGGTGCTATATGGGAAAAAGACATTGTCCTCGCCGGCGCACAACGGCCCTTCCATGTAAACGTGCGCCATGAGCCGCGTGCCCGCGCCGATCTCCACTTCGTCGCCTACGATCGAATACGGCCCGATCTCCGCGGTTTCGGCGATGCGCGCCGCGGGAGAAACAATCGCGGTGGGATGAACCGGCATCGGTCAGGGAAGCGCTTCCGCTTCTTCCTTGTCGGCCAGCTTGCACATCATCTCGGCCTCGGCCACTACCAACCCATCCACGGTCGCGGTGCCGGCCATAACGGCCACGCTGGCCTTGCGCTTGAGGATCTTCATCTCCAGGCGAAGCACGTCGCCCGGAACCACGGGCCGCCGAAACTTGGCGCTGGTGATGGAAGCCAGCAGCACCAGCTTGCGGTGCCGGTCCTCGACGTGTTTCAGCACCAGCACGCCGGCCGTCTGCGCCAGCGCCTCCACGATGAGCACGCCCGGCATCACCGGAAAGCCCGGAAAATGGCCCTGAAAGAAGGGTTCGTTCTGCGTCACGCACTTGATGCCCACAATCCGCTCGGCCTCGAGTTCGATGATTCGATCGACCAGCAGCATGGGATAACGGTGCGGGAGAATGTCGCGAATTTCGTTGATATCCAAAACGGCCATGGAAGTCGCTATTATAACAGCCGTGGGTTCTTTTCTCTTTGAAGCACGCTCCCGGCAGAAACAGATCGTCGCGCTGATCCGGGAAATGGTGGAATGCGAATCGCCCAGCGACCATCCGGCCGCGTTGAACCGCTTCGTGGATCTGCTCGGCGATGTCGCGCCCTCTTTCGCCCGCGTCAAGACTTTTCCCGGCGGACGCTTCGGACGGCACGTCGTGTGCGAGTTCGATCTATTCGGGAAAAAGAAACAAGGACAGATACTGGCGCTCGGCCACTCCGATACAGTGTGGCCGGTCGGCACCCTGGCGTCCATGCCCTTCCGGCAGAAGGACGGCCGTTTGTGGGGACCCGGCGTGCTCGATATGAAAGCCGGCATCGCGTTCTTCATCTATGCCATGCGCATTCTGCGCGATCTGGAGACGCCCGTGGCCCACAAAGTCGTCATGCAGATCAATTCCGACGAAGAGGTCGGCAGCGAATCGTCGCGCGCGTTGACCGAGAAAAATGCGAAACGAAGCCAATTCGTGCTGGTGCTGGAACCCGGCACTGGGTTGGACGGCAAGCTGAAAACGGCGCGCAAAGGCATTGGCGATTACGCTGTGATCGTGCGCGGCAAGGCGGCGCACTCCGGCTTGGATTTCAATGCGGGCGCCAGCGCCGTTCTGGAACTCGCGCGGCAGATCGGAAAGATTGCCGGATTTACCGATTTGCGCCGGGGCATCACCGTGAACCCCGGCGTGATCTCGGGCGGCACGCGCGTCAATGTAGTGGCGGCGGAAGCCAGGGCCGAGGTCGACATGCGCGTACCGCGGCTGAAAGACGCGGCGGCCCTCGATCGCAAATTCCGCGCGCTGCGGCCGGTGGATAAGCGCTGCACCATTGAGGTCGCCGGCGGCTTGAACCGGCCGCCGCTCGAACGCTCACCCGCCGTCGTGCAACTCTTTCGCAAGGCGCAGACGCTGGCGCGCGATTTGGGTGTGACGCTGGACGAATCGTCGGTCGGCGGCGGCTCGGACGGCAACTTCACGGCCGCGCTCGGCGTCCCCACGCTGGATGGTCTGGGCGCCGTGGGAGAAGGCGCGCACGCGCCGAACGAAAGCATCCTGGTGGATCGCATCGCCGACCGCACCGCCCTCCTGGCCAAGCTGGTCGCGACCTTATGACCATCGTGTGGGGCGGGCGTCCACGCCTGCGGCGGGTCTCCAGACCCGCCCGCTTTTACCTCCTGGCCTTCGCCCTCACCGCCGTCGCGTCCGCCGCGAGCATCGACGCCATCTTCGCCCCCCTGACCAACCCAAAAACCCCGGGAGTGGCAGTCCTCGTCCGCCAGAACGGCCACACCATCTTCCAGCGCGGCTACGGCATTCGCGACCTGCGAACACTATCCCGCATCGACGCCCAGACCAACTTCCGACTGGCGTCCTTCACCAAGCAGTTCACGGCCATGGCCATCATGCTGCTGGTCCACGATGGCAAGCTGCGCTATAACCAGCGGCTGACAGACATCTTCCCGGACTTCCCCGCATACGGGCAAGCCATCACTGTCCGCCACCTGCTGACGCACACCTCGGGACTGCCGGATTACGAAGACCTGATGCAGCCCAATGCATGGACCGCTGCCCACCAGATTCATGACGACGAAGTTCTTAGTCTGCTGAAGCAACAAACCGCCGGTAAGTTCGCGCCAGGGGCCAGTTGGGCTTACAGTAACTCCGGATATTTGGTCCTGGGACTAATTGTCGCGAAGGTGTCCGGCCAGCCGTTCGGGCGATTCCTAGCCGACCGCATCTTTCGGCCGCTACACATGCCTCACACACTGGTTTATGTGAACGGGACAAACACGGTTCCCAATCGAGCATATGGACACACGAAAGAAGGGGACCACTTCATCGAGACCGATCAAAGCTCGACCTCGGCAACACTCGGCGATGGCGGTATTTACTCCAATCTCGAAGACCTTGCCCAGTGGGACGGCGCGCTCGAAAGCCACGCCCTGCTGAGCGATGCGGAGATGCGCCCGGCGCTGTCCCCGGTCACGCTAAACAACGGAAGCCAGCCGCGCTGGCCGGTGACTCCCGACGACGATAACCTTCACCCCGGCCAACCGGTAGCCTACGGATTCGGTTGGTTTCTCGACCCTTTCGAGAGCCGTCCGCGCATGTGGCACACCGGCAGCACCATGGGATTCCGCACGGTGATCGAGCGGTTCACCAAGCAGAAGTTGACCATCGTCGTTCTGTGCAACCGGACGGACCTTGATCCGGAGAAGCTCGCGCTGCAAGTGTCTCGGGCACCGGTCCCATAGCCGGGGACGGGTGAGCAAGCCTCTCACATCTCCTTCACGACCGTTTCAGCCGCCAGCACATCATGATTGGCGTTCAGCAGGACGCGCTTGGGCTTCTTGGGCAAGCGCAGCTTGACTTCGTTGGACGTCATGTTTCCAAGAAGCGTCACCGCGCCCGCGCGCTGGACGTGCCCATCGAAGTCGAAGTAAATCGGCACGCCCATCACGAACCGGGGAGATACGCCACTCTGTGTAACTTTCGCCGTAAACAGGAACTTGCCGCCGGGCTCCGGGGCGAGCGAATACTCCATCCGGTAAGTGGGGATCTCCGTGCCATAGACCCACTCGCGGAAGAACCAATCCATCTTGCCGTTCCTCTCGAGGTCCAGCGCCGGCTTCATGTGTTTCTCGACCACGAACTTAAACGACTCAGTCGAAGCGTTCTGGTTCAGGTAAGTGGCCACAAAGTCGTGCATCATGGCGATGAAATCCTTGTCGCCAGTGTCGCGGTCGAACATCAGGTAGCGCAGCATGTGCAGCACGAAACCGCCCTTGGGATAGATCAGGCGCCGGTAAGCGCCGCCGGTCTTGAACGTGTCAAGCCGGATGCCCATCCACAGAGGTCCTACGTCGTTCGGGCGATTGCCAAAGCTGTTCTTCGCCGTGATCGTTTCCTGCGCCCGTTCCCAATACTTCAGAAATTTGTCGGGCTTAGGTTCGGTGGCCTGCAGGAACAACCCGGCGGAAAAATCCGCGAAGCCCTCCGATAACCACTGATCGTGATACGACGCCCAGCCCACCATGTGACCCCACCATTGGTGCGCCACCTCGTGTGGCGTGACTTCCTGGATGAAGTCCGCGAATCGAAACGCGTTGCCTCCCATCAGCATCCAGCGTTGCGTGCCGTCGAGGAATGCGCTCACCGGCAGATACACCAGCGTGGGCCACGACTGGCCGAAATTGAACGCCGGTTGCTGGGTGATGGCGATGCGTCCGTAGGGCGCGGCTCCGAACCACAGCGTATAACAGCGGATGGCGTTTTGCGCATCGATCATGGCGCTCTCCGCCATGGCGCTCGGGGCCAAACTCATGTTCCTGGCGTGGACGCGCAGGTAATCGGGCGTCTCAGCGGTGGCGTAAGCCTCAATCTCATAGTGCGTGGTGTCGTCGTAGACGGACTTCTTCTTATACAAGCCGTAATTGAAACCGGCCACCGCCAGCGGAACTTCCGAGACCCAGTGAGACGCCATGTAATCGTCTTCCCGCCATTCTTTCTCCAGCTTGCCCACCCCCACCAGCGTGTACTGCCTGGGTACTTTGAAGGTCAAATCGTAAGTGGCACGGTCGGCGAATGTGTTCAAACTGGGATACCAGCTCGTGCGTGCGCCCACCGAAAAGTTGCCGGCCCCCTCTTTCTGGACAACTTTGTCGCCCTCATATTCGATGCCGATGCTATAACTCTGGCCCGCGATCAGCGCTTCCGGCATGATCGCGTAAAAGGACCCGTCCTCCTTGCGGCTTTCCTGAATGAAGGAGATCTCCTTATCCTTGTAAGTCACGCGCGTCACGCGCAGCCGCGGAAGTAGTCCGAAGCCGATCACGCGCACGCCCGCCAGCATGGCCTTCAGTTGCACCATGCACGTGGCCGACAAATGATCGTTCTTGCCGATGGCGGTCTCGATGCGATAGTGCTCGGCTGCTACCGTGTGGCGATTCTCGGTGGAACGGGCGATGCCCGCCTTCCACTCCTCCGCAAAATGCGTGAGATACCAGATGCCATCCTGCGTGCCGCCGGGATCGAAATTGATCAGCGCCACTTCCTCCGGAGAAGGCATGAAGGGCATCGCGCCCCGCGCATTGACGATGAAGCGCAAATCGGAATGTTTATTGCCGTGGATAAAAGCGCGAAACGAACCCCTTTCCTTCGGGTTGTAGACCTCGCCCAGGATCTCCGCCTCATAATTCTCGATGTCTTCATCCTGCAGCATGAATTCCAGCATGCTGCGCGGTGTTTCCGTCCGGCGGCGGGCGCGGTTTCTGAACTCGTGCCACGCGTTGCCCGCCTGCGACGCCTCATCGGTGGCCTGCGCCTGGCGCTTGATCTCGTCGAAGGTATCGTCGGTGAACCAGACGACCACCGAGCGGAAGGATTCGTCAACCGGCTGTTCGCCCGAAATCCGGTGCACATAGGTCCGTTCGAGTGCCGTGGCTGGCTCTAAATGAAACGTGCCTTCGCCAGTGAACACGCCCGCCACCACGCGCCCGAGCAACGGCGGCAGAAAGCTGAACTGCCCCGCGGTGAAAGTAAACGTGGCGGTATCGCGTTTCAATGTCAAGTTGGCGACCCGGAACGCCGCGCCCGGCATGGCGTTGCGCAGCGCGACGTAGTTGGGATCGGAATTGGCGAATGCGGAGCGCTTGCCGCCCACCTCGACCGCGGTTTGCTGGGTGGCGATCTTCATCGCGAACGCAAGAGTTACGGGAGTGTCGGCAACGTCGATCGCCCTTTCGGCGTCTTCAAAGCCGTCGTGCTGGATAGTTATCGCGTACTTACCCGGCGCGACATCGGCGAACGCAAAATGACCTTGTGTATCGGTGAGCGCATTCTCGGCCTGGCCGGTCTCGGAGTCTTTCAGGATGACCGCGGCGTTGGGAACCGCGGCGCCGCTGGGGTCCTTCACTACCCCTTCAACGGTCGTGGCGGAGAGCAGCGCCGGGACCAGTAGCGCAAACACCGCCACATAGTAAGCCATGGAGGCATTGTACTCCAGGCAGGGTGTCGAGACGAGTCTTACACCTTCAAAAGCCGCCGCAGCGTATAAGCTTCCGGATTCATGTTCTCGCGCTCCAGCCGCTTCCAGTCGTCATTCACGTGAATCAGCTTGCCGCTGATGTGGTTGGAACGCTCGGAAGCCAAAAACAAAGCCAGGTGAATCTGTTTGTCGGGATGCGTGCCGCCGGTAAGCCGCACATCCTCGGCTTGCTCGATCTCCTTGCTCCCGGCGCGCTCGCCGGAGTGCAGGATCTCATCCGTCATGTGAGTGTAAGTGCTGCCTGGAGCCAGACAGTTCACCTGTACGTTAAAGTCGCGCACCTCTTCCGCCAGGGTTTCCACGAAGCGCACCACAGCGGCCTTGGACGCCGCATAGGCCGAAAAGCGCGGACGCCCCGAGGCTGCGCCGCCGCCCCCGATCACCACGATCTTGCCGCGCCGCCTGTCGATCATCTGCGGCAATACCGCCCGGCAGGCGTGCATTACTCCCATCAGGTTGGTCTCGATGGTTTCGGCCCAGGCACGCGGCTTCACCTCCACCAGCGGTCCTATGGGTCCCTGAATGGCGGCCGCCGCGATCAATACATCCACGCCGCCGAAGACCCCGCGCATACGCTCCACCGCCGCGCTCATCTGGTCGTAGTCGCGCACGTCCGACCGGATGCGCAGCGCCATGCCGCCGGCGTGCTCGATCTCCAGCTTCGCCAGGTCCAGCTCGGCCTGGCTGCGCGCCAGTAATCCGACGCGCGCGCCTTCCGCCGCAAACCCGATCGCCAGCCGCTTGCCGATGCCACGGCCCGCTCCTGTAATCAAAACTGCCTGGTCTTTTAGCGGCCGCAAGGTTAGTTCTCCACGTGCGCGTCGAACATGCCGGTCTCCACCTTTCCGCCGCGTTTCACTTGCACGTAAATGCGATAGTTGCCGGGCTTCGGAAAGCCGTAGGGGAAAGATACTTCGGGCGGCAGAGCCTGCGTCATCATGCCCGCCATGCCGGAGTGGTCCATGCCGGCCATCGCGGCCATTGCCGCGCCGCCGTCGCCGGCATTCTGCGTAAGGCTCAGCGACGCCATAGGCACCGATCCCGAAGGATGCACGTGCGCAAACACGCTGCGGTCCGAGCCCACGAACGCCGCGTGCCCCGGCATGCCCATGTAGAGTTCCACGTCCTGCGCGGGTTTGCCGTCCGCGTCCTCCAGGCGGAAGCGGAAGTACATGGCGCGCCGGGCGTGCAGCGGTCCGGGTTCGCGCTCCCAAACCATGCGCGAGCCGTCCGCCAATTGGGCTATCGTGCGGTTGAAGTCCGCCTGCGAAATCGGCGGGCCCGCGCCTCCGGCGTCGTCGCCCTCCATCGGCTTGCCCGCAACGGCCGGCAGCGTCACGTCGGTCACCAGCGTTTCCGGCAGGCCGTCGGAGTGTACGATGTCCGCGTACAGTGCGTACCGTCCGGCCGGCATCGGCGGCAGATCCTTGGCGAACAACCCGGCCTCCACACGGTCCGGATGCAGGTGCCACACTCTGTCCATCTCCGGCAGGCCGATCACGTAAAGATGCATCAGGTGATTGTGGTCCGGGACCAGATCGTCCACCTTGCGCCAGCGCGCCCAGCCGGGATCGGTCAGGCGCAGCATCAGCCGTTCGCCGTTCTCCCGGCTATCTAGTGTGGCCGACATCTGCAATGGCTTGAAGATGTGTTTGTCGTACTCGCCGGCTTCGCTCTTCCACCAGAGTCCGCCTAGACCGGCCAACGCCAGCACGAAGACCGCGGTCAGAGCCATCACCCAACGCGATCGCCGCACGCGCGCCGGATCGGGTGTCAGCCCAGGCTCCAGTTGTCCCTCCCGCACGCCCGCGCCCACGATGCTGACCGCGCCCGCCAACAGCAGCAATCCCAGGGCAGCCAGCACAATGCCGATAGGCGCATCCATGCCTTTCGTGCTGGAGGATAGCGCGGGTACGGGCACCGAAAGCTGGCCCTTTCCCTTGGCGCCTTCCGCGGTGACGCGCACCTGCCAGGAGCCCGAGGTCATCATCCAAAGCGATCCGGTGAAGAACTGCGGATCGTCCTTCGAACGCTGCGCCAGATCCGGCACCGGAGCGAACTTCGCGCCCGGACCGGTGAGTGGCGTGGGAACGATGTGAACCACGTCCACGTCATTCGCGGCGCTGCGCACCTCGATCTCCGCTACGCCCGGAATCACCGAGGGCGCACGGATCGTCACCAGCAAATGGTAAGGGCCGGCCAGCCCTTCGTAGAATACGTCCGGGCTGCCCACGTGGGCAAAGGCGCTGGCGGCGGCCAGCAGGAACACACTGAGCAATCGGGACATTGGGTTATCGGGAATTACCTGCGGACGCGCCGCATCCAATCGCCCCATGCAAATCCCAGCCTGATGGTCAGGGTGCCCAATACCGCGGCTAGCGCGATCTGCGTCCGGAACACGGACGGCGCGTCCGGCGCAACGAACACGTGGCGCGCCAGGATCGAAGTTGGACGCACGTTGTAGTCGAAGATGTTCATGTGAAAGAACCAATTCTGCGCCGCGGCCGAATTCAGGAAATCGGCGAACGGCCACTGCACCGCCATCAGCACGCCCAGGAACAGGATTGCGGAAACGGCGGCTTTCTTCCATAGGTTCCAATCGCGCGTCCGGCTCCAAAGCAGATCCAGCGCCAGCGCGGGGATGAACAACAACATCGGAAATTCCGGCGGCACGAATTGCGTGACATGGTGATAGACCGGCCCCAGTTTCGGCTCGGCGGGAAACAGCGGCAGGATCCAGCCCATGCCCGCCCAGAAGAGCCAGTACACAGCGGCCACCGTGGTCGCCGCCCAGCGTTTCCCGGAGGCCCGCGCCACTCCGGCCAGCACCAGCGGCACGACCATGCAGACCACGCGATAATACACGCCATTGTGCATCATGGCGTGCCAGGAGAATTCCATGATCATCAGCATCAATCCGATCAGAACCACGCCGCCGATGTAGAGGAACAGCCAGTCGAGCTTGTTGCGGAACTCGTCCCGGGCGCGGTTCATCATGCCCAGGATCAGGATCAGCGTGCCCGTGTTCACCGCCAGGTTGCCCAAAATCAGGAACACGTGCGGGGGGCTCAGGATCTTCACATCCAGACCGTAGGCGCTGTGCCACCAGTTATCGAACGGCGCGGAGGTGAGCATGGCCACGCCGCCCCAGGCCGCGATAAATGCGCCCAAAGGGGCCTCGAATCCCCACATTTTCACGGCGGTGCTGCGCAGGTGGGAGAAGTTGCCGAAGGTGGTGGCCAGGATCAGGTAGCCGCAGGAGAGGCCCGCCAGCACGCCGCACATGTAGATGGCGAGGTGGGCCGGCGTCCAGAACGTGTCGCGTCCGATGGAGCGGTGCCACGAGATGTCCCACTGGCCGCCGATCATGGCGGAAGTGACGCCGAGAACGGCGCACCAGACATACCAGGGCACTCGCTCGACGGACTCGCGCACCGACGCCGCGGGAATGGACGAGATTGTAGTGGTGGTGGATGCCATGCTGTCCCTCTGTTCGTTTACGATTATATCCTTGTTCGGATTCCGGAGGGCGGGATTCATCCCGCGCGGGGCTTCAGCCCCGCGGACTACCCGAGCACTTCCAATGCCGCGCCGGGCGCCGTCAAATCAAGTGCCTCTCCTGGAACGCCAGCAGATAAGCGCTCGTAACCTGTTGGTGCCCAAGCAACCCATCAAGCGCCGCGCCGAAGTCACGCGCAATCGGCGGTGGCAAAGCCTCCAGATATACGTGCCGGGCATCCTGGACCATGATCCTCAACAGCGCCGCTGCCTCCGCAGGACGCCGTGGGCCCGGGACGACAGCGGAATTCGCGGACAGCCGTATGAACCCAAGCTGTGTACGGGCGCAAGTGGCCCAACGGCTCCGGCTCGGTTCCAACCGCTTGATTGCCGCCCGATGGAACTGGGCAGCGTCGAAAACACGCTGGAGGGCGGCCAATCTTGGCCGCAGCCGCCTTTTAGGCGGCCAGAGCCGGCTGAAAGCCGGCTGCGGGCAGAATTGCCCGCCCTCCGCCTGGTTTTCATTACTCTTGGTGGCCCGCAGGGCCATGAAGACAGCTTGGCAAGCTGCGGCCGATTGTCAATCGGCCAACTGCCGCGCTCGCGCCAGACAGGCGGCGGTCGCCAACCGCCGCGCCGGCTATTGCGCGGCGAGCGCCGCTCCCATAATTTCCTGCCGCTGCGACAGATCGCCATCCGGCACCACCACCGCTACCCACGGCGTCTCCCGCTCTGTAATCCGTCCGCGCCACTCCAGCGTCGCCGTTCCTTCGCCCTTCAGCACCACTTCCTTTTCGTCGCCGCCGAAGCTCAGGTTCTCCGCCCGAAGCTGTAAGCGGTGAACCCCGCTGCCCCGCGCTTGCACCCTGATCGCCACATCGCCAGTTCCCGACGTATCGCTCGCAACTTCAAAATCCCACGACTCTCCCGGCCGCAGATTCAAGCTATACGTCCCGCCGGGCAGAAAAGTGCGCGCAATCTCGCAACCCTTGCTGCGCACCGTGTACCTTCCCTCCGACAGCATAGCCCGGAAGGTCCCCGTGGCCGGGTCCGGCTGAACTTCGATCTTGCGGCCCCAGTTCTTTTCCTGAAACACCACTGGCCCGCTGGCCCGGCCCTCCACCACCGCCGGTCCCGCAAGATCGCGCATCACCGCAATCCAGCGGCCCACCGGATGCACCCAGACCTCCTTATAGGTCCACGTGTTTTGCACTGGCCAGTACGGCACGTCGCTGTCGCCGCGGCTCTGGATGCCCACCGGCAGCGACCCCACGATGTCACCCGAAGACGGCGTGTACTGCGGCGCGAAGTCGTATCCTTCGCCCCACATCATGCTCTGCGCAAACGGATTCCGGCCGATCACCCATTCCAGTTGCTCCTGCGCAAGCTCGGCCGGCTCCAGGTTCCCGCGCAAGTGAGACGCCAGCCCCAGCGCTTCGGTCTGCGGCAGAATCGTGCCGAATTCCCCGCGATAATCCATCCACACCGCGAGCCGCCGCAGATAATAACCGCTACCCAGCGGCACACCGTTCAACACCTGTTTGCGAAACGATTCTCTCCGCGTCTCCGGCGCGTCCTTGTATTCGTCGTCTTTGTAAATCGACGCGGGCAACACACCATACGGCTCCGTGTTCCTGGCCGCGCTCTTCAAGTACTCCGAATGCAGCGTCACCGCGAAATACCACTTCATCCAATCCGGATGATTGGGGAAGGCATCGCAGAGCTCGGTTAGAGCCAGAATCGGCGCGTTCTCCCGGCCGCGATGCACGTAGTGCAGAATGCGATCCTTCGCCGGACTGGTATAGAAGAACCCCAGCATCGGCGTGGTCCAGGCCGGCCTCTTGCGCTCCTGCGAGTCGAGGATCGTTCGCGCCAGTTCCACCGCCTTATCGGCATAACGCTGGTTCCCGGTGGCGCGAAAAAGTTGTACCGAAGCCAGCACGCCCTCGGAAGCCACCTCGTGTACGACTCCGTTGGAATCGAACGCGACATGGAAGCGTTCCGCGGATGGCGGCCCCGCTTTGTCCATGCCCGTAACCGCGAACTCCCAGTCCGCTTCCGCCATCCTGAGCGAATATGCGGCCAGCCGGGGATCGCCGTCCTTCAACACGCGCGCCGCAATGGCTTCCGCGGCCGACGCCAGGAAGTTCACGAACGGGTCGTTCTTCGCTGTCGCGGTCACATCGTCAAAAGTGCCGAGAATGCCGTCTGTCCGGCGGCTGCTGACGGAACCTGCGTTGCGATAGCCGTCGCCGAAGCTGGTCTTCAGCACCCAGTCGAGTCCCCAGCGAGCTTCTTCGATGAGGCGGTTATATAACTCCGGATCCCTGTTTTGCGCGTGCAACCGCTCCGCAAGACTGAACATCGCGTAAACGATGTCGCCGGTATTGCCCATGCCCTGCGTCAGGTCGCCGGCATCGTGCCAGCCCCCGTTGATGATGATCCGTTTATCGCCGTGAACCGACTGCCAATCGCGGTGGCACACGCCGTGTACGCCGGGGATCGCCATGCCGCAGCGCTCCACGTAAAAGAAATTGAGCGCTTTCAGAATCGTGTCGCGCCAGACATCCGCGGCAATGCGGAACGGACGGGTGGCCTCGCCGCCAGCATCGATCCTGTACCAGCCGGGCTGCTGAATCTCCGAAAAGTCCATCACCTGGAAAGTCCCCAGACGTGTCTTCACCGTCTGCAGCGGCTTGGAAAGGACCGCCTGCCCGGTGGCTTGGTCAATCAATTGAAAGTCACCGGCGCCGAGGTCGCTGGCGATGGCCGTTTTCCGCGCGCCCGGCTGGTAGCCGGCGTGGCTGTACGCAATGCGTCCCGGCCACACCGCCCAACCTTCTATGTAATCCGGATCGACTTGCTGCAATTCCAGGCGGTCGAAATAGTAAGTGGCTGTATCCGCGGCCTCCGGCTCATTGCCCGCCATGTAATAGGCGAAGTCAAGCGCCGTGATCCTGTCTCGCGCCACATTGCCAATCTCCCACACCACCTGGTCCCATTCGTGATTGCGCAAAACCACATTCGTCTCACCCTCCTGCCCAAAGGCCGCCGGCACTTTCACCGCGCCGGCGTTATGCAGGGCAAGCCCAAGAGCCGTTACGTACGCGCCCGCGCAATCGGGATAAATCCAGACTGAGATGCGATTGAAACTGTTCCAGTCCTCACCGCCGAAGCGACGCGTGACGCCGGTTTCGCCCCATCCGCGCCCGTTCGCCGGTCCCGGTACGTTCAACTTCGTCGGCGTGCGCAGGCGGAGCGAGTTGCCGCCGTTGCGGGATCGCTCCCTGGTCAGCGACATTTCAGCGGTCACGGTTTGCGACCGGGAAATCTGAGCTTCCACCCGCGAGTCCACCACCGGCGGCGGGTTGTTGGTGAACGCCGTCCAGTTGTCCAGGCTGTGCATGTCGTCCAGCAGGCGGCTGGCAAGCACTTTCTTGTTGAGCCAACGATACGAAGCCGAGTCCTGAAAGTTTGCCTCTAACGGCGGCGGCCCTGGAATCTGGGCGGGGAGGACGGTTCCCATCGCGAGGACCAGAAGAACGAATCGTGAATATGGAAGCATGGTTATAGTTGCATCCGGAGACGCATCTTCGTGAGCACTCCGGCGAGCGCCAAAATGAAGGCGGTAAACAAGCACGCCCGGAACACTCCGTAGGCCCCTTGCAATCCTTCGGCGGAGATCGATTGAAGCAGCGGAATTACCGAGCAGATCCAAGGCAGCAGATACGTAAGCAGAGTGTTGGAGCCGGCAGGCTTGACAAAACCTGCCCAGGCGGCCACGCGCTTGATGTCGACGACGTAGTACAGAGCCAGCAGGATCGCAACGCTCGACGCTTCCGAAAAGAGGCACCAGGTGGGCGTCGCGTGGTTCTTCGAAATACCGAGAGGCATCAGCGCCAACCCTCCGGCAAAGAGGACGGCAGCGAGCGCCGCCGACCAATAAACTTTGCGCTTCAGCGTCGCCGCCACAGACGCGTCAAACAGGATGAACGAGAAGACCACGCCGCCCATGACAATGGATGCCAAGGCTCCGTCCGCGAGCGGCCAGAAGTAAAGCGGCGCACGCCCAAGCATGGGAAGGTATCCCAGTTTAGAAGCCGCGTTCATCGCATTCAAAACGGCAAATGCGCCGGCGACCCACCAAAACGTCTTGGGCAGAACCAGATAGATAATTCCCGCCGAGAGGTAGGCGAAGCCGATCAGGCCGAGGATCTCCGGATAACCCATGTCGAGGCCGGAGATCCCGCCAGCCGCGGTTTTTCTGCGAAAGATTGCAACTAACACAACCAAAAGAACCAATCCACTGACCTTCAGAATCCGGTAGAGTGTCCGGCGCGTGCCGGTTTTAGGGTAGACGCTCCAGGCCAGAAGGATGCCCGTGAACGCCAGCAGATCCCACGTGCGGCCGCCGGCGTTCAGGTTCGCCAGGATGTACCCTATCGCGACCAGGCTGAGCGACCGCACCACCACATGTTTCAGCACATTGAGGTTGGACTCGCCCGCGCTCAGGCGGCGGTTGATCGCCAATGGCATGGAGATCCCAACGATGAACAGGAATGCGGAGAAGACCATGTCGACATAGGTCATGCCGCTGACCCCTTCGGGCATATGGTGGGTCCACCATGGCAGACCCTTGACTCCGGCGATGTCGTTCACGAAGACCATCACCAGAATTGTAAGGCCGCGAAAGATGTCGACTGACTGGATGCGCATAACTGGTTCGAAGCCGTAACCATAGCAGGATTTGCCCTTGTGGGGCAGGCTCTCAGCCTGCGGCGGCCTCTCAGGCCGCCTCTTCCCAATGCGCCGCATTGCAGCCCAACCCGCACCGCGCTGTAATAAACCTCAATGCCCCCCACCACCACACCCAAACTCCGCAGCCAGGAATGGTTCGGCGACCCCGGCTACTACGGCTTCGCGCGCCGCGCCTGGCTGCGCTCGGAAGGCTTCACCGCCGACGTGTTCCAGAACAAGCCCGTCATCGGCATCTGCAATTCCTGGAGCGAGCTGAACAACTGCAACCTCCACCTGCGCACCGTCGCCGAAGCCGTCAAGCGCGGCGTATGGGTGGCCGGCGGCTTTCCCCTGGAATTTCCCACCATCTCCCTGGGCGAGATGTTCATGCGCCCCACCACCATGCTCTATCGCAACCTGATGGCCATGGACGTGGAGGAATCCATCCGCGCCAACCCACTCGATGGCGTGGTGCTGCTGTGCGGCTGCGACAAGACCACCCCTGCGCAGCTCATGGGCGCGGCCAGCGCGGACATCCCGGCCATCATGGTGCCCGGCGGGCCGATGCTCGCCGGCCAGTGGCGCGACCAGCGCCTCGGCTCCGGCACCGACGGCCGCAAGCTCTTCGACCTCTTCCGCACCGGCCGCCTCACCGAAGAAGAATGGTGCGAAATCGAAGGATGCATCGCGCGCAGCGCCGGCCACTGCACCGTGATGGGCACCGCTTCCACCATGACCAACCTGGCCGAGGCGCTCGGCATGACCCTGCCCGGCTGCGCCAGCGTGCCCGCGCCCGATTCGCGCCGCCTCGCCATGGCCGAGATGAGCGGCCGCCGCATCGTCGAAATCGTGCGCGAAGACCTGCGCCCGTCGCGCATCATGACCCGCGCCGCGCTCGAGAACGCCATCACCGTCGACATGGCCATCGGCGGATCCACCAACGCCGTCATCCACCTGATCGCCATCGCCGGACGCCTGGGCATCGATCTGCGCCTCGACGAATTCGACCGCATCTCGCGCCGCACGCCCTACATCGCCAATATCAAGCCTTCGGGCGACTATCTGATGGAGGACTTTTTCCAAGCCGGCGGCTTGCCCGCCGTCATGAAGGAGATTCTGCACCTGCTCCACCGCGATGCCCTGACGGTAACGGGTAAGACGGTCGGCGAAAACGTGGAGCGTGCCGAATGTTTCCGCCGCGAAGTGATCCGTACGGCCGCCGAGCCCCTCCATCCCGAGGGCGGGACCGTGGTGCTATACGGCAACCTGGCGCCCGATGGCGCGGTGATCAAGCAGACCGCCGCCTCGCCCCAGCTTCTGCAGCACCGCGGTCGGGCTTACGTTTTCGAGAATTACCAGCAGATGCGCGCCCAGATCGATTCCGCCGATCTGCCGGTGGACGCATCCACCGTGCTGGTGATGCGCAACTGCGGACCCAAGGGCGCGCCCGGCATGCCCGAATGGGGCCACATCCCCATGCCGCGCGTGCTGCTCGACCGCGGCGTCGCCGACATGGTGCGCATCAGCGACGCGCGCATGAGCGGCACCAGCTTCGGCACGGTGGTGCTGCACGTGGCGCCCGAATCGGCCATCGGCGGNNCCTGCTGGTGCCCGCCGAAGAAATCGCGCGCCGCCTGGCCGATTTCCGTCCCGCGCCCCCGCATTACGAGCGTGGCTATGGGCGGCTGTTCCTCGACCACGTCACGCAGGCCAACCAAGGCTGCGATTTCGATTTTCTGCAGGCGAGTGGTTGTGGGACACGCTCCCAGCCGGGGGATGGGCGTTAAGACAAGGCACTCCGATCCACATCCGCGAGCAGCGCGTTAGCCGGCCGGTCGGCGTGGACCGGACTTGCCAGGAGTAATCCTCCGGCAGGCGAGCGCTGCTTTCTCCGAGTGCCCGCCCATCCGCCCGAGATCCACGCGTGAGGCGTTAGACAGCAAGTGGATGTTACGCGGACTTCACCAGAGCAGTCTGACTCGTCTCCACAGCCACGGACCCCATATCTTTCCTCACTGCCATTCCAATTCGCTTCCGTTCACACCCGTCCAGCGGACGCCCGCGGAATTCCCTTTGCCGTCTCTCGCCCAAGTCCAATACAGGCCAACGTAGGCGTAGTTTTCAGTTTGTCCGGCGATGGAGTGTCCATAAGCGAACAAGAACTGCTCCCCGTGATGTTTGAAATGATAATAGCCGCCCAAGTCGATCATCGTGGAAGCCTGGGTCTGTGGCGCGGCGAAGCCCTCCCGCGCATGGGCGAAAAGCTCGACTCCCAACTCCAGCCTGGAGCCGAGGGTTCGTTTAACCAGCCACCCCGTATATGGAAAGTTGCGGTAGCCGGTTTGTGGAACCACCTGATATCCGGCACCGCCGTCCAAGGTCCAAGGGCCGATATTCTTTTGCAGCCAGATGGGGACTTTGTACCAAACCTTGCCTACACCGAGACCTTTTGAGTAATTTCCAGTTGGAATTTCGAACATCGTGAAGGTGCCCAACTGGGGAACGTATTTCGTTTCCTTGATGAAGGCGATCTTCGCACCGAGTTCCATGTCAGTTAGCCCAAACGCCTTGATCCCGGTTCCTCCGGGAAGATAAATGGGATTGTTTGAGGGCGCGACCACACCGAGGGGCAGAATGGCGTGCAATTGCACTCTGGGAATGGCGCCCCAGTTGAACTCGAAGGCTGGGCCACTCGAGTCGATTTCCGCCGTCGTGCCGTCCATGCTGCCGAAGATGTAGAACTCATAATGGTGCAGCTCGACCGGCACAGGGTCGTCGGTTTGAAATGGAGGTCCCTGCGCCCGCAGGCCCGGAACTGTGAACAAGAATAGTGCGAGCAAGCCAGCTCTCAAAGGCTTCCGCCGGCGGCAGAGCGACCCCAACAGTGCGACGGTGCACATCACGACGTGTACCGCATGCCGCATTTCACCCGGCCTAATCCAGGAAATCACTTGCCGAGGCACCGTAGGACGCAGCCCCATTTTGCCGCAGCGACAAGCATCTGGCTCGGAATTGCACAAAGCTGCAACATGGCGTGCCGGCATAAAGACCTACCCTCGGTTCATAAGAAAGGCTCTTATCAGTATCTCAGAGTCGGGCTACCGGAACCCTTCTGGCAGCGATCCAAATGAGCGTGCAGTCACCATTTCGGACACTCCAGGATGACGCACTACTCGGAGAATGTTCGGCCGATCGGACCCCAACTACGGCCCGTGTTCGTTTCCTCCCGGGAAACGCCGTTCCGCGAAAATGGGCAATACATGCCGTTCCCGGTACTCTGGAGCCGAGTAGTCGGCATCACCGTCCTGCAGCGACGCGACGCCTGCCTTCAGCTCCCCGAAGTCGCCTTACCCGCCTGGCAAAACCCGATAAAGAACCCGCACCCGGCCTCCGGTTTAGTTTACCGATCGGTTTCATCAGCCCGCGGCCCGAACACAAGCTCGCTGGCGCAACGCTGTACGCCGCAAGCTGAAGAAACCTCCATCGATCACGTGACCACCCATCCCCCGAATACACTGAAAACAAAAGCCAAAGTACCAGCGGCACGCCGCCAGTTCACCGCCGCCATGCTATCGTGAAATCGGGACAGTTGAGACGCGTGCACCGTTTACGGCCACCCGCCCATCGCCGAAGCTCTTTGAAAACCCCAATCCACAGCCCCGAAACCAAAGCACCCGCTTGAAATCGGCCTCGCTTGCTCAGGTTCCGCTACCACCACCTTCCCGCCGGCTCACAACAAGACCCCACACCCCTATCAACGCGCAAATTGGCTTCGCCATTTTTGCAAGCACATGTAAACAAGCAACTTATTGGCTTCGTTCGTAAATAAATGAGCCATGGCTGCTTCGCCTCTCCACCTTTGCGAGCCACCACCGTCGCCCGATCAAGCCGGTCCCGACACCCAACCGCCCAGAACATACCAAGGGCCGGGCCCACCAAGACTGGCCGGTTAAAAATCCACAATCCAATCAACTGTAAATATTAGTCTTCCGCGAAATTGGCATTGCTCGGTACAAAATGCATCCTCCGCCCCGCGATGCACAATTCCGCCCAATCCTGCCCAATCGTGCATAACCGGTTCGCCCCCTCGCCCGCTCGCCCCTTCGCCCGCTCAGCCACGCAGCACGCCACAATCTCTCCCCCATTCACCCCGCCAGCCGATACCCCAACCCGTGCACCGTCAGTATCCACTGCGGCTGCCGCGAATCTTCCTCCAGCTTCTGCCGCAGCCACGCGACATGCACGTCCACCGTCCGGCTCGACGTCACCGCCCCGTATCCCCAAACCTCGCTCAGCAGCGTCTCGCGCGACACCGTGGTTCCGCGGTGCTCCGCCAGGTAGCGCAGTAGTTGAAACTCCTTGGCGGATAGCGTCACCGGCTTGCCGTGCAACGTCACTTCCGTGCGCCGCACGTCCAGGCGGATGGCGCCGAACTGGTAGACTCCGCCGGCCCCGGCGAACGCCGGCACGCGCCGCAGCAACGCCTCCACGCGCGCCAGCAGTTCCATCATCTCGAACGGCTTGGTCAGGTAGTCGTCGGCCCCGATCTTCAGCCCCACCACCTTATCCACCGTTTGCCCGCGCGCCGTCAGCATCAGGATCGGTGTGGGGACGCCCCGCTGCCGCAGATCGCGGCACACGTCCATGCCGTTCTTGCGCGGCAGCATGATGTCCAGGATGATCAGATCGTAGGCCTCGCCGCACGCCATATCGAAGCCGGTTTGGCCGTCCGCCGCCGATTCCACGTGATGCCCTTCGCTGCGCAGCCGGTCGCCCAGCGTCATCACCAGCCCCGGCTCGTCTTCCACCAACAGGATGCGGCGTTCCATATTCATGCCGTGCGCGGCAATGCTTCGGCCGCGGCCGAGGGCAGCTCCAGCGTGAAGGTGCTGCCACGTCCGGGCTCGCTCGATGCATCCAGACGCCCGCCCATGCCTTCGGCAATGTCGCGCGCCAGGCTCAGGCCCAGACCCGCTCCATGGATCTGCGCCGCCTGCGCCGACTTGCCGCGATAGAACGGCTCGAAGATGTGCGGCAAGTCCGCCGGATCGATTCCCGCTCCGCGATCCTCCACGCTGATGCGTACGCGCGACCCGCCGTCCGACTTCCCTGCCCGGACGCGCATCCAGCGCTGCTCTCCTCCGTATTTCAAGGCGTTCAAGATCAGGTTCTCCAGACAGTGGGTCAAAGCCGCGGCATCTGCCTCGACGGCAGGCAGGTCCGGCTCGATCTCGCGTTCCACCGTGAAGCCTTCCGCTTCCGGCAGAGTCGAGACGCTCGCCACCACGCCCGCGATCGCCTCGGACACCGTCACCGGTTCCAGATGGTAGCTCGCCTGCCGCGACTCGCCCGCCGCGAAGCGCAGGATCTGTTCGATCATGCCGGCCAGCCTGCGCCCTTCGTTGCGGATCAACGCGCCGTATTCCTTCACCTGGTCCTTGCCGCCCACGAAGCCTTCCGCCAGATTATCGGCCGCCGAACAGATCACCGCCACGGGCGTGCGCAGCTCGTGCGAAACTCCCGCCACGAACTCCATCTGCAGCCGCGCCAGCCGCCGCGCGCGCTGCGTGGAGACGATGATCAGCGCCATGCTGACCGCCAACAGCAACAGCACGCCGAAACTCAGCAGCAGATTGCGGCGGCGGTCGGCGGCCACTACGGATTCGAGCGAGCCCCCCTTATGCCGCGCCAGTAATTGCCAAGGCTCCTCGGCCGCCGACGGCACAATGAAAGCGCCGCGCGTGCGCGGCTGGAACGTTCCCCGATTGCCTCCGCCCCGCCCGCCGCGGCCACCCCGCGTCCGCGCAGCCTGATCCCGCGGCGGCGTCCCTTCGATGGCCCGGTTCTCAGCCGGTGTCGAGGGCACCAGCGCGGCCCGCGCGTCCGGTGGATTCAGTGATGCGGCCGTGAGTTGCGGATCGGAACGGTAGATGACTTTGCCGTCCGGCGCGCCGCTCACCACCACGACGTTGTAGATGAACCCGTCCGGCCCGGCGAAATAACGTTGGGCCAATTCCCCGAGCAGATGGTCGAGCGCCGCCCGATTCAATTCCACGATGGCGAACCCCAAAACCACGCGCGCCGGCGGGGCAAGCGGTTCCGTCTGCCGCGGGTCGCCGCCAAAGCGCCGCCACCGCGGTCCGGAGATGTTATAGATGGGCCGCACCAGCGCGGGGATGCGCTCTTCCAGAGTCCAGGCGCCGCCTGGGCCCGGTCCGGGAGGCTGCCGCGGTTCCTCCTCGACGCGCGCCCGCAAGCCTGCCAGCGAGGCGGGCCAGTCTACCGCCTCGAACTCGCCGTCCGCCAGGCGAAGCTGCAGCAGGCGCGCGGCGCTATCGCGATTGGGCGCGCCTGCCTGCCATACGAAAACGTTGGCCACCAGGTCGGGACGCGTGGCCGTGCGCGCCCACGCCTGATAGCGCTCCGCGTAGCTCGACCAAAAGTCGTCCGGTTCGGCCGTGGGATCGCTATGAAAAGCGGTGGAAACCTGCGTCAACTCCCGATAGAATTCCTGGCGGAATTGGTTGACCGAAGTGTTTAGGCTAGCTTCGATGCGGGTGCGTTCGGCGCGGCTGATCTCCAGGCTCCAGCGGTATTGCAGCACGGCCAGCAGCACCAGTACGGCCGCCAATGCGGCAACCAAGGCTATTCGCAGGAACGCCCGTTTCGCCGGAGGGGCCATAATCGCAGCATAGCATCGCCCAAGTGGGGCAGGCTCTTCGATGCCGTCACATGGCGCCGTAAAGCAAACCCGGTGTATAGTGAGCCTCATGAGATGCCCCCTGAGCAAGCGATGGATTGCCATCTCCCTCTTGCTGGCCCTGCCGGCTCTTTTCTCCCAGGAACCGGTCCCGAAGAAGTCGCCCGAGGCGGAACGCGCTGAGTATTTTCGCGCCAACTACACCAAGTACGAATACCTGATTCCCATGCGCGACGGAGTCCGGCTGTTCACTTCGATCTATGCGCCCAAGGACACTTCGCAGAAATATCCGGTTCTTCTGATGCGGACACCCTACACGGTCTCGCCGTACGGCGACGACAATTATCGCGGTCTGCCGGCCAACACCGAGAAGTTCGCCAAGGAAGGCTTCATCTTCGTGTACCAGGATGTGCGTGGAACCGCTAAGTCCGAGGGCGAGTACGTGAACATGCGGCCCTACCTGCCCGTGAAGCATGGCCCCAAGGACGTGGACGAAGCCAGCGATGCATACGACACCATCGACTGGCTGGTAAAGAACGTCCCCGACAACAACGGGAACGTAGGGATCTGGGGTATCTCGTATCCTGGCTTCTATGCGGCCATGGCGGCTATCGACGCGCATCCCGCGCTCAAAGCCGCTTCCCCGCAAGCGCCCATCTCCGACTGGTTCCTGGGCGACGACTGGCGGCACAACGGCGCTCTCTACCTAGCCCACGCGTTCGGCTTCTTCTCCGGCTTCGGACGCCCGTGGGTCGAGCCTGGAGACATACGGCCGCATCCCACCACCACTTTCGAGCGCGGCACGCCCGACGGCTACGATTTCTTCCTGCGGCTGGGGCCCCTGCGCAACATCGACCCCGCCCTGTTCGGCACCCAGGCCGCATTCTGGAAGGAACTGCTGGAGCACCGGCGCTATGACGACTACTGGCAGGCGCGCAACATCCGCCCGCATCTGAAAAACGTGCATCCGGCGATGCTGCCCGTCGGCGGCTGGTTCGATGCCGAGGATCTGGCCGGTCCGCTCGCGGTTTATCGGGCGCTTGAGGCGCAGAGCCCGGAGACAACCCGTACCCTGGTCATGGGACCGTGGTCCCACGGCGGCTGGATGGGCGACGGCGAACAGCTCGGCAATGTGCGGTTCGCCTCCAAGACCGCCGAGTTCTTTCGCGACAAGATTATGTTGCCGTTCTTCGTGCATTACCTCAAGACGCCCACCGATGACTTCAAGCTGCCCAAGGCCTACGTTTTCGAGACTGGTCGGAACCAGTGGCGCAAGCATGACGAGTGGCCTCCTGCCGAAGCCGCGGCGCGCATGCTGTATTTCAGCGAGGGCGGCAAGCTATCCTGGACGCCGCCCGAGGGTGGGCAGGCATTCGATGAGTATGTTAGCGACCCGGCGAAGCCCGTACCCTTTACCGAGGAGACCAGCGCCGGCATGACCTACAACTACATGACGTCCGACCAGAGGTTCGCCGCCCGGCGCACGGATGTTCTGGCGTATGAGAGCGAGCCGCTGGATCGGGATGTCACTGTGGCCGGCCCCATCGAATGCGATCTGCGCGTGTCCACCACTGGCACCGACGCAGACTGGGTGGTGAAATTGGTGGACGGATACCCGGGGACCTATCCGGACCCGGACCCGAATCCATCCGGCGTGCGCATGGGCGGCTATCGGCAGCTCGTGCGCGGCGAGCCATTCCGAGCGCGATTTCGCAATAGCTTTGAAAAGCCCGAAGCCTCCGAGCCGGGGCGCGTCACGAAGGTCGCATTCAGCATGCCCGATGTGTATCACACGTTCCGCCGCGGGCACCGCATCGTGGTCCATGTGCAGAGCTCCTGGTTTCCGCTGGTGGACCGCAATCCCCAGAAGTTCGTGGATATCGACCGGGCCACCGAGGCGGACTTCCAAGAGGCCACCCAGCGGGTGTACCGGTCCGGTGACAACCGGTCCGCGATCAGGGTGCGCATCTTGCAGTGATAAGTGGGGCAGGCTCCCAGCCTGCGGCGGCCTCTCAGGCCGCCCGTTTCGGTTGCGGGATTCCGGTCGCGTTACGATGAACAATCACTCCCATGGGTTCCAACCTGATAATCGTCGCCGGTCCCAACGGCGCAGGCAAAACCACGGCAGCCGCCGACATCCTCGTGGGCGCCCTGGCGGTGCAGGAATTCGTAAATGCCGACATCATCGCCAAGGGGCTCTCGTCATTTCAGCCCGAAAGCGTGGCCTTCGATGCCGGCAGAATCATGCTTGCAGCGTCTGCATCATCTGACCGAGCAGCGCGCCGACTTGGCCTTCGAGACCACGCTCGCCAGCCGCACTTTCGCCTCATGGATCAAAACCCTGACGCCAACCGGCTATGAATTTCACCTTCTATTTTTCTGGCTGCCGTCCGCCGACATGGCCGTCGCGCGCGTGCGAACGCGCGTCCTGGAGGGGGGCCATCACGTACCGGAAGAGACCATCCGCCGGCGCTACGAAGCCGGCTTAAGGAATTTCTTCCGAATCTACCGTCCGTTGGCGGCAAGCTGGCGCTTCTATGACAACTCGGTCCGCGGAGAGAGGCGCTTGATCGCGGACGGCGCCCGGCATCAACCGGAGGTGGTCTTCGACCAGGATTTGTGGAACAATGTGAACAGGGAGTGGAGATGAATTCGCTAAACTCGGAAAAAAAGGACATCGGTCAAATCTTTCGCGAGGGCACGGCCATCGATGAAGCAGTTGACCGGGCTTACCGCAGAGCCGTCAAGCAGCACCGCCAAAACGGTGTCCCCATGGTGTTCTGGGAAAACGGAAAAATCATCGAGGTTCCCGCCGACCAACTCCCCGATCTTTCCATAGACTGACGAAATTCTCAGCACCGTATCACATAGAACTTATTCCATAGCTATCCGCGCGTGATTCGCGCTAAACTCCGACTGATGACACCACTTCGCCGTGTAACCGTGCTGGGAGCTGGCACCATGGGATCGCGTATCGCGGCCCACTTCGCCAATGCGGGCATCCCGGCTTTATTACTCGATATCGTTCTTCCCAATCAGGCCAATCGCAACGCCGCTGCCCTGGGCGGATTGGAAACAGCACTGAAACAGAAGCCCGCCGCTTTCTTTACTCCGGAGACCAAGTCACTCGTCACTCCCGGCAACTTCGAAGACGACCTCGCCAAGATAAAGGACTGCGACTGGATCATAGAAGCCGTCACCGAAAACCTGGCCATCAAGCGCGCCCTGATCGAAAAGGTGTTGAAACACCGCAAGCCAAGATCCATCTTCTCCACCAACACCAGCGGCATTCCGCTGGCCAGCATCGCCGAAGGTTTTCCCACTGAGTTCCGCCAGCATTTTCTCGGAACGCACTTCTTCAACCCGCCGCGCTATCTCCACCTGCTCGAAATGATCCCCGGCCCCGAGACGCTTCCCGCGGTGCGCGATCACGTCGCCGAGTTCGCCGACCGCCGCCTGGGCAAGGGTGTGGTGCCGTGCAAGGATACGCCCAACTTCATCGCCAATCGCATCGGCTGCTTTCTCGGCGGCACCGTGCAAAAGCTGACCGCCGAGATGGACTTCACCATCGAGGAAGTGGACGCTCTCACCGGCCAGCTCATCGGGATGCCCAAGAGCGCCAGCTTTCGCCTTTTGGATATCGTCGGCCTGGATATCTGGGCGCATGTGACGAAGAATCTTTACGACCTGGTGCCCGGCGATCCCTGGCGCGAGCGCTTCGTGCTGCCGCCCTTCTTCGCCCAGATGATCGAGCGCGGATGGCTGGGCGACAAGACCGGCCAGGGCTTCTACAAACGCACCGGCAAAGGCGACAAGAAGGAGATCCTGGCCCTCGATTGGAAAACGCTCGAATACCAGCCATCCAAGAAGGCGCGCTTCCCTTCCGTGGAAGGCGTCCGCAATATCGAGGACCTGCGGCTGCGCCTGCGCGCGCTGATGGCGCTCACCGATCGCCCCGGCACGTTCCTCTGGCGGCTCTTCAGCGACCTGGTGCTGTACTCGGCCAGCATGGTGCCCGAGATTTCCGATCGCATCGTCGAGATCGACCGCGCCATGCGCTGGGGCTATGCCAACTCTCTCGGCCCCTTCGAACTGTGGGACGCGCTGGGCGTCGAAGAAACCGTCGCCCGCATGCGCCAGGAAGAGCGCCACATTCCGGAGACCGTCGAGAAGATGCTGGAGAGCGGCGCGAAATCTTTTTATGAGGCCCCCGACTACGACCGCCGCCCGCATCACGAATACTTCGACCTGCAGGCCAATTCGTATAAGTGGCTGATCGACCGCCCCGGTATTACCGTGCTCAAAGACGTCAAACACGCGCACGGTGTAGTGAAGAAGAACGGCGGCGCATCGTTGATCGACATCGGCGACGGCGTGCTCTGCCTCGAGTTCCACAGCAAGATGAACTCGCTCGGCGACGACCAGGTCTCGCTCATCCGCGCCGGCATCGAAGAAACCAGCAAGAACTTCGAAGCCATGATCGTCGCCAACCAGGGCGAGAACTTCAGCGTCGGCGCGAACCTCATGTTGGTGCTGCTGGCCGCCCAGGAAGAAGAGTGGGAAGAGTTGGAAGCTGCCATCAACCGCTTCCAGCAAGCCACCATGGCGATCAAGTACGCGCCCAAGCCGGTGGTGTCCGCGCCGTTCGGTATGACGTTGGGCGGCGGCTGCGAGGTCGCCATTCATTCGGCGCGCGTGCAGGCATCCGCGGAGACTTACATAGGCCTTGTCGAAGTCGGCGTCGGCGTGATCCCAGGCGCGGGCGGCACTAAGGAAATGCTGCTGCGTTTCGGCAACGCGCAAAAAGCCTTCGAATTGATCGCCTACGCCAAGGTCGCGACCAGCGCCGCGGAAGCCCGCAATTTCGGCTTGCTGCGCCCGCAGGACCAGATCTCCATGAACCCCGAACGCCTCATCGACGATGCCAAGGCCCTGGCGCTATCCATTGCGCCCGGCTACGTGCCCGGCGTGCCGCGCACCGATGTGGAAGTGGGCGGCGCCGAAGATCTCGCGCTGCTCAAAACCGGCATCTATCTGGCGAGGCAAGCCAATTACATCTCGGATTACGATACCGTAGTAGGAGAGAAACTGGCAAACGTATTGAGCGGCGGACCTCTGACCGGCCGTCAGACCGTCTCCGAACAATACCTGCTGGACTTGGAACGCGAAGCTTTCCTGAGCCTGTGCGGCCAGCGCAAAACGCAAGAACGCATGCAGCACATGCTGAAAACAGGAAAGCCGTTGAGGAACTGAGCCGCGCGCGTCAGCGAGCGGTCTAAGAGGACCCATGCAAGAAGCCGTCATTATCGACTGTCTCCGCACCGCCATCGGCAAAGCGCCGCGCGGCGCGTTGCGCACTTCGCGCCCGGACGATCTCGCCGGCGCTGTCATCCGCCGCCTTTTGGAAAAGCATCCGCAGGTCCCGATAGACGAAATCGAAGACATCGTCCTCGGTTGCGCCATGCCGGAAGCCGAATCGGGCAATAACATGGCCCGTTGCGTGGCCCTGCGCGCCGGCCTTCCGGACACCGTCACCGGCGTGACCATCAACCGCTTCTGCAGTTCCGGCCTGCAAGCCATCGCCATGGCGGCCGATCGCATCCGTTCCGGCGGCGCGGACATTATCATTGCGGGCGGCGCGGAAAGCATGAGCCTGATGCCGCGCGGCGGCCACAAGGTCGCCCCCAGCCCGTGGTTCGTCGATCATCGCCCCGAAATCTACATGAACATGGGGCTCACCGCCGAGTGCGTGCAGCGCAAATACAACATCCCGCGCGATGCGGCCGACGCCTTCTCCTACCGCAGCCATCAGAACGCCCTGCGCGCCCAGGCCGAAGGCAGGTTCGACGAGGAGATCGTGCCCTTCGAAATCGATTGGGTCACTCCCAACGGCCGGAAGCCCAAAGTCACCAAAACAGTTTTCGCCAAGGATGAAGGGCCGCGCGCCGACACGACGGTCGAGGCGCTCGCCAAGCTCAAGCCGGTCTTCCATGCCAGCGGCACGGTCACCGCGGGCAACTCTTCCCAAACCAGCGACGGCGCGGCGGCCGCCATCGTCATGTCCGACCGCAAGGCGCGCGAGCTGGGCCTGAAGCCCATGGCGCGCTTCGTCAGCTTCGCCGCCGGCGGCGTGCCTCCGGACATTATGGGCATCGGACCGGTGGTGGCCATTCCCAAGGCCCTTAAAATCGCGGGCCTCACGCTGGACGATATCGGCCTGATCGAATTGAACGAAGCCTTCGGCGTGCAGGCGCTGGCCGTCATCCGGGAGGCCGGCCTCGATCCGGAGAAAGTCAATGTAAACGGCGGCGCCATCGCCTTGGGGCATCCGCTGGGATGCACGGGCGCCAAGCTCACCGCGACGATTCTGCGGGAGATGGCCCGCCGCAACGTGAAGTACGGCATGGTTACCATGTGTGTGGGCGGCGGCCAGGGCGCCGCTGGTATCTTCGAATTGATGAGGTAGCACAGGCTTTAGCCTGTGGAGTAGGTAGCACAGGCTTTAGCCTGTGGAGTAGGTAGCACAGGCTTTAGCCTGTGGAGTACCAGGAGAATATATGGCAACGGCAACAGCAGCGGTCTCATTACCTAAAACCAAAGGCGGCGCGTTCCTGATCGAAGAGCGCCTGCCAAACGAAATCTTCACCCCGGAGGATCTCACTCCGGAACACCTGGCCATCGCCCGCACGGTGGACGAATTCTGGGCCAAGGAAGTCGGCCCCAACGTGGAAGCCATCCAGCACCAGGAGCCCGGCGTCGCCATGGCCTGTATGCGCAAGGCGGCCGAACTGGGCCTGACCGGCATCACCATCCCCGAGCAATACGGCGGCATGGAACTCGACTTGACCTCCGCCATGATCGCCATGGAACACATGGCCGGCGACGGCTCCTTTTCGGGCTGGTATGGCGCGCACGTCGGCATCGGCACGCTGCCCATTCTGTACTTCGGCACCGAGGAGCAGAAGAAGCATTACCTGCCCAAGCTGGCCTCCATGGAAATGTTGGGCGCATACTGCCTCACCGAGCCGCAATGCGGTTCCGACGCGCTGGCCGTTCGCACCCGCGCCGACCTCAGCCCGGATGGCAAGCACTATATCCTCAACGGCCAGAAAATGTGGATCACCAACGGCGGCCATGCCGATCTGTTCACGGTCTTCGCCAAGGTCGGTGGCGAGAAATTTACCGCCTTCCTGGTCGAGCGCAAATTCCCCGGAGTCTCCTCCGGCGCCGAAGAAAAGAAGATGGGCATCAAGGGCAGCTCCACCACGGCTGTGTATCTCGATAACGTGCCCGTGCCCATCGAAAACGTGCTCGGCGAAATCGGCCGCGGCCACATCATCGCCTTTAACATCCTCAACGTCGGCCGGCTCAAGCTCGGTCCCGGCACCGTGGGCGGCTCCAAGAACGTCCTCGCGGTTTCCCTCAAGTACGCCAAAGAGCGCAAGGCCTTCGGCCAGTCCATCGCCGAATTCGGCATGATCCAGCACAAGCTCGCCGAGATGGCCATCCGCACTTATGCGGCCGAGTCCATGACCTATCGCGTGGTGGGCCTCATCGAATCGCTGCTGGAGAACTTCTCCTGGGCGCAAGACGGCGCCGCGCAAACCATGCTGAAAGCGGTGGAGGAGTTTGCCGCCGAGTGCTCCATCATCAAGATCTACGCCTCCGAAGTGCTGGACTACGTGGTCGATGAAGGCGTGCAGATTCACGGCGGCTACGGCTACCATCAGGATTATCCGGTGGAGCGCGCCTATCGCGATTCGCGCATCAACCGCATCTTCGAAGGCACCAACGAGATCAACCGTCTGCTCACCACCGGCATGCTGCTGAAGCGCGCCGCGCGCGGCCAACTCGGCTTGGTGCAGGCGGCCACCGGCGTCCTCCAGGAAATTCTGGGCGGCCCGCGTGGCGGCGAGGACCAGCCCACCGGCCCGTTCGCCGAAGAGACCAAGATCCTGATCAACGCCAAGAAAATCGCCCTCATGCTCATGGGCGTGGCCTACCAGAAGTACATGCTGGAGATGGAAAAACAGCAGGAGGTCCTGGCCAACATTACCGACGTGATCATGGATATCTTCGCCATGGAGTCGGCGCTGCTGCGCACCCAGAAGCTGGCGGAATCCGGCAAGGGCGCCAACGCCGCCGACATGACCGCTGTCCTGGTGCGCGACGCCATGGCCCACATCGACGTCACCGCGCGCATCGTGCTGGCGGCCTGCTCGGAAGGCGACACGCTGCGCACCAACCTGGTGGTGCTGCGCCGCTTCGGCAAATACGAACCGGTGGACTCGATCGCCTTGCGCCGCAAGATCGCGCACCGGCTATTGGACGCCGAGCGCTATATCGTCTAATCTTAAAGAACCTTGTGGGGCAGGCCCTCGGCCTGCAGCGGCCTCTCAGGCCGCCGTGGGAAGTTTCGCATGAGCCGGCGGTACATTCTGGCGGAGTATGTACACGAAGCCTTGGGACAGGCCGTTTACGACAAGTTGGACGATGCGACCTTTGCTGGTAGTATCCCCGGGCGCCCAGGCGTGGTCGCGCTCGCCCCAACGTTGTATCGCTGTGAACGGGAACTGCGATCCACTCTTGAGGACTGGATTCTCCTCGGCCTTAAGCTCGCCCATCCGCTACCAGTCATAGGCGGCATTGACCTCACAAGGAACCGACGCGTGAGCCGGTGGGTACCCTGTAAACGTGCCGATTTCGAAACTGGGCTTCAACGCCGCACGATTACCTTGGATACCTGGACGCGGCTTTCCTGAGTTGAGGCGCCAATGCCGACGATGTGACCGCTGTGCTGCTCAAGATCGCAGACAAGGTGCTGCACGCCGAGCGGTATATTGTATAAATAAAGCACGATGGACAACCCCAATCCATGGCCGCCGTTGCCGCTCGCAGAGTGGGAGCCCACCCGCGCCACACTGCACATGTGGACGCAGATCGTCGGCAAAGTGCGCTTGGCCTTGAGCCCGCTGGTGAACCATTGGTGGCAAGTGCCGCTCTACGTGAGCGCGCGCGGGCTCACCACATCCGCCATCCCCTATGGCGACGGCGTGTTCGAGATCGAATTCGATTTCGGCGGCCAGAGTCTCGCCATCCGGAAAAGCGGCCAGGCCACAACTTTCGTGCGGTTGTATCCGCGCTCCGTCGCGGATTTCTACCACGAAGTCATGGCGGCAATGCGCGCCATCGGGATCGAAGTGAAGATATGGCCGATGCCGGTCGAGATTCCCAATCCCATTCCTTTTCCCGACGACCGCGAACATGCTTCCTACGATCCCGAGTATGTGAACCGGTTCCATCGGATTCTTCTGCAAGCCGATACAATTTTCAAAGAATTCCGCGGCAGGTTTATAGGCAAGGCCAGTCCCGTGCACTTCTTCTGGGGCAGCTTCGATCTCGCCGCCACCCGATTCTCCGGACGCCGCGCCCCGGAGCGCGTTGGGGCGGACCCCATTACGCGTGAAGCGTATTCGCATGAATGCTCGAGCGCCGGATTCTGGCCGGGCGGCGGCGAAATAACGGGTCCGGCATTCTACTCCTATGCGGCGCCCGAACCGTCAGGCTACGCGGCGTGCTCCGTGCTTCCGCCCTTGGCGTTTTATCACACCGGATTGCGGGAGTTCATCCTGATGTATGAGGACGTCCGCTGTGCGGCGTCGCCCCGGACCGCATTGCTCGACTTCCTCCAGGGTACCTACGAAGGCGCCGCGAGTTTGGGCAACTGGGACCGCGCGAACCTGGAACGGTCTGGGCGGAGCCAGCCATAATGAGACGCAGCCCAATGAGACGCAATCTGCTGTTGGTAGGGGCGCTTGGTTTCAAGCTCCTCGATGGCCAGGCGCTGCCCCCCGAGCAGAAGCAGAAAGTGGACGACGCCGTGCCAGCGAAGGCGGCGGCCAAGCCCGGAAGTCCTCGCCGCTTGCTGGTGAGTAACCTGGCGATGCGCGACGGCCATCCGTGGCGCGGCAGTTCCTACGCCACCAATCCGGCAGGCAACTACGCCATCCGAGAGATGGGCAAGCGTACCGGCGCCTACGAGGCGGTGTTCAGCGACGATATCGAGATGTTCCGCCCGGACCGGATCAAACAGTTCGACGCCCTCTGCTTTCTGAATACGGGAGGCGTGTTATTTGAAGACCCGGAGTTGAAGGAATCGCTACTCGCCTTCATCGCGGGCGGCAAGGGATTCGTGGGAATTCACGATGCTATCGCGACCTTCGTACAGTATCCCAAGTACGACCAGTGGCCGCCGTTCGGCCAGATGTTGGGCGCCACCGAGAACGGCGGACATCCCTGGGACGGGGAGAGCATGACGGTGAAGGTGGAGGACCCGGCGAGCCCGCTGAATGCCGTGTTTCACGGCGAAGAATTCCAGATTGCCGACCAGGCCTTCCAGTTTCAGGAGCCGGCCCTGCGCGACCACCTTCACGTGCTCCTGAGCATCGATGTGGAAAAGACCGGCTTCTCCCCGAAGCACCGCATCCTGCCGGTGCGCATGGCCGACAAGGATTTCCCCGTGACGTGGATTCGCGCATATGAGAAGGGCCGCGTGTTCTACAGCTCGCTGGGGCATGGCGCGCCCGTCTTTTGGAACGCACTCCTGCTCGAACACTTCCTGGCCGGCATACAATACGCCTTAGGCGATCTGAAGGCGGATAGCACTCCGAGCGCAAGCCTGCCCGCAGCGAAGAAGTGAGCGGGCAGTTTGGAATCCTTTCCCGCTCCTCTGGTCGTAGTCGATCGCGGTTTAGTGCATGGCCAAGCCGAACTGGCGCCGATATGGACGCTTATCGGTAAGCGGTTCCGGTGCGCCGATTCAACTTGCAGTTGCCCGACAGCGTGACTGAAAGATCGGGATTCCGTCAGCGTCGCTTCCGCACTGGCGAACGGGGCGCGGCTTTGCGGGTCACAAACTTGTAGGCCATGCCGAGCAAGTCTCGCAGCGTATCGGGAGTGACGCGAGACAAGCGAACCAACACGGCGCTGTAGCCGGCGTAGTGCTCCGTTACGTAGTAGACATCGGGGTCCGCAGCAAGCAGTTCGGCGCGGTCATCGAAATCCACGCGAACGAGCAGCGAAGCGGGTTCGGCTGAGCGATTAGCCGGGACACACGCCAGGAGCTTTCCATGGACCTTGAGTGCCGGTACACCGTACGCAGTGCTCTCCTCAACTCCGGGCAGCTCGTGCCCGATATTCCGCACGGTGTCGAAGTCGATTGTGCTATCCATCTCCGACGATCCTACCAAATCCAATCCCTTGCTTACGGACATCCGGAAGCAATCGCCTGTTCGATATCCGCCCAATCGGTGGCTCACCTTCTTAATTGTTGTGCGAAGAAGTCGGCCATCATGAGGTTGGCCTCGATGGCCTCGGGAAGCGTGGAGTCGTACCAGAAGGCGTGGGGCAGTGCGTCAAAGACCACCAGCCGCGCATCGACGCCGGCGTTCACGTAAGCGCGGTGCAGGTTCACGGTGCCGGAGAGCAGCAGATCGCGGCCGCTGGTGATGAACAGCGTAGGCGGCAGCCCATGCAGGTCGGAGAAGATCGGCGAGAGCACGGTGTCCCGTGGGTCAGTGGCAGCTACGTACTCCGGGTCATGAGGTTCTGGCTCAGGTGCATCCAGATGCCCTGACAAGCCCCGCAAGGCATAGAGCGCCTCCGAGTCGCCGAAGCGGCTGAAGTCACCCATGCCGCTGAAGATGCCGAGAGCAGCGGGGAACGGCAGGCCCAATTGCTTCAGGCGGGCGGCCACCTCAGCGGTCAGTATGGCCCCTGCCGAGGTGCCATAGATCGCGATGTGGCTGGACTTGTAGGTTCTAAGCAACTCTTTGTAGACGGCGACCGAATCATCGACGGCCGCGGGAAACGGATGCTCCGGCGCCAGCCGGTAAAGCACGGCGACCACCTTGATCTTGCTGTATCCGGCGATGGGAATCGATTCCGTGTAGGAGCCGGAATCCGAGTTGAAGCCACCGCCGTGCAGGTTGAGAAGCACCTTGTCACGGTTAGCTTCGGGCAGCCCTTCCGGGGTGACAATGCGAACCGGAACACCGGCCATCTTCTCTTCGACGAGCCGATTGGGGCAAAGGCGACTCCATTCCACGCGCGCACGAGCCGTGTAGACATCTGTGCCTTTGCGGCGGTCGGCCGGAGACTGTGGCGGACCCTGATCGGGCTCGGGCCGGCTCAAACGGCGCTGCGCCTCGGCGCTGATGGTCTTCGGAACGGGAACGACCCGCGTGACGTGCGCCGTGCCCTGGGCGTCGATGTAGCTGGTATCGCGGGTGGGAGCCTGGGCTGCGGTCGTGGGTACGGGGGCGGCGGGTTGCTGCGCTTGCACGACTGCGGAAGCCAGCAACAGTGGCAGTGAGACAGAACGGGCTAAGAGATTCATAGAATTGAACTCCTGTCAGTGAGCGGCATGTGGGTGAATCAGCTAAGTTTAACCCATCCTGTAGTGGATAGCTCCTGAGCACGGGGCATCGGGACGCCATCCACTGAGATGCCGGCGGCCCGCCGGGTACCCGCCGCGCGGGATACGCCGTCCGCGCTCGTCGGCCGTTCGCCTTTCGCGATGCAACACGGCCCGACGCATGACTATCGGACTGAATGGGACTGAATAGCTGACGCGCCACACGCTATTCGAGCCATCGTCGTAGCTTCCTCCATGAAGCGCCACACTGCGTCCGCCTTCCTCGCGGGATCGATGCATAGCCTTGCGATGACCTTCTCGAGGGCAGACGCACAATCCCGCCCAACAACCCGCAGAAACCGCGGACCGAACTGAAGATCGCGGGGCTAAACCACCAGCCACGGCGCAGCCCAGCCCCGCGCTACCATGAACCCATGGCCCCAGTCATCCGCGCCCCGCGCGGCACAGCCCTCCGCTGCCGGGGATGGAAGCAGGAAGCCGCCCTGCGCATGCTCATGAACAACCTCGACCCCGACGTCGCCGAGCGCCCGGCCGACCTCGTGGTCTACGGCGGCACCGGCAAAGCTGCCCGCGACTGGCCCTCCTTCCACGCCATCGTGCGCGAACTCGAATCGCTGGCCAACGATGAAACGCTGCTGGTGCAATCCGGCCGTCCCGTCGGCGTCTTCCGCACCCACGAGGAAGCCCCCCGCGTCCTCATCGCCAACGCCAATCTGGTGGGTCACTGGTCCAATTGGGAGCAGTTCCGCGCGCTCGAAAGGCTCGGCCTCACCATGTACGGCCAAATGACCGCCGGAAGCTGGATCTACATCGGTTCGCAAGGCATCCTGCAAGGCACTTACGAAACCTTCGCCGCCGCCGCCCGCAAGCACTTCGGCGGATCGCTTGCCGGACGCCTGGTGGTCACCGGCGGACTCGGCGGCATGGGCGGCGCCCAGCCCCTGGCCGCCACCATGAACGGCGCGGCCTTCCTCGGCATCGACGTGGACCCGGCGCGCATCCGCAAGCGCATCGAAACCGGCTATTGCGACGTGATGACCCACTCGCTCGACGAAGCGCTCGCCATCCTGCGCGAGGCCATTGCCGCCGGCGAAGCCAAGTCCGTCGGCCTGGTTGCTAACTGCGCCGAGGCGCTGCCCGAACTCGCCCGCCGCGGCGTCGTTCCCGACCTGCTCACCGACCAGACCAGCGCCCACGATCCTTTGAACGGCTACATCCCCACCGGCCACACCGTCGCACAAGCTGCCGAACTCCGCGCGCGCGATCCGCAACAGTATCTCGACCGCTCGCTCGATTCCATCGCCACCCACGTGCGCGCCATGCTCGACCTGCAACGTGCGGGCGCGGTGACTTTCGATTACGGCAACAACATCCGCCGCTTCGCCGCCGACCGTGGCGTCGCCGACGCGTTCCGGATCCCCGGCTTCGTCCCCGAATACATCCGCCCGCTGTTCTGCGAAGGCCGCGGCCCGTTCCGCTGGGTGGCGCTCTCCGGCGAGCCATCCGACATCGCCGCCACCGACCAGCTCATCTGCCGCCTGTTCTCCTCCAGCCCCACCCTCACCCGCTGGATTTCGCTCGCCCAACAGAAGGTCCATTTCCAGGGCCTGCCCGCGCGCATCTGCTGGCTGGGCTACGGCGAGCGTGCTCAATTCGCGCTGGAGATGAACCGCATGGTCGCCACCGGCAAGCTGCAAGCGCCCATCGTGATTGGCCGCGACCACCTCGATTGCGGCTCGGTCGCCTCGCCCTATCGCGAAACCGAAGCCATGCTGGATGCGAGCGACGCCATCGCCGACTGGCCCATCTTGAACGCGCTGCTCAACACGGCCTCCGGCGCGAGCTGGGTCTCGGTGCACAACGGAGGGGGCGTGGGCATTGGCTACTCGCAGCACGCCGGACAGGTCACCGTGGCCGACGGCACCGATCAATCCGCGCGCTGCCTGGAACGCGTGATGACCTGCGATCCCGGCATCGGCGTTCTGCGTCACGTGGATGCCGGATACCAGGAAGCCATCGACTTCGCCGCCGGCGCCGGATTGCGCGCCCCCATGCGGAGCCATGAGTAACGTCTCATGACGACGCTGGTCCGCGGCGCGCGCCAGTTGCTGACCCTGCGCGGCGATAGCGGGCCCCGCAGGGGCGCGGCATTGCGCGATCTCGGCATCGTCCCCAATGGCGCCGTTCTAATCAAGGATGGAGTCATCGTGGACGCCGGTCCCGCGCGCCGCATCGAGAAGCTGCCCGCCGCCCGCCGCGCGCGCGAAATCGATGCCGCGGGCTGCGTGGTCATGCCCGGATTCGTGGATAGCCACACGCACCTCATCTTCGGACGCCCGCGCCTGGTCGATTACGAAATGCGCCTCGCGGGCGCAACCTACACGGAAATCGCGGCCGCGGGCGGAGGCATCCTGTCGAGCGTGGAAGCCGTCCGCCGGATGTCCGCCGCGCAACTCGAAACCCAGGCCCGCGCCGCGCTCGCCGCCATGGCCCGTCACGGCACCACTACGGTCGAAGCCAAGTCCGGTTACGCGCTGGATGAAGCGGGTGAACTCAAAACCCTGCGCCTCCTTGCCAAGCTGAATGGCGACCCCCTCGATATCGTCCCAACCTATTTAGGCGCGCACCTCGCGCCGCCCGAATATCGCGGCAAGCCGGACGCCTACATCGACTGGACCACCGCCGAAATGATGCCCCAAATCCGCCGCCGCAAGCTGGCGCGCTTCGTGGACGTCTACTGCGACGAGGGCGCGTTCACGCTCGAGCAATCCCGCCGCTACCTCGATCATGCACGCAGCCTAGGCTTCGGACTGAAGATCCACGCCGAGCAGTTCGCGCGCACCGGAGCCGCCCGCCTGGCAGTGGAACTGGGAGCCGCCAGCGCCGATCACCTGGAGCAGGCCGGCGACGAAGACACCCGCGCGCTCGCGCAATCGAACACCATCGCCACGCTGCTGCCCGGCTCCGTCTTTCATCTCGGCCTGCGAACCTACGCGCCGGCTCGCGCGCTGATCGAAGCCGGAGCCGCGGTAGCCCTAGCGACCGACTTCAATCCCGGCACCAGCCCGACCTACAGCATGCAGATGGTGCTCTCGCTAGCCTGCACCGAAATGCGCATGAGCCCCGCGGAAGCCATATCCGCCGCCACCATCAACGGAGCCCATGCCCTACGCTGCGCGGACCGCATCGGCTCTCTCGAACGAGGCAAACAAGCCGACCTGCTCCTGCTAACCGTCGCCGACTACCGCGAGCTACCGTATTACTTCGGCACGAACAACGTGCACATGACTATCAAGACACCATGCCCCAAACAATCGTAGAATCTGTCCCCAACTTCTCCGAAGGCCGAGACCCAGCCAAAGTAGACGCCATCGTCGAAGCCATCCGCTCCGTGCGAGGCATCGCCATCCTAGACCGCGAACTGGATGCCGATCACAACCGCTCGGTCATCACCTTCGCCGGCCCAGCCACAGCCGTAGTAGAAGCCGCCTTCCGAGGGGTGGAACGCGCCGTAGGCCTCATAGATCTCCGCCACCACACCGGAGTCCATCCCCGCATAGGAGCAGCCGACGTGGTGCCCTTCATCCCCGTGGAAGGAGTCACGCTAGACGATTGCGTGCGCCTCGCCAACGAGCTAGCCCAGCGCCTCTGGGAACGCCTCCACGTGCCCGTCTACCTCTACGAAGCCGCCGCCCGCCGCCCCGACCGCGTCAACCTGGAGAACATCCGCCGCGGCCAGTTCGAAGGCCTCCGCGAAGAAGTCCGCACCAATTCCGATCGCCGCCCCGATTTCGGCGACGCCGAGCTGCACCCCAGCGCCGGCGCCACCGTCGTAGGCGCGCGCAAATTCCTGATCGCCTACAACATCAACCTGAACACCGCCGACGTGGAGATCGCCAAGCGCATCGCCAAGGCCATCCGCTTCTCCTCCGGCGGATTCCGCTACGTGAAGTCGATGGGCGTGCCGCTGGCCTCGCGCAACCTGGCGCAGGTCTCCATGAACCTCACGGATTTCGAGCAAACCCCCATCCATCGCGTCTTCGAAGCCGTGCGCGCCGAAGCGGCCCGCTACGGCGCGTCCATCGTCGGCAGCGAAATCGTGGGCCTGATCCCCAAGAGCGCGCTCGAAATGACCGCCGAGTGGTATTTGCAGGTGGAGAATTTCCATCCTAGTCTGGTATTAGAGAACCGTCTCGCCGAAGCCACCACCGTGAATGGACTCAACGAATTCCTGGACGACCTCGCCGCCCCCACCGCCACGCCCGGAGGAGGCAGTGCAGCGGCGGCGGCAGCAGCCATGGCGGCGGCCCTCGGAGCCATGGTGTCCGGACTTGCCAAGCTGCCCACCGATGCCTTCGAAACGGACCGCAAATTCTTCGCCGAAGCCGTGAAGCGCGACGCGGCCTCCTACGATGGCGTGCGCGCGGCCTACAAGCGCCCCAAAGACGAGCGCGCCCCGTTCGTCGAGGAGGCGCTGCACGATGCCGCGGCAGTGCCGCTCGAAGTGGCCGAAGCCGCCACGCTCCTGAAGAACCGGCTGCGCGACCTGGCCGCCACCGCGCCCGCCAAGTTCGGCTCGGACATCGAAACCGCGCATGGCCTGGCCCAAGCCGGCATCGATGGCGCGCTAGCCAACGTCCGCATCAACATCGCCTCCATGAAGGACGAATCGCTCATCGCGCCCCTGCGCGAAAGGCTCGCCAAGCAGTCATGAGCGCAACCCTGGTCTCCATCGCGTCCACGCCGCCGCCCCGCCCCGCCTGGCTGCGCGCCCCCGCGCCCGTCGGCCAGAACTATCGCGATCTGAAAACCCTGATCGACAGCCTCGGCCTGCACACCGTCTGCGAAAGCGCCGCCTGCCCCAACGTGGGCGAATGCTGGAACCACCGCACCGCCACGTTCATGATTCTCGGCAACGTGTGTACCCGGCGCTGCGGCTTCTGCGCCGTGCAGAAAGGCGCGCCCCTCGCGGTCGATTACGACGAGCCGCGCCGCGTCGCCGAAGCCGTGGCCGCCATGGGTCTGCGCTTCGCCGTGATCACCAGCGTGAATCGCGACGACCGCGCCGATGGCGGCGCCGAACTCTTCGCGCTCACCATACGCACCATTCGCGACCGCATCCCCGGCTGCGGCGTCGAAGTCCTGGTGCCCGATTTTCAAGGCAGCCATGCGGCCATGGACACGGTGATGGCAGCCGCACCCGACGTGCTCAACCACAACACCGAAACCGTCCCCCGCCTCTACCGTCAGGTGCGCCTGGGCGCGCGCTACGAGCGCTCGCTCGACATGCTGGCCTACGCCAAAAGCGCGTCGCCGCAAACGCCCGTCAAATCGGGCCTCATGCTAGGCCTCGGCGAAACCATCGACGAAGTGCTCGCCGTCATGCGCGACCTCCGTGCGCACACCGTCGACATCCTCACCATCGGCCAATACCTGCGCCCCTCGCCCAAGCACCTGCCCATCGTGCGCTACGTGCCGCCCGCCGAATTCGAAGACCTCCGCCGAGCCGGCTACGAGATGGGCTTCGCCCACGTGGAATCCGGCCCACTGGTCCGCAGCTCCTACCACGCCGCAGATTCCATCCCTGTGGGGCAGGATGGTGGTGGGGCAGACCATCGCACCTTGTGGTCTGCCGCCTGCGAGGAGCGTTGGCAGGTGACATAAAACGATCGCCCGCCCCACCGAAGCATCATTAATATTAAGCGAACAGCATTGGCGCTACGCGGCCTTCGCCAACGACGGCTCGATCTCGCGGACCTTCGCATTCCCCGGCTCGCCGAAGACTTCGAGCAGGATGGAACGCGCCCGACCGTAGCGCTGGCACTCGGAACAGCCGCACCGCCCTTCCCTGGCCGTGTGCTCGATGAGGTATTCCAGTTGTTCGCGCAGGATGTCGCTCTCATTGGGGGCCATCGCATCACCTCCATACTCACCTTGATAGATGTGCCCACATCGCAACGAGGTCCGTGCGCGAGTGTAAATCATTGTCAGCATTGGATTACTAAAGTTTCATCCGCAATCAGCCGATGCCCTCAGTATGGAAGATCCGCCGGACCTGGAATTGATGGCCAATCGCTTCAACCGGTTGGTGAAGGAACTCCTCGAAGGGCACGTGCAGCGCAACTCGTTCCAGTCCTGGGAAGTGCATTTGCTGCTGGACTTACATGATTGCCGGCTGACGCGCTCGCGCCGGGACGAAGCGCTGCGCCGCTATCAGCGGGTGGTCGACCGGCAGCTTGAGCGCGGGGAACTGCTTCCGATCAGATTCTCGGATTTCGTGGGGCGGCGTGCGCGCAAACCGGAGATGGCTCCGCCCGCATCAGTGCCCGCCCAAGACCCGGCGTCCCTCAATCCGTAGCGTGCCGCTTAGCACCATCCGGATGGCCTCGCTGTAGATGCGATGCTCCTCGCTCAAGATGCGCCCTGACAGCGTTTCGACTGTATCGCCGTCGAGCACCGGCACCGCCGCCTGCACGATGATGGGCCCGGCATCCAGGTACTCGTCCACGAAGTGTACGGTGCAGCCCGTCACTTTGACGCCATGCTCCAGCGCCTGGTGCTGCGCATCGAGTCCCGGAAACGAGGGCAGCAGCGACGGATGGATGTTCAACACGCGGCCGGGGAATTCGCGGATGAACCCGGCGCTGAGCAGCCGCATGTATCCGGCGAGGCAGACCAGGTCCACCGCGTGCTTTTTCAGCTCTTCCACCAGCATGCCGTCGTAGATGGTGCGGTCCAGGCCTTTGGACGGGATGCACACCGCGGGCAAGCCGCGCAGCCGCGCCACCTCCAACCCGCGCGCCTCGGGCCGGTTGGCGACCACGATGGCGATCTCGGCGGCAATCTTGCCGGCAGCCACGGTGTCGGCGATGGCCTCGAAATTCGAGCCGCGCCCCGAAAGGAGAATGCCGAGACGTTTCATCGGTACACCACGCGCGCCCCGCGGCGCTCCTGCGGCACGACTTGCCCGGCCACCAGGTATGGCTCGCCCAGCGTGCGCAGCACCTTCTCAGCGCGGCGCATCTGCGGGCTGCCCGCTGGGCCCGGGACCGCCAGAATCATCCCGATGCCGAGATTGAACGTGCGCCGGTAATCGTCTTCCGGCAGGTTGCCCAGCCGCCGCAGGAGCTCGAAAATCGGCGGGATGGTCCAGGCGCGCGTATCGATCTCCGCGGCCAGCCCTTCCGGCAGCATGCGCGGCGTGTTGTCCGTGAGGCCGCCACCGGTGATGTGCGCCGCGCCCAGCAGCAGGCCTTTCTCCGCCAGAGCGCGAATCGGCTTCAGATAGCTGCGATGCACCTGGAGCAGCGCATCGGCCACCGTTCCGCCCATTTCCGGCACTACGGTCGAGGGCGTATACCCGGCCACTTCGAACAGCAGCTTGCGCGCCAGCGAGTAGCCGTTGGTGTGCAGCCCGTTGGAGGGCAGGCCCAGGAGCACGTCGCCCGCGCGAATGCGCTTGCCGGCGATCAGCGCGCGCCGCTCGGCTGCGCCCACGATGAAGCCCGCCAGGTCGTATTCGCCCGGCGCGTAGAGACCGGGCATCTCGGCGGTCTCCCCGCCGATCAGCGCGCACCCGTTGCGGCGGCAGCCGCGCGCCAGGCCCGCCACCACCTGCGCGGCCACGCCGGCATCGAGCGTCCCGGTCGCGAAATAATCCAGGAAGAATAGCGGCACTGCGCCTTGCACCGCGATATCGTTGACGCAGTGATTCACCAGGTCCTCGCCCACGGTATCGTGGCGGCCGGTGAGGAAGGCGACTTTGATTTTGGTGCCCACGCCATCGGCTGAGCTGATCAGCACCGGCTTCTTCCATCCGGCCAGCGAGTAACATGCGCCGAACGCGCCGATATCGGTCAGCACGCCGGGCGTGAAGGTTTCGCGCGCCAGTTTGCGTATGGAAGAGACGGCGCGATCCGCCTCGTCGATGTTGACCCCGGCATCCTGGTAGCGCATGTCTGGAAACCATAGTATAGCGATTGGACGGGTATGCAATCGGGTGTATAATCGATGAAAACTCCGGTCTGGAGGGCACGAGGAGGGCTCCATGTTTGCTCCCAAGCTGACGGGTAGTTCCTTAGGAGTTGACGCTCCGGTCAATCGCATCTGCTTTCGCGGCGATCTCAGGCCGCCCAGCGAGGCGTGCCGTGTGGAAAACGATTTCGACGCCGGGAGGGCCGCCATCCTGGGCTCGGACGCAATGGAGGCTCGCGAGCCGGGCACCGGGCCGCGCTACCGGCCGAGCGCGCAAAAGGTGGGCGACGCCGATCCGGAGTCGGGTGTCTGCGTCACTCCCCGATTCGCAGTGGCCCCGCTGTTTCCCATACAGAACTTCCCGTGGACCTGGATCTACATGATTTACGTCGAAAAGGCATACAACACGAAAATGCGCCAGGTGTTGGATTCACAAAGTATCGTGAAGGACGTCCAGAAGGGCTCGCTTCTGACCAACGTCGTCCGCTATGCCAGCCTCGGGTTTGTCGACAATCGTCCGACGGTGGACATGCAGGAGGCTACCAACATCATGTGGGCATTGTATGGCGATGAGCTGATCGTCGATCGGCTTCCGGCGAGAAATATCATCGCGGCGATCAAGTGCAAGCGCAACCACATAGGCCTAACCAGCAATTATATGAACGGGATCCACTACGAACTGGTCCCACCCATCGTGCCCAACGTGAATTGCGGTCTGCCGCAGTCAATCTATCTGATGGGCCTGGAATTCCTGCATGACGAGCTGAACCAACACCCACAGGGGACTACGCCTACGGTCCAGACGGGATTCCACGCGAGCGATTCCAAGTGAAGGCGGGACTGAGAGTCCCGCGCAGGCTGAGAGCCTGCCCCACCTATTCCACCGGCAGGCGCAGCCGGAAGCACGCGCCCAGGCCGGGCTCGGATTCCGCCCACATATCGCCGCCGTGGTCGAGCACGGTTTGCCGCGCCAGCGCCAGGCCCAGTCCCAGCCCGTTTTTCTTCCCCGCGCTGACGAACGGCTCAAACAGGCTGTCGCGGATTTCGGGCGCGATGCCGGGACCGGTATCGCGCACGTCCGCCACCACGAATCCGTTATCGGCCGCGGCCGAGATCTGAATCCGTCCGCCCTCCGGCATCATTTCCAGAGCGTTGCCCACCAGGTTGGAGAAGACCCGCTCCATGCGGTTGCGCTCCAGCGGCAGTTCGATCTCGTCCGGAATGCGGATTTCGACTTCGACCCGCTGCGCTTCGGCGGAAGCCAGCAGGGATTCGCAGCCGGCCGCCGCCACCTCGCGCAGATTGCACACCTCCGCGCCGCGCGAGCTGCCGCGCGAGACGTTCAGCAGGTCTTGCAACAACTCCTGAATGCGCCGCGAAGCGCGATAGATATTGGCGGCCAGACGCTTGACTTGCGAGGAGCTCAGTTCGGCATCCACCAGCATCTCCGCGCCGCCGTAAACCGCGGCCAGCGGATTGCGCAGATCGTGGACGATGGAGCTGGAAAGGCGTCCGATGGTGGAGATGCGTTCCTGGCGGATCAGCTCCTGGCGGGCCTGCTGGATGGAACCGCACATGGCGTTGAAGGTCCGCGCCAGGCGGCCCAGCTCATCCTGGCTGACCACTTTCACGCGGTGGCCGTAATTCTGCCGGGCGACCTCCGATGCCGCGCGGTCCAATTCTTTAAGCGGTTCGACGATGCGCCGCGCCAGCAGGTAGGTGAGTCCCAGGCTGGCGGCGACGGCCAGCAGCCACAGTAGAATGATCTTGCGGCGCAGCGCGGCCAACCGCTCGCTGGCGGTCTCGAAAGAGCGCAGAATCCATAGACTGCCGATGGGATTGCCCGCGATGTCGAGCAGCGGCGTGGGACGCGCGGCGTACCGGATGCCGCCGGCGCCGATGGGCTCCAGAGTGGGATGCGCGGGCAGCTTGGAAGCCACCACGCGGGCCGCCTCAGGCTGGAGCGAGGAGGCGATGGGCCGCCCATCCAACACAAAGAGGAACTCGCTGCCGCCGGTGTCCGCTTTCAATCGCCTGGCCACCGGACTGTCCACGTCATATCCGGTCACCAGTACGTTCTGCAACACGTTCTCCAGGTACACCGGGGTGAAAACCGTGTGGTACAAGTGCCCTCCGTGTACCAAGAAGCCGGACACCTGCTCCGGGAAGCGGGCCGCGGCGGTGCGCACATCCCGTTCGGCGACAGGCATTGCGCCCACCGAGGCGATGACCTTGCCGGATGCGTCGGTTACCAGAAGATCGGCGTCGATGGCGAGCTTCTTCCACAGCTCGCTCGCGGTATCGAAAATGGTGGCGGCGTCCCGTGTGCCGAAGGCGGAGCGCACGTCCGACATCTGGCTCAAGGTCAGGCTCACGGAAGCCAGCAACCCGGCGCGCGCTTTCCACAGCGACTGGTAAGCTTGCAGGCTGGCGCCGACCTCCTCTTCCATGGTGCTGGCGGTGGTGTCGACGGCGTTGCGCAACACGATCCAGCCCGTAAGGGCGAACAGCAGCGTGATGCCCACCGAAGTGGAGAGCAGAATCTTCCACAGCAGCGACAGGCGTGAGAAGCTTCGAATCATCGGTGACTCGTTGCCAGCCGCGAAGGGGGCGTCGGCCGGCGGCGATTGCGGCAGGCCGCAACCGGGAGGCCGATTGACAATCGGCACGCAAATTGCCAACCTGCCCCACATAGCGGCAAGCCCCAAACGAAAGGGGGAAGAGGCGGCCTGGGANNCTGAGAGCCCGCCCCACAATTCGTCGCGGCGCGCGAAGAAACTGATGGAAAGTAGTACAGGATTCGTTGGGTGGCTCGATCATTGGTTTGGCCGGTAGGCCGGCTGGTCGTCGATTACCGGCGGGTAGTCTTTGTCCCATTTGTTCTTGTGCGGCGCGGGAATGTAGCCTGTTTCGGAAATGCGGATGCGCGGGAGAACCCGCGGCCCGGCGCTCTCCACGGCGACTGCCCGTACCAGTGCATGCAACGTCTCGTCGGTGGCCCTTTCGTGGAAGATATGCAGCGTGTAATTGCCCGGCGGCACGTCGTGAATCTCAAAGCCGCCGGCAGCGTCTGAAACGGCGAACCAGGGCGTGTCCAGCACGGCGATCACCGCGCTCATCGTGGGATGGATATTGCAGAACACCCGCACGATGCCGGCGCGCTTGAAGACCACGTCCCGGCTGGTGTTGGGCCGGTATAGGTTTACGTCGAATTTCTGCCCGTCGTAGTTGGAAAACACGCTGTGGAAGATGGGATCTTTGTTTGGGAAGTCCACCGTGGCGCCCACGGGGATGGCCAATACGTGCGGCGTGAAGTGCTTGTCCTTCTGCTCCATCACGTAGCGTCGCGACGGGATTCTGCGCGGGGGGTCGCCATTGGCGGGTTCCAGCCACACCACCACGCCCTTGTAGTCGTTGCGGCGCACGCCAGGGTCTCGCGAGTCGGTCAGCTCCACGGAGCCCTTGACGCTGGCGCACCAGGCCGGCAAGAGCCAGAGCACGCTAAAACAGATACGCCAGAGCCAGGTCATAGTGATTGTTCAATCGCAGCTTACTATCAATATAAGTGGTGCGCGCCTGCGAGACTTCCGCGCCGAGCAGCACGTTGGGCGCGAGCCGGTAGAAGAGGTTCGCGCCGTACATCCAGTTGCGGCCTATGGCGTATGCGGCCAGGTCCGCGGTGCGGCCGTTCTCCAGCCCCGAGAATAGATGGAACGACAGGCGGGAGGTGGGCAGAAACGTCAGTTGCCCCCATCCGCCCTGGCTGTGTACCGGGATTGCCACGCCGGTGGGCAGGATGGTGAAGCCCGCGATGCCGCCCAACGGCGCCACGTTTTGCCCGCTGAAGAATGCGCCGGTGAACTCCAGCTTCGACCACGGATTGGTGAACCAGTCGAGCGAGAACAAATTAGATGGAACCGATGTGCCGGCCACGTGCGTGACGCTCGAGTGGAATCCGGGCGCGATTTCGATGCGGGCGCCGTCCTGCCCGTCCCCCTGGAAGCTATGGTAGAACTCGAAACGGCCTTCCAGGCCCGGCCGGGCGGGTTCCGGGGCCGACGTGTACTGCGCGCCCTGCTGGTAGGACTGCACCTCGTTGGTCTGCACCGCGCCGATCTGCGCACGCACGCCGGTTTGATCGGTGAAGCGGATCTTCTGTTCGAAGCGCACCTGCGGAGTCCAGAGCCACAGGTTGCCAGCCGAAGTTAGAGGCGCAAACTCCACTTGCGCCAGCGAGGCAGGCTCCCGCGGCGCGAAGATGGGACTCTCCACGCCCGCCAGAATGCTGCGGTTGGCCCAATCGATTTCGATCTCGCCGGTGCGCAGCCGGAATCCTAAATCCAGCGGCGTGCCGGAGCCGCCCGCGAAATCCATGTAGACCGAGCCGTGGACTTTGCCGCCCAGGATTTGCGGGCCGGAATAGTCCAGGCCGAGGGTGGTTTGATAGAAGCTCGCGCCGCCGCTGGCCTGGTTGGTGGGCCACGCGAAGGTGGGATACTGTTGCCCGCCGCTGCCTTTGGAATTCAGGAAAGCGTTGAACAGAGCCATGCCGGTGACCCGGATGGGGAAGTGTTGGGAAGCCTCCACCTTGCTCTGGGCGAGTTCTTCGACGCGGCTCTCGTCCACGGCGACGTTCTCGTCGAGCGCGGGTGCAGCTTTGGGCGGCTGCGGCTGCCCGCGCGCCTCGGCCAGTTCCTGGCGCAGTTGGCGGACTTCTTCGGCCAGCGACTGGTTTTGCCGTTCCAGGCGGTCGAGGCGCTGGACGATTTGGCCCAGATCGATTTGCTGCTGGCTGGGGGAAGCAGCTTGGGCCGCGAGAATGCCCGGCGCCAATAGAGCGATCAGCGCGCACCGGAGGCGGCTACGGAGAATGATCGGCAGACACTGCATCGAGAAGTTGCTCCAGTTTTAGCCGCACCTGGGCGGGCGAATATGGTTTCGGGAAGAAGGCGTTGGCGCCGATGGACGCCAGGCGCTCGGGCGTGCCGGGATCCGTGTCGCCGCTGACGACGATAATGGGCAACCGCTGGTGGCGGGGCTGGGCGCGGATCCGCTCGATGAATTCGAATCCGTCCATGCGCGGCATGTTCAGGTCGGTGACCACGGCGCTCACGGCGCAATCCGCGCTGGCCAGCAGGCGCAAGGCGTCCTGAGCCGTCGCCAGCACCGTCACGGCGATGTCCGGTATCGCCAGGAATGCCATTTCCAGCGTGGTGGCACAGGTGGCGGCATCTTCGACTATGACGACTGTAGCGCCCGGCATGTCCCAGCTCCGTTGCACGTCATCCGTACATTTTCGCCCATTTGGGTGGCTGGGCGGTGGGGGGGCTGTAAAAATGCTGTAAAAGTTCGGGGGGGGTGCCGGAAGCGGGTTCATCCGGCCAATGATTGTTCCGGTAGCCCCATCAACGATAAACTAATAATATGGACTGGACCCTTTGCAGTGCTGTCGACCGGAACCCTGGCAAGATTGGCGGGCAATGGTGCTTCCGAGGCACGCGACTGCCGGTTGCCGCGCTGTTTGAGCATCTCGACCAAGGATCGACCATAGACGAGTTCTTGGAGTGGTTCCCGTCAGTCAGCCGAGAACAGGTACATCACGTTCTTGCCTTTGCCCAGAGTTCCCTTGAACAGCCCGCGGCGGTTGCGTGAGGGTCCTGTTCGACGCCAACACTCCGGCTCCGTTCGCCCGTTTTTTGCGGTGCGCGGCGTGGCGCAGACGATCGTTNNTGCTGTACAGTTATTTCTTGGAGACTCTACTAGGATCGATCTCGATTACGCCGCGCCGTTTGGCTGCAAGAACGCGCACATCACTGTTACTCTTCTCTATATATGCATTTGACTACTATTGCTCGGGCGGCTCTCCGAGTGGCAGCCGCACTATTGATTGGGTCGATTGCTTTCGCCCAAAGCACGTCCTCGCCGCCACCGGGCTTCGATGGCAAGTGGCTCACCAAGCTTACCTGCCCAGAAAAAGGGAACACCGAGGGCTACACCTGGCAGTTTGCCAGCGTCATCCGGAACAACAACTTTCACGGAGAGCACGGCACAGCGGGAGAGCCCGGCTACCTGTTGATCGAAGGCAAAATCGCGAAGGACGGCAGCGCCAAGCTGTCCGCAACAGGAATTGTCGCTTCCAGGAAATACGCCCGCGGAGTCCTCGCCCATAAGGGCGCGGAATACGACTACAACATCAAGGCCCAGTTCGAGGATACGAAGGGCACAGGCACTCGCGACGCGGGCCTCGGCATTGTAGGCCGCCCCTGCACGTTTGACTTCGTGAAGCAGTAGGCCGCGCACCAGGTGCGTCAGGGCGTTCGCAGGCGTAGGGACATCCGCAGGGTAACGATGCCGTTAGCCGGCAGCGCGACCTCAACGCCATCCTTGCCGGCCGGGATCTCCCGCCGATCATCCTCGGCGGCGTTGGTCTCCCAGGCGTGCTCGATCTCGAACAGGCCCGCACCGATGCGCACGGTGTGGGCCCGGCCGGAGGTCTCCAGCAGCCGCAGAACATCGCCGCGGCCATCCTCGGCGGGCTTGAGTGTTTCGATCTCAAAGCCGTCGCCCTCCACACCGAGAAAGCCGGCTGCGGAAGCGGGCAAGGAGCCGCGCACGCCCACCTTGTCGTTCGCGGTCAGTTGACCGGTCTCCAATGGCGTCAGCGCATCCCGGCCCAGCCGGCTGAGCGCCGCCGGGCTGAGGTCGGCTCCGCTGGTCAACACGTAGCGGAAGGTGAACTCGCCGCTTTGCACGCGCGTGAAATTGGTGTGCCAATAGTTGTTCAAAGCGTAGGCGAAGATGGCCGCCGACCGCGGTTCGAACTTCTCCGGCCAGCGGCCGCGGTTGATGTCGCCAAACGTGGCCAGCGGCCCATCCACGGGGATCGTCGCCGCGCTCAGTCCGCCGCCGCTCACACGCGCCCAATGGCCCACGGTGAACCATTCGCGGTTGGCGCCGGCCAACGAATCGCGGGCCGGATTCACCGTGCCCGTTTGTCCCTCGTACTCGAACTGCGGGTCCGGCACGGCGAATGGGAACGCGAAGTAGACGGCCTCCTTTTGGTTCACCGGCTCCTTCTGCACGCGATTCACGAATTCGATCTTCTTCTCCCGGTTGTACAGGCGGATCTCGGTCGAGATCGCGCGCGCGTTCTGCCCGGTGAGCGTGTAGCTGATGGTCTCTCCCCACGGCGTAGCGTGCACGGTAGCGGCGGCGCCGCCCCTCGCCGGATCGATCTTCAGTTCGGCGTTGGGCAGATGGTCGCGCATGTAAACAATCCGCGTGCCGTCGCCCCCGGAGACGTACAGATATTGGTTCAGCAAGTACGGGCTCCGGGCGTCGACGATTTCGCGCTGGACCTGTTTGTCGAAGATGCTGGCGACCCCGCCGCGCGCCGGGTCGACGGTGACGCGGTAGAAGTCGTTCTCAATGGTGTTGGGCATCTTCGGATTTTGTTCCAATTCTAATGCCGCCGGGCCAGCTGAGGACGCTTGCAACCGGTAGACCCGATAACCCAAACCCGGCACATGTTCCGCCAGAAATTGGACACGCCGGTAGCCCTCGCCCTGGCCCACAGAAACGCCCACCGGCTCGACCGCCACGGGCTTGCCGCCGGCCGCCTCCACGAGTTCCATTCCGGAGTCGAGATCGACCTCGACTAGGCCGTCGCGCGCGTGCCCGAGTGAGTTGAAAACGACCAGCGCCGGCGGCTCGACCCCGATCCGATCCAGCAGGCGGCTCATGGACTCCTGGGAAATCCAGTAGGCTTGCTGGCGCGCATCGGTCACATAGAAGTGTTTGGTCTCGATCTGCCGCACGCTCTGCTCGCTTTGGGGCCGCGAGTAGCCGCCCCAGGATGTGTAAGTGTGTTCGGCGTACAGCACGAGGTCTTGCCACAGCCGGTGCAGGCGATCCAGCGGCACGGCGAACTGCGGCTGCAGTTGCGCGGCCACCGATGCCAGCGTCTCCACCGCCGCCGCTCTGCTTTCGGTCTCGCGGTATCGCGCGGCGAACTGCGCGTCCGTGCCGATGCCGTCTTCCCAATACGGCCCGAAGTCCCCGCGCACGGTCTCGAGCTTGTCCCCGAACTCGCGCTCGATGGCCTGGAAGTAGTCGCGGAAGGTCGCCAGTTGCAGACGGGGCCAGGCGTATTTCGTGTTCCAATACTGAACGAATTTGCCATCGCCGGGAATCAGATCGGTGTTTTCGAGCTGGCTGCCGAACATCAGCAGCTTGTCCGGCACGGAGCCCGGTTGCTCGTAGGTTTGAAGCAGCGCCGGCAGCCCCTCGCGGCAGCCCGCCTCTTGCGGGGGCAGTCCGCAGACGAACCACAGTTGCGAATACTGGCGCGTGTAGGCCATCAGCACTTTCTCTCCATCCGGCCCCTGCCACCAGAAGGGCGAATGTGTCTGCCAGCGTCCGTACAGCGGCTGCGGGCCGCGATCGTCGTTGGCGCCCGCCGCCAAATACTTCACGCCCGCCGCGTGCAGCGCCGAGGCATAGGCCCACGGGTACGCCGGCACGTCGGTGATGTTGGCGTAGTCGGCATTCTGGCCCGCGGTGCGATTCAAAGCCTTGCCCGCGTAGAGCGACCGTACCATGGTCTCCAGTCCGGCGCCGCCCAGCATGAGGTTGGCGTACTGCGCGGGAATCGAGATCCGGCCGGCGCGTACGCGATCGAGGAATTCCTTCTGCGCGGCCGGCGTTCGCGTGCGCAGAAACTGCTCCACCGGCCACACGCCGTCGACCGAGAAGCGCAGCGCAGGATCCGTACGCATCTCTTCCAGCAGCCGGTCGAAGTTGCGGTTCTGCAGTTCTTCGATCTTCGGCTGATAGTCGGTAAACCCGATGTCCAGATGGTTGTGCGGCACGACGAATACGGTGAATTTGCGGCTGGGTGTGAGCCGCACCATGCGCTCCATCGCGCTCCGCCCCAGAGTCAGCGCCACCTTCGCCGGCGTGTCCGCGGCGAATTCCGGGACCGCGAATTCGAAGCGTTGCTGGCCGAACCGGCCGGCCGCGGGCGTTGCGCGATATTCCGTGCCGGCGATGGTGAGCGTGAGCGCCGCGGACCCGGCAACTCCCGGCAGCGAGATGGTGACGTTTACCAACTCACGCAGTTCACCGTTTCTCTGCAAATAGAAATACGTTGGCGTAATTTCAATACCCGCGACCGGCTGGGTCAAACCGGGGTCGCGCAGCAGTTCGAGCGCATCCCATTCGATCGACGAATCGCCGTTCTCATCCGGCGTGTCATCCACCGCCGTGATCTTCAACTCGTTTTGACCGGTGCGCAATAGCGCCGCCGGTACCGCGATCCGCGCACGCGCCTCGCCGTTGATGGGCGAGTCCTGCCGCCCCTCCGCGAAGTACGTCAACCGCCGGTCGAGGTAGGCGGAGCCGGGTGTGCCATTCAAATCCAGTTCGAGGTGCGGCACGCGCGGATTGCCCACCAGGGCGGCCAGAACCAGAGTGTAGACGCCGCTGGGCGGCTCCGGCAAGGCGAAGCGCACCACGCGGGCGTGCGCCTTCGACCCCTCCTTGACGTTGCCCGAGCCGGCCTGATGGGCGGGCCAATTTGCCGCCGCATCGGGCGAGTTGGCGTCGATCGCGGGTGGCGTGTCCGCCTCGCGGCCGTGGAACTCCGCCGAGGTGTGGTCGAACTTGCCGATACGCCAGACCGGCGTCTCCGCGGCTGAGAGGGCCGCCGCAACAAGCAGCGCCAACGGGATCGGAACCAGGGTGTGTGTGCGCATGGAATGAATGTGAACCGCCGGAATGATTCGACTGAATTATAGGAGGTACGAATCTGAAAATCAAGGTGGTGGGTGCTCTTGTGATGGGTGCTTTTATGCGGCCGGGATTGCGCCCTGGCGCGCCGTGTGCGGATTCGGTACGCGCCACCCACCACCATGGCCAGTCTCCGGCGCCGCGGTTTCTCCGCCATTTGGTTAGTCAGCCCCCCACGGAGCGGTCCTCAATGCATTGCAGGGTCTATTCTCGAGTTAGCGTTATCCAATGGCAGTCTTGTCAGGTAACGCAGGTCGCATCCAAAATGATAATCGTCTGGTATCTGTTAGATCCCAGTCTAGAAATTCACTTCACAGGAGATCTCCATGCTGAACGTTATGAAGCGGCTTTGGCAAGACGAGCAGGGCCAGGATTTGATCGAATACACGTTATTGATGGCGTTTGTGGCGCTGGCATCCGCGGCGCTATTCATCAACTCCGGGGCGAGCGTCAGTGCGATCTGGAGCACTTCGAACACCCAATTGAGCACTGCGGCCAGCGCCGCCAGTTAAACCGTACGGAGCGTAACCAGGGGAACAGGTCGGTCTTGGCCGGTTGGTGATGGGCAGACTTAGAGCCCGATCGGCAGGACCGCGTTCTCTGGGAACCGGGCAGATGCATAGGCTTCGACCATGCGCTGGCGGCGCGCGGGAGCGCAGCAGGAGGTCGAAGTGTTCCGCGCTGGAGCTTCATCGACCCCTTGAGCCAGCACGTGCCCGTTTCCACTCTGCGGCCGCCCCCGGGGTGCGGAAGTTGCGGTGCGCGTGTACGAAGCGGCGGGACATCCTGGCGCGGAACGTGCGCATGCATCTCAGTCGAAGAGTAGCGGCGGCGGGTGCGACAAACCCAATCGACGGTTTTTGGACTTGCAGCCGTACGAGATCGAGAACTGCGGCCCGCGGTGTTGAGCGCACCGCAACGGGCGCATTCCGGGGCCCTGACCTCATCGGCAGCAATGGCTGACGGCGCTGCGGCACTTCGATGCAGGTGCGCTCGCCGTTCTGTCGGACCTTCCTTCGACGGGCATGCCGGCGGGCGGACTCTGGGGTCCGCGCGGAGCTCTCCGCTCCGCAATGGCAAAGCTACCGGCAAGATCCAGGTAGGACTGGGGAGTCCGCGGCAGGCCGGGAGCTCAATGTCACTTAGTTTTCGGTAGAGTAATTCCGCGCAGACTGTGGTCAGACCCGTGGTATGCGCGTGTCGCGTGGACCGCTCTCCCCTTGACAGAATCAGGTCTTCAGCATCCCTGAAGAGGCCGGCCTCGATGGTCGTGATAACCAGCTTGGATCTTGTGGGGCGGGCATTCTGCCCGC
>PMVV01000151.1 GCA_003166475.1 Bryobacterales bacterium | reverse complement strand
AAAGGCGGCTGCGGCCAAGATTGGCCGCCCCACATCAGCCCGATGGAAAGTGCACATTTGTCGCCGGAATTGTCACTGTATTAAGCGAACATCAATAATGCTCGATCGTGAAGTCTGGGATAAACTGAAAGCGAGGATGGCTATGGATCGGGAATTCGTTGAGCGCCGAAACGGGGGATTCTATCTGGCGGCGAGCCGTGTTCCGCTTGACTTCATCGGGCGGGAGTTTCAGCAGGGCGAGTCTCCGGAAGCCATTCGATCGGACTTCCCCACAGTGAGCCTGGAGCAAGTCTACGGGGCGATCGCCTTCTACTTGGGCCACAAGGACGAAGTGGAGAGAGCCATGGCAGAACGCGCGAGCGAAGAAGATGCCTACAGCGCAGCGCATCCGATGCCCCCCGATTTAAGAGAGAAGTTCGAGCACATGCGGCGTCAACTGCCGGCGCGGCAGAGCTGACGGATGGTTCGATCCTTGGCGGATGCCAGCCTCCGGAATGCGATTGTAAGGGGCCGTCTGCGCCCGGAACCCACCATGGATTTTCTTTCGGCTAATCGGGCAGGATCGCGATCTTGTCACGTCCGATTTAAGACCATGCCGGGATACTTTGGTGAGTTCCTTCAGCGAGGTGGCTCTAACCCTGGCGTGTTTCTCGTGAAGCAGCATGCGCCCATTGCAGAGGTAATCGACGCACTGGTGCTTGTCTCTGGAACTGCCGCCAGCCGCTCGACGACGACCCGGTGCGCACCAACATCGCCTTCCGCGCCGGCGCCGGCGGCCTGCACTCTACGGAGAATTGACCGAACCCCTACTTACTGGACGTCGGCGACTTTGCCGTCCTTAAACGTGATCTTCATGTCCTTGTAGACATAGATCTTCTTAGCGCCCAGATTCACAATGTTCTTAGGGCTTCCCAGCGCCCCTGTCACCTGATCGATAGTCTGGCCGATTTCGATGTTGACCGGCGCAGCCGCGGGCTCCGCCGCGGCGTTGGGCCCGGGACCGGAAGCGGCGCCGCCGGTGGCTTCCGCCTCGGCCTTGTCGGCTTCCTGCGATTGCTGATTGATCTCGGCCTTCACTTCGCTTTCCGGCGGCGGCGGCGGCGCGGCGGTGGCCATGGCGCTCTCTACCGGAGCGGTCCTGGCGGCGGCCGGAGCGGCCGGCAAGCCACCCTGACCTTGCTTCTTCTGCAACTCCTGCATCCCCGCGTCAATGGTCTCGCGCATATGGTTCTGCATGTCCTGCAGATCCGTCAGCGACACCTGAACCGTGTCGCCCTTAGGGCATTCCTTGCCGCCCTTGCTGGCCAATACATTGAGGGTCGCGGCTTGCGCGTCCGGCGCGGTCTGGCCGGTGAGTTGCAGCGCATCGCCTTCGCTGATGGCGCATTCCGTGCCTCCCGCATCCACCACGTCGAGATCGTGGCCGGCCACGAAGACATGCGGCTTGCCATCGGTCAGCGCGCGCTGGATGCTGCTGGACGCGGCGTCCGGCTCGGCGCCTTGGCCGGCGGTCTTGGACTCGTTGTTTTCGAGCGCAATCTGCTGCCTCACTTCATCGGCGATCAGTTGCTTCGTTTCCGGCGTGAGCGGCGCGGGATTGCTTAGCGCCGCTGCCTGGGCGTTCGCACGGGCCTGATAGGCGGCCTGTAGCGAGTTCGCAATGATATAGTCCGTCAGCCACAGCGAAGGGGTGGCGTACACCGGATACGGCGTAAAGTAAGCGCCATAGTATCCGTACCAGGGATTGCCGCCCCAGCCCCAGCCGTAAGCCACCGGCGCGACCCACGGATTATACGCCCACCCGTAGAAAGCCGGCCCGTAATAGTAACTCGGGTAATACGGATTTACGTACATGCCGTGGTAATAGTAGCGTCCATAATAGTGGTTATAGTAACGTCCGTTGTAATAGTAGGAGCGCCGGGCATACTCGTGGCCATGATACATATAAGGCCTCTGCACGTAGCCGCGGCCGCCGCGCTCGGCGACGACGCGGGAATGATCGCGACGCTCAACTTCGACGCGCCGGTTTCCGGAAAGGCTGTGGTGAACCTCCATGCCGCGCTTGTTGTCGTGCATCGTGGCGACGTGTCCATCCGGCCGCTTGGTGACGGAGCCATTATGGGTCTGAACCGTGGTGTGGTTCGCCGGGGTCGCTGTCCTTCCGCCGCTACCGAACGTCTTTCCGCCGCCGACGGTGTGCGTGGCCGCTCCAGCGGCGGGCGCGTGGGGCGTCGTAGTGGTCGAGTGGGGCGTCGTAGTCGTCGAGTGGGGCACCGTAGTGGTCGAGTGCGGCGTCGCAGTGGTCGTATGACTGCCAGTGGTTGTCGCGGCGCCGTGCGACGTAGTCATCGGGCTGGAACTCTTCGACGTGCTGGCGCCTGTGGCTGCCGGTTTGGCCGCGGGAGCAGCTTTGGGTGCGGCCGCGGGCTTGGCGGGCGCCGCCTTCGGTTTATCCGCGCATAGCGCCGGATAAGCGAAAAACAGCAACGTCAGGGACCCGGCCAGGTATTTGCCGGATAAAATATTGCGAATTCCACGTATGTTCATTCTGAATCTCCTCGTGTGTGCTCACGAACTCGGCCGCAGCGGTCTACTGTACGTCCTTCACTTTGCCGTTGACGAAAGTTACCTTGATGTCCTTATAGTAATAGATTTCCTTGGTTCCGACTTTGGCCTTCTTCTGTGGCTGCCCCATGGCCGCCACCACCTGCTCTATCGTTTGTCCCTCGGAAACCTCAACCGGGTCCGCCGGCGGGGGCGGCGGGGCTTCGATGGGCGCTGGCGCAGCCTCAGCGGGCGCCGGGGCTGCCGGGGCCGCCGCCGCGGGCGCCGCTGGCTGGCTTGGCGGCGCGGCCTCCTGCTGACCGCCTTGAGGCGCTGCCTGCCCCTTGTCGCCGCCCTTGGCGTCCTTGGAGTCCTCCGCAGGCGCCACCGTGACCACCTCGGCGACGGCCTTCAACGCTTCGTCCGGCGTCGGCGTCAACGCTCCGAACGGAATCGTCAGAGCGGATTTGTAGCGAATCCCCTGGTCGCCGGAAGGGGTGGCATCGCTGAAGAAGTCCAAAACAACTCCATTAGCCCGCACGTCGATCTTAGTTACCCAGAATTTCTCTCCGCTCACGAAGTTCCTGGTTGCCGGCGCGCTTCCCGCACCGGGGACATGGCCAAATCCTGGGAGGCGCCTGAGCTTCTCGCCAACTCCGCAGGCCTTGGTAGGGGTGATTTTTCCGTCCTTATAGGTGTTCATGCAGGGGTTAGCCGAACTAGTTGCGGCTACCATCAGCACCTTATCTTTGTGCAGGACCAGGACAGAACCAGCCGTCACAATATCGGACTTGTCGTCCGTGGTCTTCGTCAACTGGTACTCGGATTCCAGCTTCTTTTGAATCGCGGCGATTCCCTGATCCTGGGCGTATGCCGTCCAGGGCAGCGCTGCTAGTACTATTAGAACTCCCGTACTTGATTTGGTCGTCTTCGATAAAGGCATCTCAATCACCTTGCGTTAAAGTCCACCTGGCGGTAGTGGCTTTGCGGAAAACTCGACCCGATTATACACCTCCATCCGCTCCGACGCAATTACCAAAAAGGACATTTACCAAAAAGGACATTAGGGTAGGATCCAAGCGCCCTCATACTGCAGGCCGCTGGGGCGAGGGGAGAGGCCGGTCACGGACCGTCGACTGCCTAAAGGGCGCTCTGTACACCGTCCGTCAGCCTCAGGCAAACTTTCGTATGCCTCGTTTATCTGCGTTCATCGGCGTTCATCCGCGGCCGGATATGCTTTTCTTCGGCCCGCCCGGAGCGCCCCTGAGACAGTCAGCGGCCGGACGGCCCGAAGTACCTGCGTTCTTCACGTCCTCTCCACTTTCTTCGGGGCCGTCGCGCGGCAACTGGATATTGAGACTATAATATCTTCTTGCCTTCTTCGCGCGCCCTTGCCGGGGAGGCATCGGGAGCCAATACAATGAATGTTCCTTTTTATGGTCACGTCAGGCAATACCACGGCATTCAAGCCGAGATCGACGCCAACATCCATGAAGTTCTGGAGTCCGGCCAGTACGTCATGGGGCCCATGCTCCAGCGCTTCGAAAAGGAGTTTGCGAATTACCATGGCGCGAAATATGCCGTGGGCGTGGGCAACGGGACGGATGCCCTATGGCTTGCATTCCAGGCCCTTGGAATCGGCCCGGGCGACGAGTGCATCACCACGGCGAATACGTTCTTCGCCACCGCCGAGGCCATCTGGATCGCGGGCGCCACGGCCGTCTTCGTCGATTCAGACCCGCTGACCAACTGCATCGATCCCTCAAAGATCGAAGCGGCCATCACGCCCAGGACGAAGGCGCTGGTGCCGGTCCACCTCTATGGTCAATGCGCGGACATGAAAGCGATTCGCGAAATCGCCGGCCGGCACGGCCTGTTTGTGATTGAAGACAACGCGCAAGGTATCGGGGCGCGGGGCGATGGGTTCCGGATCGGTGAGTTCAGCGACGCCGCCTGCACCAGCTTTATTATTCAAAAGAACCTCGGGTGTTTTGGCGATGGCGGTGCCGTGGTCACCAATCGTGCAGAAGTGGATCGCATAGTGCGCAAGCTGCGCAACCATGGTTCCGACAAACGGTCGTGCCACAGCCCGGGCTACAACAGCCGGCTCGACGACCTTCAGGCCGCCGTCCTGAGCGCCAAGCTGAAACATATCGACGAGTGGAACGCGCTGCGCCGGAAATGGGCCGCGCGCTATTCCGCGTGCCTCAAGGACGCAGCCAGCTTCACCCTTCCTTATGAGAAGCCAGGGTACTACCACATCTATCATTTATACGTTATCGAAACCAAGGAAGCGGCGCATCGCGACGCCTTGCTGGCGTTCCTCAACGCGAACGGCATCGACGCCAAGTGTCACTACCCCATCGCCATCCACCAGCAGGAGGGATATCCGTGGGGCAAACCGGCGCAGATCCCGTCCGCCATTCCCAACTCCGAACGCAATGCCGCGTGCTGCATATCGCTGCCGATGTTCCCCGAACTGACCGCGGACGAAGTGGACTGCGTCATCGAAAAGGTTCTGGAATGGGACCGCCAGAAAGGTGTCGCATGAACCCTGCCATCAAGCAACCATACCGTGTGATGGTAGTCGGCCTGGGCAAGCGCGGAATGCACCACGCTACCGCGTTTCAAGCTAACGGCCATTTCGAAGTAGTGGGCATCTGCGACATCGACCAAGCCCGGATGGATGCCGCCGCCGCCCGCTTGGGGGCGCCTGCGAAATCCACGAATGCCCGCCAGCTCGCCGATGCGCTTCGGCCAGATGTTTTCTGCTTCTGCACCATGCCCAATCTGCGGGTTGAGATGGTACGCACCGGAATCGAATGCGGTGCGCGGCTCATCGCCATGGAGAAGCCTGTGGCGCTGACCAGCGCGGAAGGCATGCAGATCCGGGATATGCTCGAAGCCGGCGAGGTGAAAGCCGTCGTCAGCCATCAGCATCGCTACGGGGAGCACTATCGGAAGGTGAGGGAGGCCATCTCCAGCGGAGTGTTAGGGCGCGTCCATACAGTCTACGGAACCTCCACCGGGTGGATGACGCACATGCTGTCGCACCTGATCGACTACATGCGCTGGTTCAACGACGAAGCTCCAGCGGAATGGGTGATGGCGCAGGCGGCAGGACGTGGAAAACTCGCCGACTCGCACCCATCGCCCGACTATATCGCCGGCTTTATCCAGTTCGCCAACGGCGTGCGTGGTGTGGTGGAATGCGGAGCCGGCGCGCCCGATGTGCCCGAGGTCGATTACTGGTGGCGCAAATGCCGGATTGGCGCGCAGGGCAGCGATGGCTTCGCCGAGGTCATGACCGGCGGGGGCTGGCGGGTGGTCGCCAAGGAGACCTCCTGTTCCGGAGGCGGTTCGATGAACTACGACCTCGACATGCCGCCCTATGTTCAGGACATTGCGGATTGGCTGGATGACGAGCAAAAGGTCCATCCCTGCAATTTCGCGAGCGCCTGGGCGGGCTTCGAAATCATGATGGCCTGCTGCCGGTCGGCCGCGCAGGGTGGCCAGATCGGCTTGCCGCTTACTTCGGGTGAGAACGAACTCGAGATGCTGCGGTCCGCCGTGCCGCCGCGCCCCGTGCTGCTCTCCATGCCGGCCAACGCCAAAGAGTACGCGTAGGAGGGAATCGTATGTGCGAGCATAATGCCGGCGAAGGATCCCTGCTGCCGGCCTGGCATTGGCGGCTGGTCTGCCTGAAATCCCGGACTGCACGCGTGCTTCCTCTGCCAGTACCTCCCGCGGATCGACGGGTGCCCGCGAGCAAGCGGCGCAAGGCGCCAAAGAAGCCATCCGGGAAGAGAAAGGGCCAGTAACCGGCCGTACCAGGGTTGGCGACAGCGGACATGCCGGTCACCAAACTGGTCCACGAGAATTCCCCCAATCCTTCAACAGCTTGCGCAAACCAAGGGCCTCCGTCTGCCTCCCCTCATGCTCTACTGGAATCGAGAACAGCCGGCGGTCTGCAATTGGAGGGTCATCTGAGCTATTCCGTCAAGCGTTTTCTGAACAAAGTTTTTGAAAACCCCCGACCGTCTTCTACGTCAACTGGGTGGCTAGGATC
>PMVV01000302.1 GCA_003166475.1 Bryobacterales bacterium | reverse complement strand
CTTGAATCAGCACAATCCCACTCGCCGTCGCTTCGCTGGGCCCCGCAATCACCGTCCGCCCCGTGGCATCCGCCACCAACTGGTTCAGGAGCGCGTTGCGCGACCCGCCGCCCACAATATGGATCGCATCGAACCGCCGCCCGGCCAGCGCCTCCAGGCTCTCCAGCACCTGCCGGTAGCGCTGCGCCAGGCTCTCCAGAATCGTGCGCGTGAACTCGCCGGGCGTCTCCGGCGGCGTCTGTCCCCGTGCCCGGCAATGCGCCGCGATCTTGCGCGGCATGTCGCCCGGCTCCAGGAACGCATCCACATCGATCGTCGCCCGCGCGGGCCCCGCCTCGCCCGCCAGCCGCGTCAACTCGTCATAGGTGTACTCGGCCCCCGCCTGTGCCCACGCGCGCCGGCATTCCTGAACCAGCCAAAGTCCCGCGATATTTTTCAGGAACCGTACCTTCCCCGCCGCCCCGATTTCGTTGGTCAGATTCTCGGCCAGCACCCGCTCGTCGATCACCGGCTCGTCCAACTCGGCGCCCATCAGCGACCACGTGCCCGAGCTGATGTAGCACCAGTTCGAGCCCTCCGCCGGCACCGCGGCCACCGCCGACGCCGTGTCGTGGCATCCGGTCGCGTACACCGGCACGGCCCCCAGCCCCGCCGCCCCTGCCACCGAATCGAGCAGCGGACCGAGCAGCGTCCCCGGCGCCACAATCTCGGGCAGGATGCCGGTGGGCAGCCCCAGCCGCTCCAGCAGATCGCGCGCCCACGTCTTGTTGCGCGGATCGTAAAACTGCGACGTGCTGGCGATGGTCAGCTCCGCGCGCGCCACGCCAGTCAGCCAGTAGTTCAGCAGGTCCGGCATGAACAGCAGCGTGCGCGCGGCCTCCAGCGCCGGCGAACCGGCCAGCTTCAGCGCGTAGAACTGGTAAAGCGAATTGAGCTGCATGAACTGGATGCCGGTCTGCGCGAACACCTCCGCGCGCGGCACCACGCGGAAGACCTTCTCCATCACGCCATTGGTGCGCGCATCGCGATAGTGCCGCGGATTATCGGCCAGCGCGCCGTCCGCCCCCAGCAGGGCGAAGTCCACGCCCCACGTATCGATGCCGATGCCATCGAGCGGCAAGTGCCGTTCCCGCCCGGCAATCGCCAAGCCGCGCTGGATCTCGTGCCAGAGCCGCAGCGTGTCCCAATACAGCGCGTCGAACACGCGCACCGGCGTGTTGGCGAAGCGGTGCAGTTCTTCGACTGCCAGCCGGCCGCCTTCCAGCGTGCCCAGCATCGCGCGTCCGCTCTCCGCGCCCAGATCGAAAGCCAAGTAGTGTGACATGGATGAATGCGCCAGCGAATAGCGAGCCGCTAACCGGCCTTTCTCTTCCGCGATCCGATACTCCGCTCCTCCGCCAACGCGCGGGCGAGCAGCGTCTTAATGGCCGCCTGCCGGCTGATATTGAGGCGCGCCGCGCGGTGATCCAATTCACGCAGCATGCCCTCCGTCAGGTCGACATTGACCCGCCGCACCGGCCGCGCGACGGTGAACTGGTTGGTGAAGTAGCCGGATATGTCCTCGCCCCGCGAAGCCATATCCGCGATCTCATCTGAGGTCGCGGTTTTCTTAGATGTTCTCGGCATAGCTTTGTGCCTCCTCTCTTGTCGCTTTCCAGGCCGTAACAAAATGGTAGAACTCACCCACGGCATCGTGCCTGACTTCGAAAATGACGGAGCACAGGAAACCACGGCACCAGCCGATGGCACGAAACCGCTCCGGATCGTCGCTCTTTTGGTCGGCCAGGTACGCTTGATCGAATATCTCCTGGCTCGGCGCAGTGGCCGCGTCCAGCAACCCGTCCGCGCTGCCAAGCATTATATAATGCGATAGCACTCTCCGCTGTCAAATGAAGCTCGATTCCAAATACGAGCGGGAACAGGGCGCAGTCTACCTCACCGGCATCCAGGCGCTGGTGCGTCTGCCCATGGACCAGATGCGCCGCGACCTCCGCGCCGGTCTGAACACGGCCGCCTTCATCTCCGGATACGAAGGTTCGCCGCTGGGCGGCTACGACATGGCGCTGGCGCGCGTGAAGCACCTGCTCGACGAGCACCGCATCCATTTCGTGCCGGGCGTCAATGAGGACCTCGCCGCCACGTCCGTCTTCGGCAGCCAGATTCATCACTCGCTCGGGCAGTCGCGCTACGACGGCGTGGTCGGCATCTGGTACGGCAAGGGGCCGGGCGTCGACCGCTCCGGCGATATCTTCCGTCACGCCAACATCGCGGGCACCGGCGCCAATTGCGGGGCGCTGGTCCTCGGCGGCGACGATCACGTTTCCAAAAGCTCCACCATTCCCCACCAGAGCGATCTCAGTTTCTACAACCATGCGATGCCCATCTTCTACCCGGGCAATACGCAGGAGACGCTGGATTACGGGCTGCTAGCCATCGCGCTCTCGCGCTTCTGCGGCGCTTGGGTGGCCATGAAGATGGTGACCAATGTGTGCGATGCCGGCGGCACGGTGGATGTCGATCCGGAGCGGCTCGCCATCCGCATACCGGAAGGTTACGAGAAGAAGACCGACGCGCGCCTGCTGATTCCCATGACGCTCATGCTGGAGCCGGAGGTGCTCTACCGGCGCTTGGAAGCTGCGCGCGAATTCGCCCGCCTCAACAATGTGAACCGCAGCTTCGGCGCAGGCGACGGCGCTTGGCTGGGCATCGCCAGCGCGGGCAAGGCGTATTACGACCTGATGCAGGCGCTCGCCGATATCGGGCTGCACCGCGCCGGCGATCTGGCGCGCGCCGGTGTGCGCATCGCAAAGTTCGGCATGACCTACCCGCTCGAGCCGCGCTTCACCGCCGAGTTCGCGCGCGGGCTCGAAACCATCCTGGTGGTCGAGGAGAAGCGCAGCTTCCTAGAACTACAATTGCGCGAGGCGCTGTACAACTCGCCCGATCGCCCCGCTATTCTCGGCAAGGGCGATCCGACAGCCGCGCCGCTGTTCTCCGCCGCCGGTGAACTGGACCCGGAGACGATCACCCGCGTGCTGGCCCAGCTTGTCAACGTTCCAGTTTCCCGCCTCGCCCTTCTCGACGAAATCGACGCACGCGAGCGCCGCCTGGTCCCCGCGCGCTTTCCGAACTTCTGCTCCGGCTGCCCGCATAATCGCTCCACCCTGCTGCTGGAAGGCCAGATGGCCGGCGGTGGCATAGGCTGCCACGCCATGGCCGCGCAGCTCCAGCACTCGCACCATGCCTACACGTTCCTCACCCACATGGGCGGCGAGGGCGCGCCGTGGATCGGCATGGCCCCCTTCGTCGAGCGGCCGCACATTTTCCAGAACGTCGGCGACGGCACCTATTTTCATTCCGCATCGCTGGCCGTGGAAGCCTGCATCGCGGCCGGCGTCAACATCACTTACAAGATCCTGTACAACAGTGCCGTGGCCATGACCGGCGGCCAGCAGGCCGCGGGCGCCGTGCCCGTCCCCGAGTTGACCCACAAGCTGGCGGCCGATGGTGTTCGCCAAATCGCGGTGCTCACCGACGACCTGGAGAAATACCACGGCGTCAAACTGGCCGCCAACGCCCAACTGCGCGATCGCGACGATCTGCCCGAAGTGCTGCGCGAATTCGAGAAGCTGCCCGGTGTGACCGCGATCATTTACGATCAGCAGTGCGCCGCCGAGAAGCGCCGCCTGCGGTCGCGCGGCAAGCTCGTCGAACCCACCCTGCGCTTGGTGATCCACGAAGAGGTCTGCGAGGGCTGCGGCGATTGTGTCACGCAATCCAATTGCCTGAGCCTGCATCCGGTCGAAACGGAATACGGTCCCAAGACCCGTATTCACCAATCGTCGTGCAATAAGGATTATTCGTGCGTCTTGGGCGAGTGCCCGTCTTTCGTCACGGTGAAGCTGAAGCCTGGCACGGGACAGCGCCACCAGCCGCTCGCGAATCTGCCGGAAACCGAAGTGCCGCCGCCGCGCGAGCGCGTCCCCGTCGGTGAGCGCTATTCGATCCTGATGCCCGGAATCGGCGGCACCGGCGTGGTCACGGTGAACGCGCTGCTGGCGACGGCGGCCTGGATCGACGGTCTTTCGGCGATCACGCTCGATCAGACGGGCCTCGCGCAAAAGGGTGGGGCTGTCGTGTCGAGCATCGTGCTCAGCGAGCGTCCCATCGAAGCGTCGGCCAAGATCGGCTACGGCAATGCGGACCTGTTGCTGGGCTTCGATCTGCTCGGCGCGGGCAGCGCCGACAATTTGAAGCGCGCGCATCCCTCGCGCACCGTGGCCGTCGTGAACACGGCCGAAGTGCCCACGGGCGACTCCATCCGCGGCGGAGCGCGCTTGGCCGGCCCGGGAGCGGTCGTCGATCTGATCAATACTTACACGCGCAAAGACCGCAACTTGTTCCTGGACGCCTCGTGCCTGGCCGAAGGCCTCTTCGCCAGTCACATGGCGGTGAACATTTTCCTGCTCGGCGCGGCCTGGCAGGGCGGCCTCGTTCCGATTTCGGATACGGCCATAGAGGAAGCCATCCGGCTGAACAAAGTGGATGCCGAACGCAACGTGCAGGCGTTTCTTTGGGGCCGCAAGTATTATCACGATGCGCAAGCCGTCGAGTCGCTCATCGCGCCGCCCGCCGCGCCCGCCGATGATCGCTCCCTCGTCGAGCGCCGTACCGCGGATCTCACGCGCTACCAGAACGCCGCGTACGCCGCACGCTACACCGCGTTTGTCCGCGAGGTCGAAACGCGCCAGCCGGCGCTGGCCGAAGCCGTCGCACGCAATCTCTACAAGCTGATGGCCTACAAAGACGAATACGAAGTCGCGCGCCTGCTGACGAACCCCCAGCGCGAAGCCCAGATTCGGGGCATGTGGGAGCAGGTGGAATCGATCGGCTACAACATCCATCCGCCGCTGTTGCGCGCCATGGGGCTGAAGAAGAAGATGAAGCTCGGCGGTTGGTTCCGCACGCCGCTGCGCGTGCTGGCGTCGCTAAGAGGACTGCGCGGCACGCTGTTCGACCCGTTCGGTTACGCCGCAGTCCGCCGCGAAGAGCGCGCGCTCATCGGCTGGTATGAGCAACTCGTGCGCGACTGCCTGGATCGCGTCACGCCCGATAACCTGCCCCTCGCGCAAGAGATTGTCGCGCTGCCCGCCCAGATCCGCGGCTATGAACAAATCAAGCTCGCGAGTGTCCGCAAAGTGAAGGCGCTGGCGGCTGAGAAGGTCTCCGCACTCAAACAGAAGCTCGTGCAGGTCTGCTAGACTATACACATGAAACGCACGAATCTTGTGTTGGATGAGCAGGTCCTTGAGGAGGCCACGCGTGAGTTGGGTCTCAAGACCTATTCCGCAACCGTGAACCACGCATTGAAGGAGGTCTTGCGTCTCCGGAGGGTCGAGGGGCTGGCGGAGTTCTGGGGATCCAACCTTTGGCAGGGCGATCTGGCAAAGATGCGGGAGGACCGCACTACCGGTAAGCCGCGGAGACGCCGGTGATCTTGGTGGATTCCTCGGTTTGGATTGAGTTCCTGTGCGGGCGCATGCAGCACCTGCAGACCGGTGACTTCCACCAGTTTGCGACCTGCGGTCCGATTTTGCAGGAGGTGCTACAAGGCTTGCGCGTGGGCGCAGCCAGCGCGAAATTTGAAGAACGGATCCGATCGTTGCCTTGTCTTAGCGACCCGCTCCCGGTCGGCTTGTTTCTCGAAGCCGCCGAGATCTATCGCGAAGGGCGTCGCAAAGGTCACACCATCCGCTCCACGGCCGACTGCCTGATCGCGGCGATTGCGATTGAAAACGCTATCCCGCTCTGGCACAAAGACCGCGACTTCGAAGCTATTGCGAAATACACTCCGCTGCGCATCTCGCCGCGGATTCTGCCACGCGTCCAGTAAGGAAGCCTAAGCCACTACATCCACGCCCATGCTGCGCGCGGTGCCCCTGACCGAATTCATGGCGGCTTCCACCGTGAAGCAGTTCAGGTCCGGCATCTTGATCTTGGCGATCTCTTCCACCTGCTTCTCGGTGATCACGCCCACCTTGGTCTTATGGGGCTCCGGCGATCCCTTGGCCAGGTTCACGGCGCGCTTGATCAGCACCGGCACCGGCGGCGTCTTGGTGATGAAAGTGAACGAGCGATCCGAAAAGATGGTGATCACCACCGGGATGATCAGCCCTTCCTGGTCCTTGCTCGACGTCTTGGCGTTGAACGCCTTGCAGAAATCCATGATGTTGACGCCTTGCGGGCCGAGGGCCGTGCCCACTGGGGGCGCCGGCGTAGCCTTCCCGGCGGGGATCTGCAACTTCACGGAACCGGTAACTTTCTTTGCCATCTCTAGAATCCTTGCGAATCGTTATTCTTTCTTATTCTTTTTCGACTTGGAGGAACTCGAGTTCCACTGGCGTGGCGCGGCCGAAAATCATGACCATCACGCGCAGCGTGCCGCGATCGGTGTTGACCTCGTCCACCTTGCCTCGGAAGTTGGCGAACGGGCCATCCACAATGCGCACGCCGTCGTTTCTCTCGTAGGTCGTCTTGGGGCGCGGCCGTTCGGTGGAGGAGGCCTGGCGGTTCAGGATGGAGTTCACCTCGTCGGCGCTCAGTGGCACCGGCTGCGTGCCGCCGCCCACGAATCCCGTGACCCGCGGCGTGGCTTTCACGGCGTGCCACAACTCGTCGTTCATTTCCATTTCCACCAGCACGTAGCCGGGGTAAACCAGGCGTTTGCTGGTGACCTTCTTGCCGCCGCGCAACTCCACCACTTCTTCGGTGGGAATGAGCACCTGGCCGATCTTGTCGGCGAAGCCGAATGCCTGCGAGCGGCTGCGCAGCGACTCGGCCACCTTTTGCTCGAAACCGGAATAGGTGTGAATGATGAACCATTTCTTGGGAGAGGACTCATCGTAGGCCGGAGCGGCGGGCACTTCCGCCGGCTCGGCAGCCGCAACCGGTTCCGCCTCGGGCTCGGCGGCGACCTGCTCGGCAGGTGCGGCTTCCTCTTCGTCCGCCTCTTCGGCTAGATCGGCGATCGCCGGCTCCTGGGGAAGCTCTTCTTGATCCACGGGATACACGTTCTCGTCATCCATACGGTTACCGCGACAATGCGTGGTACAAGCGCGTAACGGTGTCTTGCAGCACCGTATCGACCACCGCAAAGAAGGCTGCAAAGCAGAACACAGTGAAGATCACGACCAGCGTGGTGCCCTCCACCTGCTTGCGGTTGGGCCAAGTCACACGCTTCATCTCCAGCTTCAGCTCGTTGAAATAATCGCGCGTGCGCGTGGGCCAACTGGTTACGCTCTCAAGAAAATTGCCGCTGCCTTCCATTCTGCCTCGCTCCCCAACTCTGCCCTGTGTCAAATTGGATTGGCAGGGGCGGAGGGATTCGAACCCCCACTCGCGGTTTTGGAGACCGCTGGTCTGCCGTTAAACCTACGCCCCTATGCCTGTCCTTCCTAATTCTACTTGATTTCCTTGTGCGGCTGGTGCTTCCGGCAATACGGGCAGAATTTCTTCATTTCCAACCGCTCCGTGGTGGTCTTCTTATTCTTGGTGCCCGAATAGTTCCGGTTCTTGCATTCCGTGCATTGAAAAGTGATGATCTCGCGTGCCATGTTCGTTGTCCTTCTTTGCTTGCAGCGTTATTCGATAATTTCGGTGACGGTTCCGGCGCCCACCGTGCGTCCGCCTTCGCGGATGGCGAACCGCAACCCCTTGTCCATGGCGATCGGCGTGATCAGATCGATGGTCAGGTTCACGTGGTCACCCGGCATCACCATCTCGGTGCCCTCCGGCAACTCCGCCACCCCTGTCACGTCCGTCGTCCGGAAGTA
>PMVV01000084.1 GCA_003166475.1 Bryobacterales bacterium | reverse complement strand
GATGTTTCGGCGAAGTTGATGCCATGGCGGCTCTTGAGGAAGATCACCAGCGCCTTCACATCGGCTTCGCCCAGGTTGAACTTCGGCATGAAGGAGATCGCCGAAATGACGCGCGGATCGATGATGTGCTGCCACAGGTAATCGACCCGGTATTTCTTTCCGACTTCGCTCAGGTCCGGCCCCAGCGTGCCTTCCGACATGCCCTCGATGCGGTGGCAACCGTAGCAGTTCATGGCATAAAACAGCTTGCGCCCGCGGTTCACGTTGGGTGTGCCGGCGAAATCGGAGGCCGTGTGACATTGGGCGCAGTTGGCTTCCATGTACTGTGCGCCCATCAGCTTGGGCGCTAACTCCTTGCGCCAGGTGGACTGGATCACGAAGCCCAGCATCGGCTGGGGCCAGTAGGGATCCTCGCCATGACTGTAGAACGTTTTCAACCCGCGGCCCTGCCCGTCGTGGCAGACCGTGCAGCCGAAGTCCGCGAACTTGTGGCGGCGCTCCCAGCGGCCATTGCGCTGGTAATCGCCAAGCGCCGTGGAGTAGCTGTGGGTGCGGAGCGGCTGCGCGTACTTCTCGAACCGCGGATCGTCGGCGGCGATGTGACAGGTGCCGCAGCGGTCCACCTGCGTATCGCCGAATTGGGTGACGATGTACTGTTCGATGCGGGGATGGCGCTCGTCCAGGGCCGCCCGCTCCCGCTCATCCTTCGACAGCGTACGCGCCTGATCGAAGTAGGCGGTCTGGTACCGCTCCCAGCGGTGAAAGAATTGATCGTAGAAAACGATGCCGTGTACGATCAGGGCCACGAAACTAGCTATCGCCAGTGACAGTCGCATTGCCGGTTACCAGGGTAAAACCATTGACCAATTCGGCCCGCGGAAGAACGTGCCGATAATGATGAACATGACGTTGACCAACACCAGCGTCAGAAAAATCGTGTTTGCCAGCAGCCGTTCGCGGGCGAACCACTTCCCTACCCCGGCGGCTCCGCGGTCGATATACGGAACCAGCAGCAGCAGCACGACGAAGATGCCGGGAACGCCCACGCCTCCCCAGAACGCCGAATAGCTGACCATTTCCTGGAGGCCCAGGAAGTACCAGGGCGCCTTGGCGGGATTGGGCGGATGCATGACATTCACCGGCTCTTCCAGCGGTGCGTTGAACAGCAGAGACAGCACCAGAATTACGGCCACCGTCAGGACGAAGACGAACAACTCCGCGATCAGCAGATTGGGCCAACTGAAGACCGAGTTGTCGGGGACATTGCCGGCCCTGATGAACGGCCCGCGTACGAAGCCTTGCAGGCCGTAGGTTTTTTGACCGCTCCCTGACGGTCGCGGGGAGGAGGGTTGCGGGGCGGAGGGTCGCGGGGAGGAGGGTCGCGGGGAGGAGGGTCGCGGGGCGGAGGGTCGCGGATCAGTTCCGGGGGCCGTCGCGGTTGTGACCGTCACGGTCACCGCCTGCGCATGCGCAGGTTCCTCCGGCCGCGACAAGCCCCCGTCCTTGCGGATGCGCCAGAAGTGTATGGCGATCAGCAACGTCAGCACCAGTGGCAGGACCGCCACGTGCAGCACGTAGAACCGCAGCAGGGCTTCCTGTCCGACCGTGGCATCGCCCAGCAGCAGAAACTGGATCTGTTTGCCTACGAGAGGCGCATACCCGGCGATGGATGTCCCCACCGTGATGGCCCAGAAAGCCAGTTGGTCCCAGGGCAACAGATAGCCGGTGAAGCTCAGAAACAGCGTGACCAGCAGCAACCCCACGCCCAGCACCCAGTTGAATTCCCGCGGCTTCTTGTAAGCGCCGGTGAAGAACACGCGGCACAGGTGCAGGAACACGACGGCCACCATGCCGTGCGCCGACCAGCGGTGCATATTGCGCAGGAAGATGCCGAAGGCCACCGAGCCGCGCAGGTCCAGCATGCGGTCGTACGCCTGCGTGGTGGAGGGCACGTAGTAGAACATCAGGAGCACGCCGGTGACCACCAGAATCAGAAACAGGAAGAACGACATCAGCCCCAGCCCCAGCGTGTAGAGGGGCCGCAGCGTGTTGCGATTGACCTTCACCGGGTGCACGTGCAGGAAGAAATTGGTGAAGCTGGTGGATGCCCGCTCGAGATCGTTGGAGGGCAGCGGATTGCGAAAAATAGAACTCCAGACATTCGCGGGGAACTCCCGCACGGCGGCGAGGAGTCCGGTTTCCTTAGTGGTGTCGCTCATACGTCTAAGTAAGTGCCGGGGACGATCTCGGCTCCCTTGTCGACTTCCAGTTCCCCATTGGGCGCCAGGCTGATCTGGAACCAGGGCAGCGGCTTGGGCGCCGGACCGCCGGTGACGTTGCCGTCCTGGTCGAAGCGCGAGCCGTGACAGGGACAGGCGAAGCCCGTTTCGGCTACGCCCACGATGCAGCCCAGGTGCGTGCAGGTGGTCGAGATGGCCGCCAGGCGGTTGCCATCGCGCACGATGCAGACGCGGCGGACGTCCATCGAGATGCGCGTGCCGGGCGGGAAATCCTCGGGCCGCCCGATGCCGAAGCGCATGGGCTGCCCGTAGGTGGCGCGCGGCTTGATGAATATAAGGTTCGAAAATGCGCTCAGCACCGCCGAGCCGAATAAGCCGAAACCGGTGAACCAGGCCAGCATGCGCCGCCGGTTCATGGTTTCCGCCAGGGGCAGGCTGCCCGCCTGCCCGGGTTCTTTATGGCTTCCTGGAGCCACTGCCATCGAGGTTCTCCTTGGGTGAAAGCACGGGTGAATCCACCAACTCTTCCAAATCGGACCAGAAGACCTGGTACTTGGTGTCTTCCAGATCGCGAAAATAATCCTTCTTCACCGCAAAAACAAAGACTGCTGCGGCGCCCAGGCCCATCATCAGGCTGGCGGCGATGGCCAGCCACGTCAGTTCCATGGGTAGACCACCTTGTCTTGGCGCGGGACACTTTGCAGCGCAACTGCCGCCTCGCCGGCCAGCTTGGCGATGGAGGCGTTCTTCAGCACCTGGGTGAGCGCGGCCTGCGCCTCCAGCCATACGAAATGCGCCGGACACCAGCTTTGACGGCTGCAACCGGACCCGTTGGTGGCGCAAACGTTGAGCGCGATGGGGCCTTCGACCGCCTCCACCACCCTCAGAACCGAGATCTGTTCGGCCGGGATGGCCAGGTTGAATCCGCCGCTCGGGCCGCGATGCGTCACAATCAGCCGAGCCCGGACCAATACCTGTAAAACCTTGGAAAGAAAGTGCGTGGGGACCTCGGAGGCGGCCGCCAGGCTGTCGCGGTTGACGCGGGTGCCGGGAGGCAGCGCGGCCAGATGGATCATGACGCGAACGGCGTAATCGGCGGCGCGAGTCAACTGCATGGAGGCCCGAAAAGATAAAATAGACTCTTTTTATCCTATTTGTCTAGAACGCAATTTTGGTACCATTTTCAGCCCGCAGCCAGTAGTGGGTCAGTTTGCAATTGGNNCTACGCAAATTGACCCACTACCCCGCAACCCGCGAGGGCGTCGGCCGCGGTCCAGGGGGACCGCCCCACGATCAGGCGACGGTTCTAGTACCGGTCTCTGCGTCCAAGCCTCTCGAAGATGCTACTCTATTTTCATTCGCTGTCTGAAACCCCAGTCTGAACCAGCGTCAAACTCATGTGTCGAGGTCAAATGCTACAGAAGTCCGCCGAGTCCGGCCCTCATCGCTCCGTATCCCGTCTGATTCGGTTCAGCGCGTCGCTGCTCCTCATGGCGCCATGCCTCTTGGCCCAGCAAGCAGGGTCTGCGGAGCAACCCGCCGATCAACCATATGTCGGCCGCTTCGTGGTCTACGCCGGATTCTTACATCTGGACAGCCCCAAGATCAGTCTCTACGAACCCGGCATTCACATCCAGGCCGGAATGCGCTGGTCGCGGCATGTTAGTTTGGGCTTCGACTACAGCCGCGGCACAGGCAATACGATCATCGGGCTGAACCAGGCCGCCACCGCGATACAGCAGACATATGGCCCGCTTCTGCAGCAACTCATAGCCGCCGGCGCCCTCCCTGCTAACTACGTAGCTGCCTTACCCTTCAGTTCGGTGACCCAGACCTTCACCGCCGGTCCCGAGTTTCCGTACCGCCGCTTCAAGCGCTTTACGCCGTATATCCGGCCATCCTGCGGAATCATCAACGAAATCGTGACGGCGCATCCCGCCGACCACCTCACCCAAATCCTGGTGAATGGCGTGGCCCCTTCCGGCAAGGAGGAAGAATGGACCGCATTCTACGGTTTCGGCGGCGGTATCGCGTTCAACGTCACCAAACACTTCAGCCTGATCGTGCAAGCCGACCTGGTGCACGATCACCTGTTCCCCGACCTGCTGAAAGACGGCCGCAACACCATCCGTTTTTCGATCGGCCCAGGCTTTCAGTTCGGCAGCGACGTGAAGAAGAAGTGGGGTCTTCCCGGCCATTGGGAGTAGTGGCGCAGGCTTAACGACCGAGCACCTGCATGACCGCAGGCTCCCGGGCCAAGCCCCCGCGCTTTGTTCCCGCTTGCGTGCCTGGAGTACGGACGCCGTTTGGCATGAGCTGAGTCGTACCCCCCGGCGCTCCCACCTGCCGCTACTTTCCGGTAGTGGGTCAATTTGCGTAGCATCGCCTTGGAGGGCGGCCAATCCTGGCCGCAGCCGCCTTTTTAGGCGGNNTTTAGGCGGCCAGAGCCGGCTGAAAAGCCGGCTTAGCGGGGCTTAAGCCCCGCGCGGGCTCAAGCCCGCCCTCCTACCTACTTTCCGGGTACCGGCAGCCAGCCGCGCGTGACGAAGTCGCTCAGGCTGAGCAACAACAGAATCCCCAGCCACAGCATGCCGCCGCCTACCACCACCTTGGTCAGGATGGTGCTGTGACGAAGGTGCATGAAAAACAGCGCCACCAGCATCATCTTCACCACCGCGATGAGCAGCGCCATGACCACGTTGAACGCTCCCAGGTCGATGGTGGCCACCACCGTGGTCGCCCCAGTCAGAAGCAGCAGCGACACAAACACCAGAGTGTAGGTCTTGATGGAATCGGCGTGTTCTTGCATGTTAGTGTTGGTGACGGGCGATCAGATAGAGCAGCGGGAACAAAAAGATCCAGATAATGTCGACAAAGTGCCAGTAGAGTCCGCCGATGTCCACCGGTGTGTAATACTCCGGCGTGTATTTGCCGGCGTACGCTTGCCACAGGAGAAACAACATCAGGCCTTCTCCCACCAGCATGTGCAGGGCGTGCAGCCCGGTCATGGTGAAATACAGCGAGAAGAACAGTTGCGCGGGGCCTTGCTCCTGGGTACCCTCCAGGTGGAACGACGGACCCGGCACATGGTGCTCTTCGAATTTCAGGTTCCACTCATAGGCCTTGACGCCCAGAAAGACTCCGCCGAGCAGAATAGTCAGGATCAGAAACCAGATCAGCGCCTTGCGGCTGCCGATCTGCGCGGCGCGCACCGCGAGCACCATCGTAAAACTGCTGCATAGCAGGACCGCCGTATTCACCGCGCCGACAACTACGTCCAGCGTATTGCTGGCCACGGCGAACGCCCCGGCAAACTCTCGCCGGTAGATCGCATAAGCCAGGAACAGGCCGCCGAAGAACATGATCTCCGTCACCAGGAAGATCCACATCCCCAGCGTGGAGACTTCCTTCTGCTGTCCGGCCGTTTCAAACTGTTCGCGCAGCGCGGCGGTTTCCGTGTGGCTATCCAACTTTGGCCTCCTCCATCGCGGCCAGCGCGGCGTAATCGTAAGCCTCCGTCGTGACTACCGGCGTGACGTCGAAATTGTGGGCGGGCGGCGGCGAAGCCGTCTGCCACTCCAGTCCGGTGGCGCCCCACGGATTCGGTCCCGCGATGGGCCCATACCGCAACGACCACATGAAGTAGATCAGCGGCATCAGATATCCGACCGCCAGCACGGAAGCGCCCGCGGTAGACATGACGTGCAGCACCTGGAACTCGTCCGGATAAGTCCAGTAGCGTCGCGGCATGCCCAGATAGCCCAGAATGAATTGCGGGAAGAAGGTCAGATTGAAGCCCAGGTAGATGACCAAAGCGGAAAGCTTCGCCCAACCTTCCGGATACATGCGGCCGGACATCTTGGGCCACCAATAGTGCAGGCCGCCGAGATAGGCCATCAGGGTTCCGCCGACCATAATGTAATGGAAATGGGCAATCACGAAGTAAGTATCGTGGACGTGGACGTCCACACCCAGGCACGCCACAAACAAGCCGGTAAGTCCGCCGACGGTGAACAGCCCAATGAACCCGAACGCGTACAGCATGGGCGTCGCAAAGGATATGGATCCCTTATGAAGCGTGGCGGTCCAGTTGAACACTTTGATAGCCGACGGGATGGCCACGAAATAGCTGAGGAAGGAGAATACCAGGCCGGCGTAGACGGACTGTCCGGACACGAACATGTGATGGCCCCAAACCAGAAAGCCGAGCACCGCGATCGCCACGCTGGAAAATGCCACCACCTTATAACCGAATATCGCCTTCTTGGAGAACACGGAGACCAGTTCGCTGATTACACCCATGGCCGGCAGCACCATGATATAGACCGCGGGATGCGAATAGAACCAGAACAGGTGTTGAAACAGCACCGGGTCGCCTCCCCGCGCGGGATCGAAGATGCCGATGTGCAGGGTGCGTTCGCCGATCAACAGCACCAGCGTGATGGCGATCACCGGAGTGCCCAGCACTTGGATGAGGGCGGTCGCATAATTGGACCACACGAACAGCGGCAGGCGAAACCAGGTCATGCCCGGAGCCCGCATGCGGTGTACAGTTACGATGAAGTTCAGCCCGGTAAGAATCGAGGAAAATCCCGCGATGAAGATGCCAATGCCGGTGGCGATCACGTAGGTATTGGAGTAATTGGTGCTGTACGGCACGTAGAAAGTCCACCCGGTATCCACGCCGCCGGCCAGCATGGCGTACATCGCGAAACAGCCGCCAATCACCAGTAGATACCAGCTCAGCAGGTTGAGTCTCGGAAATGCCAGATCCTTCGCCCCGATCATCATGGGCAGGAAAAAGTTTCCCAGCGTGGCGGGAATGGAGGGTATCAGGAAGAAGAAGATCATGATCACGCCGTGCAGCGTGAATAGCTTCGCGTAGGTGTCCGCCGACACCAGGTCGCCCTTGGGTGTCAGCAGTTCGAGCCGGATCAGGGTGGCGAAGATGCCGCCGAGAAAGAAGAAAAACGTGATCGTATGCAGATACAACAGAGCGATGCGCTTGTGGTCCTTGGTAAGCAGCCAGGACTTGATGCCGTAACTCGCGTTGAGGTAATTCTCTCGCTCTTCGACCGCTTCGGTAATCATAGTCTTATTGTTTGGTGGATTTCTGCAGGGATCCGGCTGCTTCCGCTCCCTTACGGTCGCGGCTCGGTCGGTCGCGGCTCGGTAAGGCGCCGGCCGGCTTCGGTGTCAGGGACTTGATGTACTCGATCAGTTGCAGCACGTTCTCTTCAGTCACCAGTCCCTGGAACGTGGGCATGATCGGCTGATAGCCCGCTACGATCTTCGCCGACGGGTTCAAAATCGACTCGCGGATATACTCCTCGTCGGCCTTGACATGGCCGCCGCCGGTGAGTTCCACCTGGCTGCCGTATAGGTTGCGCAGGTTCGGCCCCCGCCCCGGCGGGTCGATCAGGTGATGGCAGTTCACGCAAGCCAGATCCTGGAACAACTTTTCGCCGCTGGACGTCAGCGAGCCGGACGTGCCGCCGCTGAGCCACGCCTGATAGTCCTGCGGTTCCATGACATACACCCAGCCGACCATGGCGTAATGGTTCGTGCCGCAATATTGGGCGCAGAATAAGTGGTACTTGCCGGGCTTGGTCGCCTTAAACCAGGTCGTCGTGTAACGTCCCGGCAGCACATCGGCCTTGGTGCGGAAAGCGGGCACAAAGAAGTCGTGGATCACGTCTTCCGATGTCATGGTCAGTTTGACGGCTTGGCCGACCGGGATATGCAACTCGTTAATCTCGCGCTGTCCTTCCATGTGCTGAATCTTCCACATCCACTGTTTGCCGATGACGTATATTTGCTGCGCGTCGTCCGGCGGGCGGGAAATGGTAAAGAAGACGCTGGCTCCCCACGCGAACATGATCATGGTGAGGCCGAACGGGATAACGCTCCAGAGAATCTCCAGACTCATGGAGCCGTGCACAGGAGCCGGCAATTCCGACTCGGAACGCCGCCGGTAGCGGATCGCGAAGTAGAAGATAGTGAGAAAGATCCCCACCGAGAAGAAGACCGCCACGGCCAGCAGGAAGTAGAGCAGATGGTCCACACTGGCGGCCACGCTGGATGCCTGAACCGGAAATAGAGGTAATTCAGAGTCCATGAAGTTATCTAGCTTGCCTCAAAGCCTGGCGATCTCTGCGCCAGTCGCGGCGCCACGCGAATAACAGGAATGTGCCGCAAATCAGGACGAACGTGCCGCCCGCGAAACGCACCATGTTCATGGCGATGGCGCCGTATTTGCCGGTTGCCGGATCGTAGTGGTAACAGAACAGCAGCATCTGGTCCACGGGCGAGCCGATCTTGTTTTGGGACGCCTCCACCAACCCCAGGCGCACGTCGCGCGGCGCGTATTCCACGCCGTAGAAATACCGCGACAGCTTGCCTCCGGGTGTGAGGATCATGATGGCGCTGGCGTGCGCGTACTGCCCCGTCACTGGATCGAGCTTATAGCGGAAGCCTACGGCCGCAGTCAGCGCTTTGATGTTGGCTTCGTCTCCGGTCAGAAAATGCCAGCCGTTAGCGGTATCGGGGCGGCGGTAGCGTTGCAGATAGCTGGCGCGTTTGGCTGCCGCGATCTCCGGTGTATCGCGCGGATCGAAGCTCACCGCTACCACCTCGAAATCGCGGCCGGGATTGAGTGAGATGGCGCGCAGGCTGCTCTCCATGCCGGTCAGCACCAAGTTGCACAGCATGGGGCAGGTATAGTAGACGAGGGCCAGCAGGACAGGCTTGTGGCCGCTGAAGTAAGTGGAAAGCGGCAGGGAACGGCCGAACTCATCGCGAAAGACGAGATTGAGCGGCACCTGCTGGTTGAGGTTCTGTTCGATGGTTACGCCCTGCAGGCCTGCCGGCAGCGGGGCAGGCTTGGAATCGGGGCTGCGCATCGCCGATGGCTGGGCGGGCGCGGGTTGGGCCGGTTGCGCCCACGCGGCGGTTACGGCGAGCACGCAGCTCAAGGCGGCAAAGAAGGGCGGCCTGAGAGGCCGCCGCAGGCTGAGAGTCTGCCCCACAACTTCAGGAAGGCAAGGTAGCTTCAACTTCATTTGGTTTTTCCAGCGGGCGCAGCAGGCAATCCCCGTTGCGCGATCAAATCCATGGCTCGTTCCACCGGTATCTGCACAATCCCTTTATCCGGATCGATCCACCCATATTGGTGCAAAGCCTTGTCCTCGGCGGCGCGCCAGTCCCGCATATCCTGCGCCGCATGACGCTGCAGCCGGGGTTCGGGCGGCTGCTTTTGGGCATTCACCATGGCCGACGGCGATAGCGGCAGCCCCGCCTCCGCCTCGCGATTCTTCAGATACTCAAACATGCCCCACAAAGCAAACAGGAAAATGACGATCAGAGCGGCCATCGCCAACCCGAACTTCGTCAGAGCCAGGGCATTGACATCCCCGGGCTCGTGCTGGACGTGCGGATTGCGCGGCTCATCGCCGGAGTGAGCGTTATTCCCGGCCATGTTCCAGAGCCTCCTCCAGATGCGGATCCCCCAGCGGCATCAGCGGGCGCAGGGCCAACTGCCACAAGAACGCCGCCAGCCAGATTCCACCCAGCCCGATGGGCAGCAGGAAATCCATCCAACTCACCGTAAACTGCGCACCCTGGAAGTCCGGCGCGACGATCCAGTAAAGGTCCACGAACCGCATCGCGATGACCACAATCGCCACCGCGCGCAGCAGTTTGAAATTGCGTTTAAGGTCGCGCGAAAGGAGCAGCGCGAAGGGCAACGCAAATTGCAGGAGCACCAGCGCCACGCCGATATATTGCCATCCGCCCCCGAAGCGCTTGATGTACCACGGGATCTCGTCCGGCAAATTGCCCGACCAAATTACCAGCAATTGCGAGAACGAGAAATACGCCCACACCATCACAAAGGCCAGCATCAGCTTGCCCACGTCGTGCAGATGGCGATGCGTCAGCACTTCCGCCATCGGCGCCCGGTTGCTGAGAATCACCAGCACACAAATCAGGAACGCCACCGCCGACAACCCTTCGCCCGCTATGAAGAGCAGGCCGAAAATCGTAGAGAACCAGTGCGGGTTGATCGACAGAACCCAGTCGATGGCCATGAAGGTCACGCTGAATCCATAGAAAATCAAGCCCGGCCCGCTGATCGCCGCCAGGCGGCCGGCGGCGCGCGTATCGCCGCGATCCTGATCGCCCGACCACTTATATAAGAGGTGCCCGATCAGCGACCAGCCCGCGAAATAAAGCGCTGCGCGGATCAGGAAGAACGGTACGTTCAGGTAGACCTGCTTGTGTTGCAAAAGGCGGTCGTGCGCCACGATGCCGGGGTGCGACCACGGATACAGGTGCGGGATGCCGATGACGATGGGGATGAACAGAATCAGCAACAGGGGCAGCGTACGCGCAGCCGCCTCGCACGGGCGCCGGATGACCATGCCCCAGGCGCCTCCGCTGAGGTATTGCAGCATCAGCAGCGCCGTCGCTCCCAGCGGCACGCCGATGAAGAACATGTAGCACCAGATGTAAGAGTGGTAGAACTGATCGGCATTGAAGAAACCGCCGATGACGCTGAGGATCAGCGCTATGGCGCCCACTACCAGGAAACGCGTCCGCCAGCCGCGCATATCGGCGGCGAGATCCGGCGGGATGGCGAAAGAACGCTCGTGAGCCGCGGCCGGCATTACTTCGTTCCTCCCTTGTTCAGTTCGCCGCGCTTTTCCGGCGGCACGTCGGCGAGCGATGCATGCTGGCTCAACTGCAAGACGCGCACGTAGGCCACGATAGCCCAGCGGTCGCGAGGCTCGATCTGGGCCGCGTAATCCGGCATGGCCCCCAGTCCGTTGGCGATCACGTCGAAGAAGTACCCCACCGGGGCCTGCCGCAAACGATCGATGTGGTAAGACTGCGGGGGCGGATGATTGAATCCGCGCTGGGCAATCATGCCGTGGCCGTTGCCCAGGCGATCATGGCAAGGCGAGCAGTAGATGTTGTAACGCTCCCGTCCCCGGTCTAACACCGCGCGGGTGATGGGTAGGGGAAAGGCTTCGACCGGTTTGCCGTCGATTTTTCCGGTGTAGAAGGCAGTGTCTTCGTTCAGGTGCCCGCGCGCCACCGTGCCTTCCACCAGGGGACGCTCGGAGCGGCCATCGGCGAAGAAGGAACTAGGACGCAGCGGGATGTACTTGGGCTGATCCTGCATGTCCTGCCGGCAGCCGGTCAGCAGGGCGGCGAAGGCCAGGATTGGCAGCAAGAGCCGCATGAAAGGCGGCTGCCACAGCGCAGCGCAGCCGCAACCAAAAGNNGCCCCACGAAGAATCCGCGCAGACTGCGAAGATTCTGAGGAGTTGTAATACAAGGATGCCTGTCTAGTGCGCAACTTCGGAGACCTCCCGCGCATCCAGACTTTCCAAAAACTCCTCGGTTGCCTTACGGTCGAACAACGGATCGGCAGCTTCAATGCACAAGAAAAACCGGTTGCGCGAAGCCAACGCAAATCGCGGCACGTTGAAAGTGGGGTGATACGGCATGGGCAGTCCGCACACGGCCAGCAGACCGAACACAGCCGACAGCGCGGCGAACAATATGGTCAGCTCGAAGGCGATCACGATGTACATCGGCCAGCTATCGAGCGGACGCCCGGCGATATTGATCGGGAAGTAGATCACGGTCACGTAATACTGCATCAGGTAACCGGTCAGCCCGCCCAGAATCCCGCCGATCAGGACGATCAGCGGCAGCTTGCTTTTCGGCAGGTGCAGCGCCTCGGTCAGTGCTTCGATGGGAAACGGCGAATAGGCATCCAGCTTGCGGTAGCCGCGGGCGCGCGCCTCGCGGGCGGCATTTACCAGGGACGTGGGGTTGTCGAACTCCGCCATCACGCCGTAAATCGGGGGCCTCATCCTTCAGCCTCCTCCTCGACTTTGGCTTGCGGCAGCAGCGTGCGCACTTCGAAGATCGAGATCATCGGCAGCAGCCGGATGAACAGGAAAAACAGGAAAGTGAACAGTCCGATGGTGCCCACGTAAGTGGCCCAGTCCCAGCGCGTGGGATGAAAGACGCGCCACGACGACACCAGGTAATCCTGCGCCAGGCTGGACACAATGATGACGAAGCGCTCCAGCCACATGCCCACCAGCACTACCAGGGAAGCGATGAACAGGAAGATGGGCTTAGTGCGCACGCGCTTGAACCACAGCATCTGCGGCGCCACGATATTGCAGGTGATGAGGCTCCAATAGGCGGGGGCGTACGGCCCGGTCATGCGGTGCCAGACGGCCGCGGTTTCGTAGACGTTGCCGCTATACCAAGCCGTGAACGATTCCAGAACGTACGCGTAGCCCACAATCAGACCTGTCGCCAGCATGACCTTCGCCGAGTTCTCCAGGTGGCGATCGGTGATCAAACCTTGCAAGCCGTAAACCCAACGCAGCGGGATGGCCAGGACCAGGACCATGGCAAATCCGGAGTAGATGGCGCCCGCCACGAAATACGGTGGAAAGAATGTGCTGTGCCAGCCGGGCACGATGGCCACGGTGAAGTCGAAGCTGACCACGGTGTGCACCGAGAGCACCAGCGGCGTGGCTAGTCCCGCCAGCAGCAGGGAAGCCATTTCGTGATTGGACCAGTGCCGCGCCGAACCGCGCCACCCCATCGCCAAAATGCCGTAGATGCCGCGAGCCATGCGGTTGCGCGCGCGATCACGCAGGGTTGCCAGATCCGGCAGCAGCCCCACGAACCAGAACATCAGAGACACCGTGGCATACGTGGATACCGCGAAGACGTCCCATATCAGCGGACTTCGGAATTGCGGCTGCACGCCCATGGCGTTGGGGTACGGGAACATCCAATAGAAAAGCCACGGCCGGCCCATGTGCAGCAACGGGAACATGCCGGCGCAGGCTACCGCGAACAGCGTCATGGCTTCCGCGAACCGGTTGATGGAGTTGCGCCAGGCTTGATTCAGCAGGAGCAGAATCGCCGAAATCAACGTGCCCGCGTGTCCGATTCCAATCCACCACACGAAGTTCGTGATGGCGAATCCCCAGCCGACCGGGATCATGATGCCCCAAATGCCGACACCTTTGGCGAACAGCAATGCCACGGCCCACAGGAACAGGAGCAAGAGGGAGAATCCGCCCGCGAAGCACGCGATCCAGAATACGGGCGTGCGGCGGGTGAGGACCACGGATGCGATCTGGTCGGTCACCGTGCCGAAGGTGTAGCCCGGAGCGATCACCGGCGCCGGCCGTAACTCTTCGTCCGCGATTTGTCTTTCGTCAGCCATGGTTAGCGATGTGTTGCCTGCTCTGTGGGGCGGGCAATTCTGCCCGCAGCCGGCTTTCAGCCGGCTCTAGCCGCCTAAAAGGCGGCTGCGGCCAGGATTGGCCGCCCTCCAAAAATCTCATCATCCTTCCATCTCCGGATTCGGGTTGCGCAATGCCGCCAGATAAGTCGTCCGCGGCCGCGTATTCAAATCCGCCAGCAGTCCGTAATTCGTCTTTTCCGCCTTCATCTTCGCCACCCGGCTGTTCGGGTCGTTGATGTCGCCGAAGACGATCGCCTCGGCCGGACAGGTTGCCTGGCACGCTGTCTGGATCTCTCCATCGCGCACCTTGCGATCTTCCTTCTCGGCCTCGATCTTGGCGCGGTTGATGCGCTGCACACAGTAAGTACACTTCTCCATCACTCCGCGGCTGCGCACGCTCACGTCCGGGTTACGCTGCAGCTTCAAACTGGGGGTGGTGAAATCCGAGAACAGGAAGAAGTTAAACCGGCGCACTTTGTACGGGCAGTTGTTCGAGCAATAGCGCGTGCCCACGCAGCGGTTGTACACCATGTCGTTCAGGCCTTCGCTGCTGTGGCTGGTGGCCTGCACCGGACACACCAGCTCGCACGGTGCGTTCTCACACTGCATGCAAGGCACCGGCTGATTGTAAATCTCCGGGTTGGCGATGTCGCCGTGGTAGTAGCTATCCACGCGCAGCCAGTGCATATGGCGGCCGTGATTCACTTCTTCCTTCCCCACCACCGCGATGTTGTTCTCGGCCTGGCAGGCGACTACGCAAGCACCGCAGCCGGTGCAGGCGCTCAGATCGATGGCCATGCCCCAGGCATACTTGTCGTACTTGTAAGCCGGATAGAGCGTCAGTTCCGGCGGCGGAGCCTCGGCCGACTCTTGAATCACTTTTGGATTTTTGCGGTATTCCGCAATATCCGCTTTCTCGATGGTGTGCCGCTCCGTATCGAGCGCGTGAAAATCCTGCACCGAGACCAGCAGGTAATCGCTGCCCACTTTGCGCGCGTCCAGGCCGTAATCCTGCCACAGCCCCGAAGAAGTGCGCATACCGTACGCGTTGAATCCGATGCGCGTGCCCACGTGACCGGCGCGCGTCCTTCCGTACCCCAGATGCACGGTCACCGAGCCATCGGCGTGTCCCGGTTGGATGAAGACGGGCGCACGCATCTTGTAGCCGCGGTACGCGATTTCCACCAGGTCGGTTGTGACCACGCCCTTCTCCTGCGCGGTCTTGGGACTGAAGATCGCCGCGTTGTCCCAGGTGAGCTGCGTGATCGGCCGGGGCCACTCTTGCAGCCATCCGTTGTTGGCGAAGCGGCCGTCATACACCGCCGGGTCGGGACGGAAGACCACTTCGAGGCCCTGCGGGTTGGCAGCCTGCGGAAGCGAAGCGGCCCAGCCTGGGCGCACGGTGATGTTCCTCACGGGCAGCGCCGTGCCCGCCACTACACCATCGTGTACCGCTTTGCGCCACCACGCTTCGAAATCGCCGCCGGTATGCTGTGTCGCCCAGTAAGCCTTCACGATGTCGTAGGAACTGCGTTCCGGCTGCCCCGTGAGCATGGTCAGCACTTCGTGCGCGGACTTGCCCGCGTACAGCGGCGCGATCAGCGGCTGCATGATGGTGACCGTTCCATCGTGCGCCCGGCAGTCGCCCCACGTCTCCAGGTAATGCGTGGTGGGCAAGTGCCAGTGGCAAAGCTCGCTGGTCTCGTCCTCTTGCAGGCTCAGGTGGACGCGCAGCGCGGCCTTCTTCAGCCGGTCCCGGAATCCGAGTTCGACCGGCGCGTTGTACGCCGGATTGCCGCCCAGGATCAGCAGCAGATCGACTGTACCGGCATCCAGATCTTTCACCAGATCGTAGAGCGACGCCACCTGATCCACGGGCTGCGCTTCCACCGGCTCCGTGTACAAGACGGTCTTGCCCACGTTGCCCAGTGCTGCGTTCATGGCATGCGCTAACGCGTGGACCGCCGCGCTTTGCTGCTCGCCCGCAATCACCAGGCTGGCGCCGCGATGATTTTGCAAATCGCGCGCCACCGGGACGATCCATTTGTCGGCCGCCGTGGACGCGCCCTTCCGCCCGCCCGTATCCGCGCCCAGCGCCGCCGCCAGGCTCCAGGCGAACTGCTCCACATCGGCCGCCCGCAGCGGCAACCGGTGATCGGCTTTTGTGCCCGTGGGAGTCGGCATCGGCTCGACCATGTAAAGGCGGTTCATCTCGGTCTCGACGCCGCGCACCCGCCGCCGCGCGGAAAACTGCCGCGCGTATCGCAGGCTGCCCGGCCCCGATGCAAGGAAATCGGCGTCCAGCGAAACAATGACGTCCGCGCCGTGCAGATCGTAAACCGTGTTGACCGGCTGCCCAAACGCCAGCCGCGCTCCCGCCACGGACGAATGCGCTCCTGCCGGCTCCCATTGATGCCATTTGGCCGCCGGAAAGGCCGCCAGCATTTCCTTGATCTGGTTCGCCAGCGTGGGCGAAGTCACGGTCTCCGTCAGAATCCGCAGACCCGCGCCGCGCTTGGCCTTCTGCTGCGCGATGGCTTGCTGGATAGCGCCCAGGAACGCGCCCCACGACCGGATCTCGCCTTCCAGCGTCAGCGCCTGGGAGCGGTCCGGATCGTACAACCCCAGCACCGATGCCTGCGCGTACACATCGCACGCGCCCTGGCTGGGATGGTCCGGATTGCCTTCCGCTTTGGTGGGCCGCCCTTCGTGGCTTTCCACCAGCAATCCGGTGGAACTTGCACCCAGCGGCATTGCCGTGGCGAAAAACAGCGGACGTCCCGGCACCAGTTCTTCGGGTTGCCGGACATAAGGTGTGATCTGCTCCGAGGGCTGCCGCGTACACGCCGCCAATCCGGCCAGCGCCAGCGACGCCCCCATCAGCTTGATGAAGTTACGGCGGCTGTCGCCGTCGTCCCACTCCGACGCGTAGCGCGGAAATTCGCGATGCATCAGGTCCTGGAACGCGTCCGTCTGAGCCAGATCCTCCAGGCTGCGCCAGTACTCGCGCCCGTGGGATTTTTCGAGCAGGGCACGCACGCCGGCCACGTCCAGCTTGCGCGCGGCTTGCGGCGCGGCCTCCTCGTCGTGGTTCAACGGACTAATAGGTTCATTCATCGGTGGCAGGTATTACAACTGGTCAGCGTGCGTGCGTCTTGAATCTTGTACTCGGCGACCAAGCGGCGCCCCATGGCCTCCTGGTCTTCGGCGGGTTGGTATCCCATGGTGAACACTTCCGCGCGCGGCCGCACATTCCGTTCGGGATGCCGGTGGCACTCCAGACACCATTCCATCTGTAACGAATGCGCCTGGTACATCAGCGGCATCTTGTCCACCCGGCCGTGGCAGGTCTCGCAGCCCACGCCTTTGTTCACGTGAATGCTGTGATTGAAATACACATAGTCCGGCAAGTCATGCACGCGCGTCCATGCGATCGATTGCCCGCTGCGAAAACTCTCGCGCACCGGCTCCAGCATGGGGGCGGTATTCCAAATCTGCGAGTGACAGTTCATGCACGTCTTGGTTGGCGGAATGTTGGCGGTGTTCGAAGTTTCAACAGTGGTATGGCAGTACCGGCAATCGATCCCATCGTCCGCCACATGGTGCACATGGCTGAACGGAATGGGCTGATCGCGCACCTGCCCTTCGCGAGTGACATAGCCCGAGCCGTTCAGCGTGGCAAAACACCACACCGCAAACGCGAGAGCGAACACCGCGCCGTAGATCGTGATGCGCGAAAAAGTATTCGTGCTGTGATGAAAGATCTGAGCCATTCGTCAGACGTACTTGATATTCTATGCAACCGCGTGCGGCAGACTCACGCCTTCCGTTCGAATAGATATGCGCTGGTCTCCAGACGGCTGGCGCCGCCGCCGTCGTTGACCGCGAAGCGTGCGGGTCTGAGCTTGCCCGCGCGTATATCGCCGTTCCACAAGGCTGCGCCGGCGTACTCGCCGTCGTTGCGCAACGCGTAAAAATTCAAGTCCACTTTTTCCAGGCGCGACATGTCGTTGTCGAAATTCCGCGCAACGCGCTTCAAGGCATCCAGACAAGCGTCGCGCGGCGCCATTCCATGCCGCATATTTTCGATGACCGTGTGTCCGCCCGCGATTCTTATATTTTCCTCGCCGCGTCCGGTCGAACCGGCCCCGCCCACGTCCTGGTCTACGTACAATCCCGCGCCAATGATCGGCGAGTCTCCCACGCGGCCCGCAATCTTCCAAGCCAGTCCGCTGGTGGTGGTGACACCGGACATCTCGCCTTTGGCGTTGCGGGCCAGGCAGTTGATGGTGCCGTGCGTCGGGTGGACGGCCATCTCCCAAGCCCAGATCAAGGTTTCTTCATCCGCCTGCGGAAACATCTGCCTGAGCCGCGCCATGGTTTTCGGCTTGGGCGCGTCCAGGCCCGGCCCCCAATTGCTGTGGCCCTCCGGATCGCGCAACGACATTTTCCAGGTCAGCCAGGCCATGCGCGATTTTTCGGTAAGCAGATCCTGCTCGGGGTAGCCCATTTCCTGGGCGAATTTCCCGGCGCCGGCGCCCACCAGCATGATGTGGTCCGTCTGCTCCATCACCAGCTTGGCGATCTTGGACGGCGTCTTATTCCCGCGAATAGATGCCACCGACCCGGCCCGCCGCGTCGGCCCGTGCATCACGCTGGCATCCAGTTCGACCACACCTTCTTCGTTGGGCAACCCGCCGTAGCCGACCGAAGTATCCTCGGGGTCCTCCTCGTTGATGTTCACGCCGGCCACAACCGCGTCCAGCGTGTCGCCGCCGGCTTTCAGAATCTCCATCGCGCGGGCAGTGGCGCGCTCTCCGTTGGCGCTGGAGATGACGATGGTTTTGGACGTTTGGGCGGAAGCCATGCCCAACGCCGGCAGCAACGCCGAGCCGAGCATGACCGCCCTTCGGCTGATCCCTTTCTCGTTGTTCATCTTCCGCTCCAACTGTTGTTTGAATCTGCCATTATGGCACAGGTTTAGCAGGATGATGTACTCCGCTTTGGGCTCCTTGTGGGGCAAGATGGCATCTGATGCGCGCCGATTGGCAATCGGCGCAGACTTGCGAGGGTTCTGCGGCGGTCTGCAGACGGTCACGCTCGACGGTAACTGCCGGCCAGCCCAGCCCTATTTCGGATGCGGGATGACGCGGGCCTGCCAGAGGCCCCGGTTTTCGGGGTAGTCGGCCTTCATCGGGGGCGTTTAGCCTTTGATGCGGTTCCTCGCCTCCTGGAGCTGCGCCTTGATGTGGGCGATCATCTCATCGGCGGTGTCGAACGGGCCGAAAGTGCGCCCCGCTTTGATGTCGGCCAAGCCTTCGGCGAGCCGCCCGTCAATAATACGGCGCTGCTCGGGCGTGTACTCGTCGTCCGCAGCCGGGAGCTTGGGAAGGATTGTGACGGTCATATGAGCCATGAGAACCCGCCGCGTCCCTACGGCTGCAGGCCGCCCCCCAGTTCCTTCAACAGAAACGCGTCAATATCCGTCCACAGCGCCACGTTGTCGTCAATCGAAGACCCAATCCCATGCCCCGCGGTGCTGCTGGTTCGCAATAGCACCGGCTGCCTGGTTCCGCTGGCCTGGAGGCGCGCCGCCATCTTCCGCGACTGCATGGGGTCCACGCGTGCGTCGTTATCGCCGGTCGTCAGCAGGATCGCCGGATACTGGGTTCCATCCTTCACGTGATGGTATGGCGAGTAGGCATACAGAGCCTTGAATTGGTCGGCCTCCTTGACGGTTCCGAACTCCGTAACATTGAACGCGCCGTTGGGCGAGAGTTCCACGCGCAGCATATCGTAGATTCCCACCATCGAAACCACCGCGTGGAACATCTCGGGATGCTGCGTGAATGCCGCGCCCATCAAAAGGCCGCCGTTGCTGCCGCCGACGATGGCCAGCTTGGATGTCTGCGTATACTTGCGCTTGACCAGGTACCTGGCGCAGGCCGCGAAATCGTCGAAGACGTTCTGCTTCTTGGTCAGCATGCCTTGCCTGTGCCAGTCCTCGCCATATTCTCCACCGCCGCGCAGATTGGCTTCCGCGATCACTACGCCGCGCTCCAGCAGAGGAACGAACTGCGCCAGGTAAGCGGGGGGCAAGCTGACGTCGTAACCGCCGTAGCCCGTAAGCAGCGTGGGATGACTGCCATCGAGCGCCATGCCCTTGCGGTGGATGATATTCAGCGGAACCTTCGTGCCATCCTTCGAAACCGCGAATCGGCGCGTCATCACGAAGCCATCGAGTGGCACGGGCGGCGGGTTGTGCAGCGCCGTGGGCGTCAGCTTGCGCGACTTCGGGTCAAAGCGGAAGTAGCCGCCGGTATCGAGGTAACTGCCGACATAACAGATCCCTCCGATGCCATCCAGATTGCCGCAATCCACGCTGGACACAGGCGGCACATGCACCTTCAGCGGATTTCCGTCGCCGGGCAGGAACTGCACTTCGGATGGGCCTCCCGCCAATTCATTGACCAGCGGGCCGTCCTTGGTAGGCGCAACGGACGCGATCACCGCAGCGGATTCCGACACGATTGGCGTGGCCTGATCGATGGTTTCGGCCACGTCCATGTGCAAGACCTTGCCGCGCGGAGCGCCGCGCTTCGACACGAGATAGACATCCTTTTTGTAACCGAAGGCGATCTGCTTGACTTCGTCGGCGGCACTGGCAAGCAGCCGCCAGGGGCGGCCGGGCGCCAGCAGCCAGTACTCATGATCGCCGCCATCGCCGAAGGCCACGCTGGCCCCTATGTACCGGCTATCGCTCGACGCGGCGAATGCAATTTCCGCAATGCGGGGAAAGTCCTTGCCGATTTCGTAAGTATCGTTCTCGGGCTTGTCGCCCAGCCTGTGAAAGTAGACCTGCTGGTAGAAATGCATATCGGCCGCGGCCCGCTCGCCATCGCGCGGATAGCGCGTGTAGTAAAAGCCGGAGTTGTCCGCATTCCACACCAGGCCACCGCCCGCCGTGGCGTAGTTCACGCGCGCGATCGCTTCCGGGAGCGCCTTGCCGGTGGCGGTTTCATACACATGCACGTCCCCGCTTTCGCTGCCACCGGTGGACAACGATGCCGCCAGGTAGCGGCCATCGACCGAGGGGACCGCAAAGTCAATTTCAGTGAGATGCTGGGCGTCGATCGCGTCGGGATCGAGGACCGTGCGCTCCGAGGCGAGATCGTCGAGCGAGCCAAGGGTGACCACGATCTGGTGCTGATGCTGCTGATCGCTCTTCATCGCGAAGATTTTGCCGCCGCGTTGCTCGATGGGGAAATAGCGCGCCTTGGCCGGCTGGAAGACCTGGCGAAGCTCGCGCGAGAGGACGTCGCGATCCGGAAGCGCTTCGAGAAAGGAGCGCGCAGCGGCGTTCTGTGCGTCGGCCCACTGTTTCACGGCCGGGTCATCGAAGTTTTCCAGCCAACGGTAATCGTCGGTCACCTTGACTTTGCCGTAAGTGTCGGTGACCGGCTTCTTGGGAGTCTGCGCCAGCAACGAGCAGGCCGCGCCCAGAACGATCGCAATGCGCAACATGCAGTCAAATGTACCAAAGTGGGGCAGGCCCTCGGCCTGCGGTGGCCTCTCAGGCCACCTGCTTGACATCATTCAAAAAGCGCGCCATACTTCCATCGATAGACGATGGGAAAGCCTCCCGCACCCGAACTTCTGCCAGGAACGCTGGATCTACTCATTCTGCGAACCCTGATCGCCGGACCGATGCACGGCTACGGCATCGCGCAGCGTCTCAGGCAGGTCTCAGAAGATGTGCTCCAAGTCGGCGAAAGCTCGCTCTACCCCGCCCTGCAACGGCTGCTGCTGAATGCCTGGGTGAAAGCCGCGTGGGGCGCGTCCGAGAATAACCGGCGCGCGCGTTACTACACCTTGACCGCCGCCGGCCGCAAGCAACTCGCATCGGAGCGCGAGGAATTCGCCCGCCTCGTCGGCGCAATTGAGAAGGTCCTGAACATGGCATGATCCCGCAAGTTCACATGTCGCTGCTCCGGGCGTTGCTCAGGGGACGGCGCCGCCTTGTCTTTCGCTGGCGGCGCACGGAACTCGACCATGAACTGGCTGAGGAACTCGAATTCCACCATGCGCTGAAGCAGCAGGCAGTCGGCGAACTGAGTCACATTCAGATGGGCAACATGACGATAGCGGCGGAGGAGTGCCGGGATATGTGGAGTTTTCTGAGGCTCGAAAGGCTGCTGCAAGACATCCGTTACGCCGCGCGCATGTTCCGGCGGACTCCTGGTTTCACGGCCATAGCCGTGCTCTCTCTGGCGGTTGGAATCGGCGGGAACGCGGCCATGTTCACCCTGGTGAATACATTACTGGTCCGCCCGCTGCCGTATCGCCAACCGGACCGCCTGGTTCGCATCACGGGCATCTTTCCGCGCGCGGCGGTGCCCTTCTTGCAGCAACAGACCCGTACCATGGATGTCGCCGCCGTGAGCCCCGGCTCCGAATACAATCTCACCGGGCAGGGCGAAGCCATCCGCATCGTCGGCAGCGCAACTTCGGCGAATGCCTTTTCCGTGTTGGGCGCTTCGCCCGCCCGGGGACGCACCTTCGAAGCCGGAGAAGATTCCCCCGGACGCGACAGCCTTGTCATCCTCGGCAATTCCCTTTGGCGAACCAAGTTCGGCGGCGATCCCTCCGTGATCGGCCGCGTGATCGCGTTGAACGGAGTCGATCGCCAGATCGTCGGCATCATGCCGCCCGCCTTCAGCTATCCGTCGGCGCAAGTGCAGGCGTGGGTGCCTCTGCGGCTGGACGCTTCCAACTTCCTGGAATACTGGGCCGGCGGGTTTGTGCCGCTGGTGTCCAGGCTGCGCGCCGGAGCCGCCGCCGCCGAGGCGCAACGTGAGATCCGGCCCTTGATTGACGAGTTCCGAAAAACGTTCCCCTATCCCATGGCGCGCGATTGGAATCGCGATTCGACCGCCATCCCGCTGCAACGCGATCTGACCGGCGATATACGCGGCAAGCTGATCATCCTGCTTGCTTCGGTCAGCTTGGTGCTGCTGATCGCCTGCGCCAATGTTGCCAGCCTGCTGTTGTCCCGCGCCACCACCCGCCGCAAAGAAATCGCCTTGCGCGTCGCCTTGGGAGCGATGCGGCTGCGCATCGTTCGCCAGTTGTTAACCGAGAGTGTCTTACTCTCGCTGGTGGGTGGCGGCTTGGGAATCCTCCTCGGGATGGGCGCGCTTTCCATCTTCAAATCGTTGTTACCGTCCTCCACACCCGGTCTGGCGCAGGCCTCCATCGACTCGTCCGTTGCCGCGGCGGTAGCCGGGCTGGCGCTCCTCACCGGCCTGGCGTTCGGTATCGCGCCGGCGCTGAGCGCGTCCCAAATCGATCTCGCCCAATCCATCCGCACGGGCAGCCAGCGGTCGACTGCGGCCTTCTGAACGCGGCTCCGGGGTGGGCTCATCGGCGCGGAAGTCGCGCTCACGGTCGTGCTGGTGGTGAGCGCCGGGCTTTTGATCAAGAGCCTGTACACCCTGGCTGAGGTGCGTCCCGGCTTTCAGCCGCAGCAGATCCTGACGGTGCACATCAGCCCGAATTCATCTTTTTGCACCGAGCGCCCGGCGTGTATCGCTCTCTACGACCGCCTTCTGGAGGGCGCCCGCGGCGTCTCAGGCGTCGCGGAGGCCGCTATTGCAAACACGATTCCCCTGGATGCCGAACAGCCGGACCTTGCCGTCGACGTAGAAGGGCATCCCAAGTCGGTGGACCACCCGGCCCCGATGTTCTGGTCGGGCGCAGTCAGCGCCAGATATATTCGTATGCTGCGGATTCCGCTGCTGGCCGGCAGGGATCTCACCGATGCGGACGGCGCCAAGTCGGCCGCGGTTCTGTTGATTTCCGCTTCCACTGCCAGGCATTTCTGGGCCGGAGAGAATCCCATCGGCAGGCATATCAAAGCCACAGGCGAGCGGCAATGGAGAACAGTCGTGGGCGTGGTGGGCGATGTGCGGCAGTACAGTCTGAGCAAAGCCATGCCAGACTGGATTCCCGGCGCCATCTATATGCCGTACGCGCAGGCGGTGCGGGAGGACGGGCAAATCCCGGCCGCTATGACGCTGCTGGTGAAAACGCGCGCGAATACCGACGGCGCCGCGCGCGAGATTCGCACTCTGGCGCAGGACCAGGATCCCAATGTGCCCATCGGCCAGGTCCAGCCGCTGGAAGAGGTGGTGGCCGGGTCCATCGCTAATTTCCGCGCCACCATACGGGTGTTCATCAGTTTCGCCGCGGCCGCCATTCTGCTGGCAGCCATCGGGATTTACGGCCTGGTTTCCTATTGGGTGATGCAGCGGACCTATGAAATCGGCCTGCGCGTGGCAATTGGCGCCACCCGGAGCCGCATCGTTTCCATGATCCTGGCCCAGGGTTTGCGAGTCGCCCTATATGGCATCGCCGCGGGGGTGATCGCTGCGCTGGCGGCGACGCGCTTCCTGGCAAGTCTTCTTTATGGAGTTGGCGCTACCGATCCTTCGACGTTCGCGGCGGTGACCGTGCTGGTGCTGGGAGTCGCGATTACTGCGACTGCCGTCCCGGCATGGCGCGCCTCGCGCATCGATCCGATCAAATTGCTGCGGCTGGATTGAACCGGAAGGCGCAGTCAGGTTAGATCCAGGACCAAGTTGTTGTTTCGAAGACCGGCCAGACGCTGCCGTAGATCGCGTTGATGCTGTTGGGTCCGGTTCCGCGCGGCGGACTCCGGCTTGGCGGCGCGATACCGCTTCCAGTAGCCCGGATGGTGGGCCCGCCGCTTGCGTCCGCTGTCACGGCAGGTTTGGCGATATTCCGCATCGCGCACCAGCTTCTGCCGGTGGTTCTGGTTGCGGCGCTGCCGCTGGCACGGCGGAAGCGAGCAGGCGGTCTGCTCGGGGTGAAATCGGGATGGTTCGAACTGCCTCTAGCAAAAACGGCACCGTAGATCCATCCCTACAGGGTCGCGGCACTCTCCCAAACGCCGCCACCGGGCAGGTTCTTCAAGAATCTGGGGCTGGGAGCGCAGCTCAGTGCGCTTGAGAAAAATCCCAACTGGGAAAAATAGCTCCGCAACTGCCGCTTCAAAGGGTGCGGCTCAGCTTATTGGCCGGTTAACTGCCCCACGATTCTGGAAGACTACCAGCCTAGCGTGAGCCTAGCGTGGCGCTTCGCCGGCAGCCTTCTCATACAGCGAAATGCTGGCGTTGAAAGCCTGGATCAAATCGCGATCGTTGCGCTGGGTGGCCACGGCGAGGCCCTGCCTGGCGGTGCGCAAGGCATCTTGCATCCGGCCTACGCTCGCATAAATCGACGACAGAGCCCCCAGGGCGAGGGGATCGTCGGGTTTGGCTACTGCCTCGAAATGCGGGATCGCCTCGGCGAATCGCCCTTTGGCGGCCAGCGCGCGGCCCAGCGCGCGGTGCGTCTCGAGCGGGTCGAACCCGCCTGCGAGGGCCTTCTCGAGATGCGGAATGGCCTCGTCGAAACGGCCTTGCCGGGCTAGGATCAGGCCCAGGTTCCCGTGCAGTTCGGGCACCTCCGGATCGGCCTCCAAGGCTTTTTCGAGATATGGGATGGCCGCTTCGGCGCGGCCCGCGCGCACCAGCGCGACGGCAATATAGTTCTGCGTGTCGGCGTCCTTGGGATCCAGTTCCAGCGCCTGCTCAAAGTGCGGAATGGCCTCCTGAATCTTGCCCTGGTCGGCAAGCAGGCTCCCCAGCGCGCCCTGCGCCTTGGCGTCCCTCGGATTCAACTCGATCGCTTTTTGCAGATGCTCCAGCGCCTCGTCGGGGTGCTTGGTGCGCAGCAGCGCCATACCCAGGCCGGTTTGGGTCCGGGCGTCGGTGGGCTTTAGCTCCAGCGCCTTGCGCAGCGCCGCCAGGGCCTCATCGTCGCGCTTGGTGACGGCCAGCGCCACGCCCAGGTTATAGAGCGCCGCGGGTTCGTCCGGGCTCATCGCCAGCGCAGTCTTCCACTCGGCGATGGCCGGTTCCAGTTCGCCCTTCGCCTGCAGCCCGACGGCGACATTGAACAGACGGTAGAATTCGGTGGCCGGCGCATTCATGGTTTCAATGAAATCCGGCGCGATGTTCACAAACTCCGGGATGTTCACCCCGCGATTCGCCGCCGTCGCGTTCTCCACCAGGATGGCCGGGGTGTCGTTGCCGTTCTCGTCGATATGGGTCAGGAACAACTGCGTGAACAGCGAGCGTCCTTTCGACGAAAACGCGAGCCAGCGGCCGTTCGGCGAAAACGTGTGCCAGGAGTTCATCGGCGACAGGTTGCAGTTCATGCGGCGCGCGGTGCCGCCTTCAGACGGTACAATGTTCAGCTCACTGTCGGGCCGCATCAGCAGGCCGTTCTTATTCTTTACGAAAACGATCCACTTGCCGTCGGGCGAAACCTTGGGGAAATTGTTGCTCATCCCGTTCTCGCTTGCGCCCCGCACCGGCTCGGGCTTGCCGCCTTTGCCGTCGTTGAACGGGATCCGGTACAGGTCGTATTGGATCTGCGTTTCGTCGGGCGAGTTGGCGTACTCGGGATCCTTCGCGCCCGGTGGAAAAGGATCGCGCGCCTTGGCGCGGGAAAAAACCAGGTACTTGCCGTCCGGGCTCCAGAAGGCGCTGGTCTGGACCATGTCCTGGTCGTCGGCGCCGGGCAGCGGCTGCAGCTTGCCAGTCGCCTTGCTGTACCACGAGAGAATGCCGCGCGTCGGGTAGAACACCTGTCCGAAGCCGTAGTCCTTGTAGAAGCCGTTGAACAGCCGCTCGTCCACGCTTTTCATGCGCGCATCGGGGTGCTCGGTGGAAGTAATCAGGTACTGCCCGTCGGGCGAGATCTGGCTCATGAACCCGAAGCGTTTCTTCGCCGGATCGTTGGAGAAGGAGTTCCAGCGGATCACATAGTCGTTGCGGATGGAAGTCTCTTTGCGCACCGGCACCAGCGCGTACAGGCCTTTGTCGTTCTGCGGTCCGTCCACGTCGATGCCCATCCACTTGCCGTCGTGGGAGAAGGAGTGGCAGTTGGCGCAGGTGGGCAGCCCCGACATCATCACACGGCTGCGCCCCGTCGAGAGGTCCATCAACCGCCACGCGATCAGAGGCACGGCCTGGGTCGGCAGCGGCTGGATCAGTCCGTGCTCGCCCACGGGCACCGAGATCAGCGGCACATCGCGGTAGAAGACCGGCGCGCCCACCGGGTCGCTGGAGATACACAGCGTGGCTTGTCCACTCGAGACCGGCTTCTTCGCTTTGTCATCCTCGTAGCCCAGGAACCGCACCGTGACGGGCTGCTGGACGCCGTGTTTCTTGACTTTCTCCCAGGTCGCCGCGTCCGGCTTCCAGGCGTGTCCGGCCTCCTGGTTGGGAGTGAGTTTCGGCGTGACGGCGCCAGCCTTGGCGCAGCGCTCGTCAATCGGGCCAAGCTGCAGCCGCTCGCCATGGGATTTCGCCCGCACAGGCGCGGCGCCGTCCCCGAAGGCGAATTCGACGACCCACAGCTTTGCGCGCGGGTCGGCATCGCGCCACTCTATCGTGGGTGGGACAAAGTCGGGCGGAAAGACGGAACCCGTTGCGGGGTAATCGATGGTAATCGCGCTAGCAGACTCCGGTAAGCGTTGGTGCGAAGGCCGCGCCAACAGGATTGCCGGCGCCAGGACGGCCGCGAATATCGCCAGCGGATAATTTGCCATGGAGACCGAAGCGGCGCGCAGCTTTGAAGGCGGTGCGGGAAACAACGGGCTCGGTCCGTCGGAGACGCGCTCGTCCAATTGCACTCGCCAGCCCGAAGCCTTCACTCCCTCTGGGTACTAATGTATTCACATTCGACAGGCGCGTCAAGGCCCGGCCCGCCCCACGGGTGCGGCAAGTGCCGTAAACTTAGAAAGAGAACCGGATCTCCGGATAATCAACCCATGAAGATTTGCATTTACCCATTCACGCTGGTGGCGCTCGCCGTTATCGCCGCCTTACCCGCGTCCGCCCAACAGCCCCCCGCCGCAGCCGCCGCCTCGCAAGGGCCCGTGGTCAAAACGACCGTCGACGAAGTCGTGCTGGACTTTATTGCGCGCGACAAGAAAGGCAAGCCTGTCACGGACCTCACGCCGGGAGATATGGCGATCAGCGATAACGGCGTCAAGCAACAACCGACCAGCTTCCGCCTGGTGCAGGGCGCCGAGGCGATCAGCCAGGGCGGCACTACCACCAAGCTCGATCCCTTGCGGCAACTGCGCCTGGTGACCTTGTGCTTCGATGCGCTGGGCGACCCCACCCAGCGAAAGACCGCACGTACGGCCGCGATCGACCTGGTTAAGGGCGAGCAGGGATCCAACGTCTTTTATTCGGTAGTGGTCATCGATACCCGCCTGCTGGTGCTGCAGCAGTTTACCAGCGATAAAAACGCGCTCACCAAGGCCATCAACGACGCCACCAGCGGGTACTCGGCCGCGCGGCTGCTTCCGGAATCGAACAGGATCAAGAGCGATCTGAATAGATACCTGAACGGCCAGACCGTCAATGGGGCCTATCAGCCCGGCACAACCGTCACCGCGGCTACCCAGACCGCGGCTAACCCCGACGCGGGCGGTGCGGGAGCGGTGCAAGCCAAGCTCGTTTCGGTGATGCTCGACATGCTGCGCATGGACGCGGCCATGGCCAGTCAAGACTCGCGCCTGGACCTGAACGCCATGGAGTCGCTGGTGCATGGGCTGCAAGCTATGCCCGGGCGCAAGTCCGTGCTCTACTTCACTGCGGGAATGACCTTGACTCCTGAGTTGGATACGATGTTTCACAATCTGACGAGTATGGCTAACCGCGCCAACGTCACTTTTTATTCAGTGGATACCCGCGGCGTGATGGCCGGTTATGGTGCGGCTTCGCAGGACGTCTCCACTGGCGCGCAGAACTCCGGAGCCACCGACCAGTTGAACGGCGCCGCCTCGGCCTCGAACACCGCGACGGCGGGCGTCACGCGCGGCGCCAACAAGGACGAGGCCCTATCGTCCGATAACGCCGAGACCTCCTCCCGCGCCAATGTGCAGCTTCCGATCCGCAATCTGGCAGAAGCCACGGGCGGCTTTCTGGTCGGCGAGAGCAACGACTTGCGCACACCGCTGCGCCACGTAAACGAAGAGATCGCCAGCTACTACGAGCTGACCTATAACCCGCACATCGACAACTACGACGGCAGTTTCCACAAGCTGAAACTGGAAACCGGCCGCAAGAATCTGGTTCTGCAAGCCCGTAACGGCTATTTCGCCTTGCCGCCGGAAGCGCGCGCGGCGGGCCTGGAGACCTTTGAATTGCCGCTGCTGAAAGCCATCTCCGATGCCCAGGTTTCGCATGACGTCGAATTCCGCGCGGGCGCATTCTTGCAGCAGCCGCGCAGCGACGGCACGGATCTTTCGGTCCTGGTGGAGGTGCCGCTGAGCGGTTTGCAGGCGAAGCCGGATGCGACCCAGAAAGGGTTCGACGTGCACTTCTCGTTGGCCGCGCTGGTGAAGGACGCCAAGGGCGAGGTGGCCGGTCCCAAGCTGACCCGCGACCGTTCTTTACAACACATCACCGCCGATCAGTTGAAGATGGGCAATTTCGTGGAGAAGTTGCCGCTCAATCTTCCGGACGGAAAATACAGCCTGGAGACCGTGGTGATGGATCGCGAGAGCGGCAAGATGGGAATCGAGCGCAGCGCATTCACGGTCGGGCCCACAGGCAAAGGCGTGGGCATCTCCTCGCTCGCTTCGGTGCGCTCTTACACACCCGATGTGAAGGGACTCGACCCCAATGAAACCTTCCAGTATCAGGGGGGCAGGATCACGCCGACATTGAATCACAGCGTGCCTCGGGTGGAGAACTCGAATCTGTGGCTGTTCTTCCTGGTCTATCCGGACAAGTCCATTCCGGCAAAGCCTACCGTGGAAATCGAATTCCTGCAGAATGGCAAGAGCCTGCAGAAGGCGCCGCTGCCGCTAGCCGACGCCGACGCGCAGGGCCGGATTCCGCAGGTCATGACTGTCCCGGCGGCCGCCATTCCACCCGGCGTCTACCATATCCGCGCCGTGGCCAAACAGGGAGACACGGAGTCGGTGGCGGAGACCGACGTGAAGATCGAAGCGAAGTAAGACGGCGGGATCAGCCTTTCAAATCCTGGAAGGCTTCCTCGATCTCCCGCTTGGCTTCCGGCGTGGGCACCGACAACGGCAAACGCGGCGGACCGCCGTAGTACCCGTTGAGATCCATGGCGTGCTTCAAGCCGGGGATGCCGTACTTGGTGGTGACCAGCATGGCGGCGCGCGCGATCCGGTTCTGCCAGTCGCGGCCGGCCTCCTCTTCGCGCATGCGGTAGGCTTCCCAGATGGCGATGGCGGCGTAGGGCGCGGCGTTGGCGAATGCCAGGATGGCGCCGGTGGCGCCCATCAGCAGCGACGGCCACAACGTGGGCGCCGAGCCCACGGTCACCTGGAAACCGGGCCGCGACTCGCGCATCATCTGCATCACCTTCTCCATGTTCCCGGAGCTTTCCTTGATGCCGATAATATTTGGATGATGCGAAAGCTCCGCCACGGCGGCGGCTGGGATATCGAGCGCGGTGGCTTGCGGGAAATTGTAGATAATTACGGGAATGCGCGCCTGGTCCGCCACCGCGCGATAGTAAAGAGTCTGCGCATCGGCGCGGGCGAGCAGGTTTTTGTAATAGTGCGGCGTCTTGACCAGGGCGGCTTTGTAGCCCAAATCCGCCGCGCGATTAGTGAGACTCACGGTCTCGCGCACGCTCTCGACGCCGGTGCCCGCGATCAACAGCTTTTCCGGCGCCGCGTGACGCGCCACCATCTCCCACAATTCGACCTTCTCTTCGGCCGTGAGCATGACGCTCTCGCCGGTCGAGCCGATGACCACGTATCCGGCGAGCGTGGTGCGGTTCCACTTTTCGATATTGTGCTGGAGCTTGGCGGCGTATAGGTTGCCCGCGTGGTCGAAGGGGGTGGTGATGGGAGGAAAAATGCCTTGTAGTTTCATAAGTTGATTCGGAGTTGGTTAGGATACTCGATAGACGTAGCCGTCTTCGACCCAGCGATTGCCAAACTGTTGTCCGCCGATACGCGCGCCTTGTACGTTTTCGCGTTGGCGGAAGTATCGGCGGAGCGCGCGAACGGTAGGATCGGTCATGGGCTTAATCAGAATAGTCGGGGTCCTTTCGACCGGAAAGTCCGCGGCAACCAGTGCATCAAAGACCAAGCCTGAGGCTTTGCCTGGACCAGCCGCATCGAGCTGCCGGGACGATAGGAGGAGGCGCCAGTCGCTATACTCCTCCAACTTGACCCATGAGGCCACGTTCACTTTCACTCCGGCCTCCTCGACGATACGAAGGATTTCCGCCCCTGTATCCAGATCGATGTTTACCAATAGTGCTTGACCCATTTCATTACTCCATGATTTCTGCCGCTGATCGCTTCAATCAGGTCCTGTGCGCTCTCCTGGGAATGCTTGTCATAGCGACTCTGCTCCGACCATTCTTGCACATCGTTCCAGTACTCTCGGAATAGCGGATCAGCCCTCGCCGCCGCCAGAAGCTCGTCTTGCAATTCGGCGACCTTTACGAGTTCTCCGAGATCGTGAGTGTGGCTGGCGTTGACTCTTTTCTTTTCCGGAAACTCGTACCGCTGCGTCTCCTTGGCGATGCAGGCCTTGAGGGCGCACTCGACCGCATAGCCTGCCAGATAATAAGCGCCATCCGGCAATCCCGCGTTCAGCAAAGCTCTCGCTTCCGAGAGCCGCACGCGGGACAGCGCCCGCAGATCCTTCCGGTCCATCTGAAAACATGGTACCGAACATCGCACCCGTCCGTGCGAGAATGCCTTTGAGCGCCAATGTTCTCCATCGTAATAGAATGCCCGCCGGAACAAAACGACATGCTGATCGCCGAACTGTGGGCCGAAGGCTCGGCCGGCATCGTGGAATTGGAGGGCGGCGGGTTGCGCGCCTTCTTCGAAGACGATGCCGACCGTAGCGCGCTTGCCCGGCGGTTTCATGCGGTCAGTTGGAGGCGGGAGGAACAGCGCGACTGGGTGGCGATGTCGCGCGCGAACTGGGAGCCTCTGCTGATAGGTGAGCGGTTTTTTCTGGTTCCGCAATGGCGGAGCGACCCGGCGCCGCAGGGGCGCTTCCGCATCGCAGTAAACCCCGGGATGGCGTTCGGCACGGGCAGGCACGAAACCACGCAGTTGTGCCTGGAGGCGATGGAGACGCACGTACGCCGGGACATGCGCGTGTTGGATGTGGGCACGGGCGCGGGCATCCTGGCGCAGGCGGCGGCGCTATTGGGTGCGGCGCCGGTGTGGGCGTGCGACATCGACCCTGAGGCGGTGGAGATCGCGCGCGCCGCCGCGGGGCCGAACCTGTTTATCGGATCGGTGGATGCGGTGCGCTCGGGAGCGGCCGACGTGATCGCCGCCAACATCAGTCCCGAGACGATCGGACGGCTCGCCCCGGAGCTGCTGCGCTGCCTTGGTCCGGGCGGCGTGGCCCTGGTGAGCGGCTTCGAGCAGCAAGAAGCCGCGGCAGTCGGGGCCGAGCTGGCGCGGTGCGGAGGCGCGCTCTGCGAGGCGCGCTCCAAGGGAGACTGGGCGCTGCTGGTGGTTAGAGGTAAACTCGTGGGGGGAGTTTAGGATGTCCACTACCAGACGCCAGTTTCTCAGCGCGGCCGCACTTTTGGACAGCGCCGCGCCTTCGGCCGGCGCGGCGGCCGGACGCGCGATTTCCGCCAACGACCGCATCCAGCTCGGCGCGATCGGTTTGGGCGGGCGCGGCACGGCGGATGTGCACGTGGCGCTCGACGAGGTGGGAGGAGCCGCGCTGGTGGCGGTTTCCGATCTTTACGCGGGCCGGCGTACGCGCGCGCGGGAGGTGTTTGGAAAAGACCTCTTCGTGACGCCGGATTATCGGGAACTGCTGGCGCGCAAGGACATCGACGCCGTCATAGTGGCCACACCGGACCACTGGCACGCGCAGGCTTCCATCGACGCCATGCACGCCGGGAAGGACGTGTATTGCGAGAAACCCATGGTGCATTCCATTGAGGAGGGCCATGCGGTAATCGCGGCCCAACGCAGCACCGGTCGGATTATCCAGGTGGGCAGTCAGCGTGTGAGCTCCATCATTTATCAAAAGGCAAAAGAATTGATTCGCGACGGCGCCATCGGCAAGTTGAACCTGATTGAAGCCTGGTGGGAGCGGCCCGTGGACAGCGACGAAATGGTGTTCCGCAATTCGATTCCCCCGGATGCTTCCGCCGCGACCATCGACTGGGACCGCTTCCTGGCCAACACCACGCGGCGGCCCTTCGACGCGCAGCGGTTTTTCTGGTGGCACAACTATCGCGACTATGGCACGGGCATACCGGGCGATCTGTTTGTGCACCTGTTTTCGGGAGTGCACTTCGTGCTCGAAGCGGAAGGACCGGCGCGCATAATGGCCACCGGCGGCACGCATTATTGGAACGACGGGCGAGAAATCCCGGACCTGATGCTGGGGCTGGCCGACTACCCGGAAGGGGCGCACCATCCGGCTTTCAATCTCGTTCTGCGCGTGAATTTCGAGCAAGGGTCCGAGGAGACCTCGGGATTCCGGTTCGTGGGCGAGAAAGGCATCCTGCATATTCACGGCGATGGAGTGCGGCTGGCCCGGCACAACCGTCCTGCGGAGCCCGGATACAATATCGAAACCTTCGCGGAGGCGGCGCAGCGGGAATTCCTGCGGGAATACCGCCAGAAGTACCCGGTGCGGCCGCCCACGCCGGACAGCATGCGCGCGACGCCTGTGGAGGAATTTCTGGCGCCCGACGACTATAGCGATCATGCGGCCCACATGGCCAATTTCCTGGCGGCCGTCGGCAGCCGCAAACCGGTGGTGGAGGACGCGGTGTTCGGTTTGCGCGCGGCAGGTCCGGCGCTGTTGGCCAACGCCAGCCACTTCGAGCGGAAGATTTGCGGCTGGGATCCGCGGGCCATGGAGCGCCTATGAAGCCGGAACAGATTTCGCGGCGCGGGCTGCTGATGGCGGGAGGCGCGGCGCTGACCGCGCGGCCAGGTGCGGCCCAGCGCAAGCCGCACGGGGTGCGCTTCGGCGTGCGTACGCCGCTGCCCAAGGTGAGCCTGCGCGAGAGGGCCATGCTGGTGGGCCGCTTGGGTTACGACGGCATCGAACTGGGCCCGGAGTGGCTGAACCAGCCGGTGGAGGCGATCGAGGAGCAGATTGTCGGCGCCGGCGTGGCGGTCAGCGCGATTGTGGGATCGATTCAGCTACTGGATACGGATCCGCAGACGCGCGCCGAAGGCGTGGAGTTGGACCGGCGCCGCCTGCGGATGGCGAAAGACCTGGGCGCCGATTGCGTGATCGAGGTGCCGGTCTTCGGGGCCAACAAGTTTCAGGATATTTCTCCGCTGATGACTGCGCGGGAGGTTGAGGAGAAGCTGCTGATCGCCGGATTGAAGCAGCTTACCGGGGACGTGGAGCGCACCGGGATCACCCTGTTGCTGGAGCCGTGCAACCACAAGGAGACGCACTTCATGAATCGGCAGAGCCAGGCGGCGGAGACCATCGAAGCGGTGGGCGCGCCAGGCTTCCGGACACTCAGCGATTTTTATCACATGCAATTGGAGGAGCGGGATATCGGCGAGACGCTCGGCCGTTACGGCAAGTACACCGCGTACGTGCATCTGGCCGATGGCGCCGGGCGCACCGAGCCGGGATCGCTGCCCTTCGACTATCGCCCGGGCTTCCGCGCGCTGAAGAAGTGGGGCTACGCGGGATGGCTGACGGTGGAATCCGGCGCCACCGATAATCCGGAAAATGCACTGAGCCGGGCGCTGACGTACCTGAAGCGCCAGTGGAGCGAGGCCTAGCGGCCCGCGCCGGAAGCCGCCGGGAGCCAGGGAGGGCAGGCGAAACCGTCTGCCCCACCCGGGCGGATCGGTTTACATGCTTTTGCGTTTGCGGCGGCGAGCCACCAGCAGCACCAGCACCACTCCGGCGCAGAGCCATAGAGCGGCCTGAAATAATGTATTACTCATTGTGCGGTTCCTCCTTTCTTTATTGAATCCCCTTCATCATGGGGAACAAGTATTTGAAAACCTGTAAAATGCCCGGTCCGGCCGCCACCACCATGATGGAAGGCAGGATAAAGAAGAAGATGGGGAATACCAACTTGACCCCCACTTTGGCGGCTCTTTCTTCCGCCTCCTGGCGGCGGCGAATGCGCATGAATTCGGAATGCGTGCGCAGCGCCTCGGCCATGCTCGTGCCGAAGCGGTCCGACTGGATCAGGATGGCGGTCAGTTTGCGCAGCTCGGGCTCGCCCGTGCGCTGCGCCAGGTTGCGCAATGCCTCGGCCCGGCGCTTGCCGGCGCGCATCTCGAGCGTAACCAGAGCCAGCTCCTCGCTGAGCTCGGGATGCGCCACCACCAGTTCGCGGCCGACGTTTTGCAGCGCTTGATCCAGCCCCAAGCCCGCCTCCACGGAGACCACCATCAAATCCAATCCGTCGGGCAGCGAGAGACGCAGCTTCTCCTGGCGCTTGGAAACCTTGCGCTCCAAAATAAACCCGGGAATCCAGTATCCGGCCCCGGTAGCAGCCAGGGGCAGCACGATACGCAGCACCGGGTTCGTCGTAATGCTATCCCGGAATACGATCGACAGGACGGCCAGCGTCACCGCCAGGATCAACTTGATGCCGTAAAACACGGTGACGGCGCTTTCCGCCCGGTACCCGGCCGCCATCAGCGTGCGCCGGGTGGCCTGCGCATCCGCGGGCGAGATGGGCGCATGCCGGCCGACCGCTTGCAGGCGGCGCGCCAGCGGCGACGGCTTCGGCTGGCCGATGCGATCGAGCGTCACCGGGGCCGCCGGTTCGGGGTCCAGTTGTTGCAGAAGCCCGGCCGGCTTGGCGTAGCGCCGGTAGCCATAGGCGGCGATGGCCGTCGCCAGCAGTCCGAACAACGCCACGGAAACCAATAAGGGCATAATCCAACCTTTGCTCTAGAACTTGACTCTGATGATCCTGCGAATCAGCACCTGGCCCACGATCTGCCCCACAATGGCGCCTGCAATGAGTTTGCGGCCGTCCGGGTCGTCAACCATGGACTGCAGATAGGTGGGCGCCGCCATCATCATCAGAACGGCGGTGGCCGCCGGCAGAATGGTGAGCACCAGCGCAGTGATCCTGGCGTGCGCGCTGGCAGCCTTGACCTGGCCCTTCAACTGGAACCGTCCGCGGATGATTTGCCCCAAACGCGTGAGAATCTCGCCCAGGTTGCCGCCGGTTTGTTTCTGCAGGATGACCGCCGAGACGAAGAAACGCACATCCAGCAGCGGCACCCGGTCCGCCAGGTTATAGAGCGCTGTATCGAGCGGCGCGCCCAGATTCTGCTCATTGAACAGCGTGCGGAACTCCAGGCCCAGCGGGTCGGGCAAGTCCTCGCTCGCCATGTGCAGGCTGATGGTGAAAGCGTGGCCGGCGCGCATGGAGCGCGCCAGGAAGTCGAGAGCCTCGGGAAACTGTTCCTCGAAGGCAGCCAGCCGGCGCCGGCTCTTGCGGCGGAGGTAGAGGAAGGGCAGCGAGGCCAGAAACACGGCCAGCACGGCGGAGGTCCCCGTCCAGACGAAAAGGGCCGGCAACAGCAGGGACAAGACCACCGCTCCCACGGCCCCGCCCGCCATCGTCAGCAGCAATCCGCCGGGCGTCCAGTCGACGCCGGCTTGCTGGATCAGCTTCTTGGTCTTCGCCAGCAGGGCCAGGTGCTCCAACCACACCTCCAGTTGCGGCGGTTTGGCGGCTACCTTCCGCAGCAACTGGGAGCCTCCGGACATGGGATCCTCGGCGGCGGTGCGCAGCATGGCCGACATCTCGCGCCGGCGCGACCATTCATAAAACTTCAGCCCGAGAGCGATGGTGAGCAGTACCCAGGTGAACACCACCAGAAACAGGGGCAGGGAGACGTGCATGGCTAACCCACCTCCTGGCGGCTCTCGAATACGGCGCTGGGCAGCGCCAAGCCGCAGGAGGCCAGCCGTTCGTAGAACTGGGGCCGGATGCCGGTGGCCCGGAAGCAGCCGCGCACCTGCCCCTTTTCCGTGATGCCCTTCTTATCGAACACAAACAGGTCTTGCAGAGTCACCAATTCGCCTTCCATGCCGGTGACCTCCGTCACGTGGGTGACCTTGCGGGACCCGTCGCTGAAGCGCGACACCTGGACGAACAGGTCCACCGCGGAGGCGACCTGTTGGCGGATGGAGCGCACGCCCATATTGGCGTTGGACATCCCCACCATCACCTCCAGCCGGCCCACGGCATCGCGCGGGGTGTTGGCGTGGATCGTGGTGAGAGAGCCGTCGTGGCCGGTATTCATGGCTTGCAGCATGTCGAGCGCTTCCTCGCCGCGCACCTCGCCCACGATGATGCGGTCCGGCCGCATGCGCAGCGCGTTGATGACCAGCTCCCGGATGCGGATGGCGCCCGTGCCTTCGATGTTGGGCGGACGCGTTTCCATGCGCGCCACGTGGGTCTGCTGCAAGCGCAGTTCGGCCGCGTCCTCGATGGTCACGATGCGTTCGTCCTCCGAGATGTAGCTGGACAGCACGTTCAGCAGCGTGGTCTTGCCCGAGCCGGTGCCGCCGCTGATCAGGATATTCAAACGGGCCCGCACGCAGTACTCCAGCGTCTGGCGCATGCTCTCGGTCATCGTCAGGCTGCGCACCAGATCCTCGGGGCGCAGCGCGTGCCGCCCGAATCGGCGGATCGACAGCAGCGGGCCATCCACCGCCACCGGGGGAATGGCGGCATTCACGCGCGATCCATCCGGCAGCCGCGCGTCCACCAGGGGCGTGGATTCATCCACCCGCCGGCCGACCTGCGCCACTATTTTTTCGATAATGCGAAGCAGGTGGGCGTTGTCCTTGAACTGCACGGGCGTGCGGTACAATTTGCCGGCCCGCTCCACGTATACCAGGTAGGGTGTGGTCACCAGGATGTCGGAGATGGTGGAATCCTGCAGCAGAGGCTCCAGCGGCCCCAGCCCGAAGACTTCGTCGAGCACTTCTTCGATGACGCGGTCCTTCTCCGTCCGGCTGAGCGGAGTCTTTTCCTGATCCACCAGCCGGACCAGCGCCGTGCGGATCTCCAGGCGCGCGCGCTCGCCCGGGATGGAGGACAGCGCTTCCAGGTTGAGGCGGTCCAGCAACTGGCGGTGCAGCGCGAATTTCAGTTGCTGGTATTCCGGCGTGGCCGATTCGCTTTGGAAAAGCCGCGCCACCCATCCCGTTTCCGCCGTTGCCTGCGGCGCGACATGCCATCCGTTGCCCATCGCATCGCTCCTTTTATCCGAACAGACCGAACCGGCGCTTGCCCTTCTCCACCGGCGCGCCCGCCAGGCGCATGGCAAAGCTCGACATTTGGCGGCTCAGATGGCTGCCGGGCGGCAGCAGCTTGCCTTTGCAAAAAGCGTCGTAGAGCGCGTAATAGTCGTTGGGCAGCATGGTGTCAATGGGCGCGCCCAGAATGCGCTCCAACTCCTCGGCGGTGACATCCGGCCGCTGCGGCGTGCGGTTCAGGATCACGCGCAGCCGGCTTCCAAAACCGGCGTTGATCAGCGTCTGGACCGCCTGCTTGGCCTGGTGCAGCGAGGGCACTTCCAAGGTGGTGACCAGGAAGATCTCGTCGATCTCGTCGAGCACCGCGATGGTGGCCAGATTCAGCGTGCTGCCCAGGTCGACCACGGTCCAGGCGTAGTGCGCCCGCACGAAAGCGACGACTTTCGCAAGAGATTCTCCGGAAACGGGATCCTTGGGAAGATAGCCGGAGGGCGCCGCGATAATCTCCAACCCAGGCCACCCGGCCGATACCAGAGCGTTCCAGTAACTCACATCCAGCCGGTGCAGATTCTGCAGCGCGTCCAGGACCGAGTAAGACGATTTGACCTTCATCAGGAAGCCTACAATTCCCGATTGCAAGTCCAGATCGACCAGCAAAGTATGCTCGGCCCGCTGCGCGCTGACGCGCCCCAGTTCGGCCGCCAAATGGCAGGCAATGGTGGTGGCGCCGCTGCCTCCTTTTGCCGAGAGGAATCCGAAGACCTTGCCCGGCGGGCGGTTGTTTTCCCGCCGCGCGGGACGGATGTCGGCCCGGCGCTCCACCGCCTTGCGGAGATTGTCGCCCAGCGGCGGGTACAGAAACTCGTTCGCGCCGGCGCGCATGGCGGCCAGAATCGTTTCCGGTTGCGCCGTGGTGTCGAGCGCCACCAGCATGCAATCGGGCAGGGCGGCGCGTACCCCGCGCACGGCTTCTTCGAGCGGCAGGGGCAGCCCGGTGATGTCCAGCAGCACGACTTCCGGCCGCAGAAATTCCAGTTTTTCGATCAGCGAGGGCCAGTTCCGAAGGTCGCGCTGTTCCATGACCACGCGCGCCGCCAGACCGCGCAGCGCTTCCTGCACGGGTTCCCATAATTCGGGCGCCCGGATCGCCACCCCCATGGTGGTCGGCGCCGCGGGGGCTTTGGACGTATCTTGTTCGACGACCAGGGACGCCATTACCGTATTCCTCCGGGTGCGGTCCCCGCCGCCGGACTGGCCTGCGGCGACGCCTGCATAGCCGTCTTCTGTTTCTCGATCTCCAGCATCTCTTCGAGCGGGATGTCTTTCTTCACCGGCGGCGACGGAATCGCTCCGGTGACCTCGGAGCCGGGCGTCCGGGGGGCGGCCGTGGCGGTGCCCGGAAGAAATACTTCGGGCATGCCTACGGCGGGAAGCGCCGCTCCGCCCGGAATCGGCCGCACCAACTCCGGCGTGATGAGGATCATCAATTCCGAGTTGCTGCGCGTGCGCGTACGGCTTTGGAAGAGCTTGCCCAGCAAGGGAATGTCGCCGATCCCGGGAATCTTGTTGAGGCTCTGGGTAATGGTGTTGTTTAGCAGCCCCGCGATCACGAAGCTCTGACCGCTCTCCAGCTCCACTTGCGTCTGCACCTTTCGGGTGGCCAATGCCGGGATGGTGAAGCCTTCGAAACTCAGCGCGTTGGAGTAGTCCAGCGAACTGACCTCGGGGGCCACTTGCAGGCGGATGGTTCCGCGCGGCGTCACCACCGGCAGAAAGTTGATGCGCACGCCGTATTCCCGGAACTGAATGGTGACCGCGCCCGAGGTGGCGCCGCCTTGCACCACGGGAAACGGAAACTCGCCGCCGGCCACGAAGCTGGCCGGCTTGCCATTGGTGGCCAGTACATTCGGCTCGGCCAGCATTTGCAGCAGGTTTTTGGCCTCCAGCGCCTGGACCAGGGCGCCCAGATTGAGATCGCGCCGGAACAGGAAGATGTTGAGCGCGTCCGAGAGCGTGAACTGCGCGACATTGCCCTGGATCGTGGGGACCGCCGGTCCGAACTGCCCGGTGGTGATTTGCCCCACCGTGTTGGCCGCTCCAGTGCTCAACAGGTTGACGCCGAACGAGGTGGCCACGGAGCGATCCACATCGGCGAAGCGCACGCGAAGCAGGATCTGGGGTTCCGCCGGGGGCACCTCGACGCGCAACAGGTTCACTACTTTGCCCAGCGTGGCCGCCATGCCGGAGGCGCGCTCGGCGCTGGAAAGATCTTTCACCGTGCCCCGCAGAAAAACCGTATCGTTCTCGAATTCGAGGCTCACGTCCTGGCCTTCGAGTCCCCGCTGGAGCTGCCCCTGGACGGCTTCGATGCGGGCCATGTTCGGGCGCACGGCCAAGTTGTACATGGTGCGCGCGCCATCCTGCTGCCACAGAATCACGGAGGTCTCTCCCGGCGCCTTGCCGTTGATCAAAACTTCCCGCGGATTTACCGCCAGGGCTTCGGCGAGGTCGCCGTTGGCCACCGCCACGCGCCGCAGATCGGCCGCCGTATCCAGGACGATCGACTTGCCCACGGTGACCGCCAGGTCCACCGGGGTTCCATCGTTGGCGCACACCGCGGGCAGGGCCACCGCCAGCAGGGACGCCACCAGCCAACAACCGTGGCGGGTCATGGCTTGACCTCCCCACGCGGTTCGAATTGCGTTTCGGTCCGCTTGATCCCATTGATCACCTCGACCACGCGCGGCTTGGGAGGCGGAGCTAATGCCGCGGGTGGAGGCGTAGGGCGGATGGAGGCGGCGGGTTTTTCGGCCGGCGGGAGCGCTGCGCCCGAATTGAACAATTGTGCCACCGCGCTGCCGTTGGTTTTGGCGATGTCGGTGTCCAGCGGATTGCGCAGCACCAGTTGAATGCTCGTCTGGGTGCTGGCCAAACTCAACATTTCCGCCTGCTGCGGCGTGACCAACAGGTTGACCACCGCTACGGAGACGGGTTTGCCTTCGGCGTCTTTCTGGAAGTTCTGGCCGGCCGAGAGCACTTGCACGTTTTGCAGCAGGGTCTTGGTGACGCCGCCCTGTGCGGCCGCGCCCGGCGGGCTGCCGGATACCAGCACATCCACCCGCATGCCGGGCACCGCAAAGCCCGCCACCCCTACAATTTCATTCACCCGTATGGCCACCGCGCGCATGCCTCTGGGGATCAGGGCCGCCAGGCCGGCGCCGCCGCCCTTGGGGGCCAACCGGCTCTCCACCATGGGTTCGCCGCCGAAGATGGGAGAAATCACGCCGCGCCCGACGATGTCCTCTTTCTTTTGGATGGCGCCTTCGGGCAGGCTGCCGGTCCAATCTCCCAGGCGGAGATCCGCGTCCCGGATGAGGGTGCCCGGCGCCAAGTCGCGCCCCGCCAGAATCAGTTTGCTGGATTTGGGCGCCGCCTGCGTCGTCACGCGGCCGGACAAGAGCCGGTACAGCAACAGGCTCGCGCCGGCGGAAACGATAAAAGCAAAAGCCAGAACGGAAATCAGTCTTTGATTCATGCTTCGCTCACGGGCCGTATCCTCTCTCGGGATCCCCGGCCTCGATCCTCTTCTCCGGGCCACTCAAACCGCCCCGGTGCAGTTCACTTTTTATATCGGCCGGAGGGTGGCGAAGCAATAGGGGCAGACGCCGGTCTAGTAGGATCCCGTGGCGCCGCCGAAGCCGGCATGAGGGTGCCTTCGAGCAAGTCTTACCCCTGTTCGCCAGTCCGGGATTGTGGCCAAAACGCAGTCATAGTCGATGGTCCTTACGAGGCATCGTCACGCACTGAATTCCGCCGCCAGAGGAATTGGCGAAAGCTTGCTCGAACGGCAATGGCGCGGCCCGCGCCGAGCGAAAGATCAGGGCCACGCCATCGTCGTAGATCAGATGCCAGGCGCCGCATTGGCGCAGCGCGCCGGCCAACGGCGCATCCGGCGGCAACAGGACGGTCTCTACGCCGTAGCGTTTCAGATAGCCCTCCCAACCTGCCTGCGCGCCCATGGCCTTTATGTATTTGCCGGCGAACTCCGGGCCGTAAAAATCGCTGCGGCCGTCGATGAAAACGCGGCCGCGGGGATACTCGCGGTAGATGAGGTACCCGCCCCAGAGATCCTCGGTGAAGACGCCGCCGAACAGGCCGGCCTTCTCCAGTTGGCCCGCGGCGGCCACGGGAAAGGTTTTGGGATCGTAAGCGGCGCGGCAGGCGGCAGGCGATCGCGGAGCGTAAAGCAGCGCCGCCAGCGCCAGCATCGCGACGGCGCTCGAAGCGTGCCAGCGCGGCCCGCCGTCGCAGGCGTTCCATTCCTGCGTAAAGAACGCCAGACCCTCCAGCCCGCGCCGCAGCCACCCGGCCAGGCGCAGGCCCGGCAATCTCCGCAAGCCTTCCGACACCATTTCAGCCGCGGGCGGGGCCGCCAGCAGCACGAAGATCTCCACGTTGCGGGCCGAGTAGAGCGCCAGATGCGCCCATACGGCAAAGAGCAGCGGCCAGACCAGCCGCCCCCGGCGCAGCCGCACGAAGGCCGCAGCCGCGCCAGCCGCCAGCAGGATCTCGAAATAGCGCGCTTGCCCGCTCTGAAAGTTCAGCGACTGGAATTCCATGATGTTGCCGCGATAGAACCCGTCGGCCAGGTAGGCGAAGATGTGCGCGTGCAACCGGTAGCCGTATGGATTGACGAAGGTCGCGGCGCCGCAAGCGGCGGCCACCAGCAGATAACCGCGCCCGCGCCGCAGCGCCTGGCGGCGGCCGCCGGCGCCGGTTTCGCCGAGCAGCACGCCGAACTGCCCAGCCGCGTAGGCCGCGATCAATAGGATGCCGACAAAGAAACCGCCATGCAGATTGGTCCACACCACCATCAGCGGCGGCAGCAGCCACAACCGCCGTGGAACGCCGGACTCGCGCCCGGTGTCCGCGCCGCTGCGATCCAGCATGGAATAGAAGATCACCGTGAACAGCATGGTGAACAGGTGCGGACGCGCCAGCCAGTGTCCCGCCGACCCGGCCGCGGCTGCCAGCGTCAGGGCCAGCGCCACCAGCGCGTCGCTCGACCGGCGCGCCATGCGGAACAGCAAGGCGAAAGTGAGCGCCAGCACCAGGCTGCTGGCCAGCACCACCGCGGCCATGCCGGCATGCACATGCAGCCAGCCGAACACCACGTCCCACAGCCACTCCCACGCAAACCACGGTTGTCCGGAGCGGGTAAAGGAGAAGATATCGCGGTCCGGCACCCGCCCATGCGCCAGGATCCATTCGCCGGTGCGCAAATGCCAGCCGGTGTCGCCATCCCCCAACAGCGTGTGCGCGCCCTGCATCCCGCAGAACAGGAAGACCAGCGGCATCGCGAAGGCGGCGTCCGTCATGGAAGGGAGCCACCGGAGAAGGCGAGAGGGCTTGGACGGCTGCATGCGTGCCAATCAGCCAACGGCACGGCTGGGGCCAAAGAAAGCGCGTGACCCACACCGGTATCTTCCCCATTTGCACTGCGCCTGCGGAGGCTCAGGGGACGGGCGCCGGGGTGTGTGTACTAAATGCAGAAGACTGTCTGGAATTGAGATACTCAGCGGACTGAACCGGCCAGGCACTTAGATGGGACCATGTCGCTTTTCGCTGCATAGGGAAAACCCCTAAGCCGGTGTGACTAGGCTATTCGGTACCGGTACGAATGTCACGTACTGTTAGGACTGAATCGCTCTTACAAACTTGAAAAATTTGCTTTTTAATTTATGCAGCGGGGTGTATACTGGCCCAGCAGGGTGTAATTCGTCACCCTGAGGAAAAACGCTGTCGGGAAGCGTAACAGTATCGCCACTTTCTTTACGCCTTCCCATCCAGAGGAGAAACGCCACAGTGACCATGAACCGTCGCGATAACAAAGGTATTTCATATGTATGCAGGCTTTTGTTTGCCTGCCTGATTGCCTGCACCGGCCTGGCCGGCCTTTTTGCGCAAGCGCCGCTGGAGCGGGCTGCCAAACCACCCGTCGATCTCGGGCAAAAGGCCATCCGCCGGATGATTTCGGGAAAAAGTCTCGTCGTGCATGCCTTCGGCTTCCAGCCCTTTGCGCGGCCTCTGGTGTTCACCGACGACCTTTGGAATGGCGGCGCCGGCAACTGGAATGCGACCACCTGGTCCCTGGGCAGTATGCCGGGGTCCCTCAACAACGCGGTCATTACCAATTCCGGGGGCTTGGTCCAACTGAACGTGACCGATACCATCGGCAATCTCACCATAGGCAGCGCCAACCTCTTGAATTTCCAAAACAGCCAATCGCTGACGATTACGGGGACCACCATCACCAACTCAAACAGCACGGGTTCCGGCGGCATCACCCTCAGCGCCGGCGGCAACCTCACTAACCTGATCATCGGCGGGAATGTCACGCTCACCGGCGGCGGCACGGTGACGCTCAGCAATAGCGTCAACAATCGGATTTACGGCGCCGTGGGCACCGATGTCCTGACTAACGCCAACAACCTGATCCAGGGGTCCGGCCAGATTGGCGCTGGACAGATGGGCCTGATTAACCAGGCGACCATCGATGCCAATCAGGCCACGGCGCTCACCATCCAGACGACTAGCGGAACGACCAACACCGGCACACTGGAGGCAACCGCCGGCGCCAACCTGATCCTGGATGGCGATACCTACACCAACGCCGGCGGCACGATTCTGGCTTCCGGAACCAACTCCGCGGTGACGTTGGAAAACCCCACCATCAATGGCGGCACGCTGAACACGGCGAGCGGCGGCGTGATTGCGGCTTTGGGCAACCCCACGCTCAACGGCGTCACCAACAAGGGCACGTATCAGGTGCCCAACAGCCAAAACACGACCATTGAGGGCATCATCACCAATACCAGCACCGCCATTATCCAACTGAACGCGGGCGGTAACAATACAAACCTGATTTTGGGCGGCGCTAGTGTCACGCTTACCGGCGGCGGCACGGTGACGCTCGACAATAGCCCCAACAATCGGATCTACGGCGCCGTGGGCACGGACGTTCTGACCAACGTCAACAATTTAATCCAGGGGTCCGGTAATATTGGCGCTAACCAGATGGGCTTGCTCAACCAGGGGGCCATCGATGCCAATCAGGCCACGGCGCTCACCATCGAGACGAGTACCGGAACCACCAACACCGGCACACTGGAGGCCACCGCCGGCGCCAATCTGATCCTCGACGGCGACACCTACACCAATGCAGGCGGCACGATTCTGGCTTCCGGAACCAACTCCGTGGTGACGCTGCTAAACCCAACCATCAACGGCGGCACGCTGAACACGGCCAGCGGCGGTGTAATTGCGGCTTCCGGCAACCCTACGCTCAACGGCGTTACCAACCAGGGCACGTATCAATTGCCCAACGCCCAAGACACCACGCTGGTAGGCGCCATCACCAACACGGGGACCATTCAGCTAAACGCCGGCGGCAACTTTACGGAACTGATTGCCAGCGGCGCGGTGACGCTCACCGGCGGCGGTGCGATTACGCTGTCCGACAGCCCAAACAACTACCTGCTTGGCTCCGGCAATTCGATGACTAATGTAAACAACACCATTTCCGGTTCGGGCGACATCGGCGACAACAGCATGGCGTTTACCAACGATGCAGCGGGCATCGTGGATGCCACTTCGTCCAGCGGCCATAATACCCTGCTGATTCAGACCGGCGCCGCAGGCGCCACCAACCTGGGCCTGATGGAAGCCAGCAGCGGCGGCACGCTGGAGTTGACCAATACCATCACCAACACGAACGGCACCACCAACGGCACTATTGAGGCGCTTAACGGCGGGACAGTGCTCCTGAGCGGCGCGACCGTTAGCGGAGGAACCCTTACCACCGCGGGCACCGGAGTGGTATTGGCTGAGGGCGGCTCGGAGCTAAACGGTTCAACCAACACCATCACTAACGCCGGGAATCTGCAAGTCCCGAACGCCAACACTCTCTACATGACCGGCACGGTGAACAACACCGGCACGCTGTCTCTGAACGCCGGCGGCAACAACACCGAACTGTCTGTGAACAGCGCCACCGCGATACTCCAGGGCAGTGGCACCGTCACGCTGTCGGACAGCCCCAACAACTATATTGCGGCCGCCACCAGCGGAAATCAGCTCACCATCGGCCAGACTATCTCGGGGCCCGGGGGCGATATCGGCAACGGGAACCTGGTCCTGATAAATAATGCGACCATCGACGCCACGGCCTCGGCGCACGGGAACGTGCTGTATGTTCAGCCGGACGCGACTTTTACCAACAATGGGACGCTGGAAGCCACCGGCGGCGGGACCCTCGTGCTATATGGGGGCACCTTTACGAATACCAGTGGCACGATTACGGCTGGCAGCGGCTCAACCGTCGATCTCCAAGCCAGCGTGGACATCGTAGGCGGCACGCTGAATGGCCCTGGAACATTCGTATCCTCCAGCGGCGCGGAACTCGACGGCTCCACGCACACCGTCACCAGCGCGGGGACTCTGGAAATCCCGAACAACAATAACCTCACCATTAAGGGCACGATCGATAACACGGGCACGTTGGAACTGCAAGCCGGCGGCAACCCCACCTATTTGTATGTGGGCAGCCCCACGGTTACCCTCCAGGGCGGCGGCACGGTTACATTCTCCGATAGCCCCAACAATTACATTCAGGCCGCCACCGCCGGAAACCAGCTCACCATCGCGCAGCCTATCTCGGGCCCCGGGGGCGATATCGGCAACGGCAACCTGGTCCTCGTCAATCAGAGTACCATCGACGCCACCAAATCCGCGAGCACGAACGTGCTGTATATTCAGCCGGACGGCACGATGACCAACACCGGACTCCTGGAGGCCACTGGCGGCGGATCGCTCATTCTGTACGGGGGCACGTTTACCAATAGCGGGGCTGGCGCCATTACGGCGGCCAGCGGCTCGAATGTCACCCTGGAAGGTGGCGTGACGGTGGCGGGAGGCACGCTGAACGGCGCAGGTTTGTTTACCTCCCTCAACGGCACGACGCTCAACGGCGTGACCAACGCCGGAACCTTGCAGGTCCCCAATAGCAACAACACGACTCTGGTCGGGACCATCGCCAACACCGGTGCGCTGCAACTCAACGCGGGCGGCAACAACACTTTTCTTTACCCGAGCGGAGCAGTTACGTTGACGGGCGGCGGTACGCTCACCTTGTCCGACAGCAACAACAACTATATGCAAGCGGCCGCCGGCGGCAGTTCGCTGACCAACGTTAACAACACCATCTCCGGCTCTGGAAATCTCGGCAACGGCAACCTGATTTTCACCAACCAAGCGGCGGGCGTGGTGGACGCCACTTCAGCACATGGGAACTCGCTGGTTCTCGACTCGGCTGCCCCAGGAGCCACCAACGCAGGCATCTTTGAGGCTTCCAGCGGCGGCACGCTGGTCATTGAGAGCGCGGTGGCTAACACCGGCGGCCTGATCGAGGGGCTGGCGGGGACCGGAGCCAGCGCCGGCGGCAACGTGGTGATCGACAGCGGCGCCGTCATCACGGGCGGAACGCTGAACACGTTGGGAACCGGCGTCAACGCCAGTTCCATGTCGTTCTATGGGAATGCGATCCTGAACGGGGTCACCAACAACGGGACGATCGCGCTCCCGAACAGCAATAGCGCCGAGTTGCAGGGAACGGTCACCAATAACGGTTCCATCCAGGTGAATGGCGGCGGCAACAACACTTACCTCTACATCGACGGCAACACCACCCTAAACGGGAGCGGAACCCTCGTCCTGTCGAACAGTCCGAACAACTACATCTACGGCGCCGCCGGCACGGAGGTGCTGACCAACAACGGCAACACCATCGAGGGATCGGGCCACATCGGCAACGGCAATCTGGGATTAGTGAACAACGCCGGCGGAACCGTGCTCGCCAATCAGCCCGACGAGCTGTTCATCGTTGCGAATTCGAGCGGCGTCACCAACAACGGAACCTTCCAGGTGAACACCGGCAGTACGCTCGACATCACCAGCGGTCCGTTCAACAACTTCAACAGCGGCACCGGCACTCTCACCGGCGGCACTTACAATGTGAACGGCGGCACCTTCCAATTCGACAGCGCCAACATCGTCACCAACGCGGCCGATATCATCCTGACCGGCGCCAGTTCGCAGATTATCAGCAACACCAGCGCCAATGCGCTGGCCAACTTCGCCACCAATGCCGCGGGCGGCGTGTTCCAGCTTGGCGCGGGACGCAGCTTCACCACCAGCGGCGCGGGCGGCGGCAACTTCACAAATAACGGCGCGCTCATCATCGGCGGCGGCGACACGTTCAAGGTCGCGGGCGCTTTGAGCAATTTCTCCGGCACCCAGTTGACCGGCGGGACTTACTATGTCGGGGGCACGCTGCAGTTCGGGACCAGCGGCAGCCACCTGGTCACCAATGACGCGAATCTGACATTGGCCGGAACCAGCGCGAAGCTCCTCGATCTGGGCGGCAATAATCTGCTTACCGGCTTCAACACCAACGCCGGCGGCGGAATCTTCACCGTGGCAGCCGGGGGCAGTTACACCACGGCCGGCGCATTCACCAACTCCGGAACCATGGACCTGGAACAGGCCAGTTCGCTCACGGTCTCCGGCAACCTGACCAACAGCGGCACGGTTTCGACCAACAATCAAAACCTGCAAGGCGGCGCCAACACCCTCACGGTGACCGGCACCCTGACCAATAACGCCACCGACACCGTAACTATCGGCGTCAATAACGACACCAGCGACGTGGCCAACGTGGGCCTGCTGGCTAATTCCGGCACCGTCACGGTGGGCACCGGAGCATCGCTGAATCTCACCTCGGCTGGCACGGATACCAATAACGGCGCCATCACCTTGAGCGGCGGGACGTTGGACATGCAGGCCGGTTCCTTTACCAACTCCACTACTATCGACCTGGAAAAGGGCGGCAAGCTCGATATTACCGGCAGCATAACCAACAGCGGCGCCATTACCACCAACAACGCCAATCTGGGCGGCCCCGCCAACACGATTACGGTGACCGGCGAACTGGTCAATAACAGCAGCGCAAGCGTGACCATCGGCGCCAACAACGACACCGCCGACACGGCCAGCATTGGTCTGCTCACCAACTCGGGCACGGTGACGGTCGACAAAGGCGCCACTCTCAACCTGAGCAATGCGCATGCCGCCAGCAGCAACTTCGGCGCCATCGCGGTGAACGGCGGGACACTGATCATGCAGGGGGGCGCCGACAGCACAGGCACCATCGACCTGGAGCAGGCGGGCACGCTCACGGTCAACAACAGCTTTACCAACGACGGCGCACTTACCACCAACAATGCCAATCTGGGCGGCAGCGCCAACAAAATCACGATCACCGGCACGCTCTTCAACGACAGCGGCGCAACCATGACCATCGGCGCCCACAACGACACTACCGACACGGCCAGCGTGGGTGTACTCACCAACGCCGGCACGGTCACCGTCGACAAAGGCGCCACTCTCAACCTGACGTCGAATGGCGCGGATACCAACTCCAACGCCATCGCGGTGAACGGTGGCACACTGGACGTGCAAGCCGGCTCCCTCACCAACTCCGGCACCCTGGATCTGGAGCAGAAGGGCAAGCTCACAGTCACCGGCAACCTGACCAATAGCGGCACGCTGACCACTAATAACTCCAACCTGGGCGGCGGCGCCAATACCATCACCGTGACCGGTACACTGACCAATAACGCCAGCGACAGCGTCACCATCGGCGCCCACAACGACACCGCCGACACGGCCAGCGTGGGCCTGCTGTCCAATGCGGGCACAGTCACGGTAGACAAAGGCGCGACGCTGAAGCTGACCGCTACCGGCGCCGATTCCAACACCGGCTCCATCGCCCTGGACAGCGGCACCATGACCATCGCGTCCGGCGGCGTCCTCACCAACTCCGGAACACTGGACGCGGAGAGCGGCGGCAAACTCACCGTTACCGGTGGCCTCACCAATGCCGGCACGCTTTCGACCAACGGCTCCAACGCAGGCGGCGCCGCGAATGCGATCACCATAACCGGCAAGCTGACCAATAATGCCAGCGCGAACGTGACCATTGGCGCCAATAACGATACCTCCGACACCGCCACCGTGGGATACACGACCAACGCGGGCACCATCACGGTGGATACCGGGGCGACCCTGACCCTGACCACGGCTACCACCGATACCAACACCGGCACCATCGCGGTGAACGGTACGCTGGATCTGAAGGGATCCGCCACCACTCTGAGCGGCGCGGGATCGCTCACCCTGACCAATGGCTTCATCACCGGAGTGGGCACCCTGCCTACGTTCAAGAACAGCAGCACCATCAAAGGTTCGGGCACCATCTCGAATCTGGGCATCACCAACGCGGGCCTGCTGTTCGCCAACCAAGCGGCCCCGCTCATCATTCTGCCGACCTCGGCGGGTCTGAGCAACACAGGCACTCTCGAAGTGGGCGCCGGCGACACCATGGTGATCGGCACGTCGGCCGGAGGCGCGCTGACGAATTTCTCCTCCGTCAACAATACGCTGACGGGCGGTATTTACAATCTCACCGGCACGCTGCAGTTCGGCGCGAGCGGCACCACCATTGCCACCAACGCCGCCAACATCACGCTGAACGGCACGGGACAAATGCTCGACTTCGGCAGCAACAACATCCTGGCCGGCTTCAACAACAACGCCTCGACGGGCGTCTTCAAGCTGGCTTCCGCGGCATCGCTGACCACCAACGGCGGCACTTTCACCAACTTGGGCACGTTCACCGTCTCCACGGGCACCACGTTTACCGTGGGCGGCAGTTCCTTTAACTTCAACCAAAACGGCGGCACGGCGATGGTGAACGGTACCTTGACCTCGACCACGCTCGGCACGCTGACGGTTAACGGCGGCACTTTCGACGGCACGGGCACGGTAGGCTACAACGTGGTGGATGCCAGCATCCTGACCCCCGGCGATTCGGCAAGCGTCACCGGCAAACTCACCGTGGCCGATACTTATACGCAAAACTCCACGGGGGCGCTGGACATTCAGATTAACGGGGCCACCGCGGGCACCAAATACGATGTTCTCAAAGTGACCGGAAGCGCCACGCTGGGCGGCACGCTGAACATCGCCTTGGGAAGCTTCACGCCCACGGTGGGCCAGACCTTCACCATTCTGACGGCCTCGTCGGTGACTGACACCTTCACCACGGTAAACGGCCTGGCGATCAACGGCACCGAGCATTTCACCATCGCCTACCATCCCGGCGGCGTGGTGCTGACGGTGGTGAGCGGTGCGCTTACGATTTCCAACCCGGCTTCCAACACCCTGGTGTCGCGGCTGATCCCTGCGCCAGTGCGCCACGGCTCCAGCGTTTCCGTAAAGGGCCGCTACGGCCTCGGGGTATTTGGCCAGAGGATGGCGCCCCTTCCGGCACTCGCTCCGGCGTTGAGCATGGCGCGCACGCCGGTTGCGCGGCCGGTGGCAGCGCCGGTTGCCCGGCCGGTTTCGTTCGGGATGGCGGCAACTGGCACGCCTGGATTCCGGCCGATGGACCAGTTCGGCTCACCGCTAGCCGCCGTATCGGCTCCGGTCTCGACGGGCGATGCCGGCGCGGCGGGTTCCTTCGGGATCTCGTTGTCCTCGGCCGCGTCCTACAACAGCATGGGCGCCATGAACCACATGCGCTTCGAATGCGGCGTGGATCTGAAGTCCCTGTTGAAGACCAGCCGGAAGCAACTGCTCAAGGGACTGTGGGCCGCTCCGGACTCGCCGGACGCGCTGGACCTCGGCTACATGACCTACACCGGCAGCCACTAAACACCACTTCCTTTCCGGCACTTGCAGGCGGGCGCCCTCACCGGCGCCCGCCTTTTTTTGTTGCACGGCGCTCCGGCGCCAACCGCTAAACAGATCCTCTTGTCGGGTTTTTACGCGATTCTGCGCCGTATTAAATGAACCCCCCGGACGGGCCCGCCGATCGACCGGGTTGGCCGCGGACAATAAACGGAGAATGCATGCGAATCGCGAACGTGACATTGACCAGATTGTTGCCGTGCGCCCTGGTTTTCTCGGGTGTCGTGCTGGCCCAAGGCACCATCGATACCTACGCCGGAAACGACGCGATATTTGCGGACGGCGGCAAGGCCGCGACCGCCGCCCACCTGGTGGGACCGAACAACATGGCCGTCGACGCCCAGGGAAACGTCTACATTTCCGCCAGCGGACTTTCCATGGTTCTCAAGGTTGCGACCAACGGTGTCGTCTCCGTCTTCGCCGGCAACGGCCTGAGCGGCAGCGGAGGCGATGGCGGACTTGCCGTCGGCGCTTCGCTGTCATATCCGGCGGGTTTGGCCTTCGATTCGTCGGGCAATCTCTATATCGCGGACGTGTACGCCAGTAATGTTCGGAAGGTGGATACCAACGGAATTATCACCACGGTGGCCGGCGACGGTGGTCAAGGCGGCTTTTCGGGTGATGGAGGACTGGCCACCAAGGCCCTGCTCGCAGGCCCCTGGGGGATCGCGGTGGACAAATCCGGCAACCTCTACATCGCGGACAATGGCAACAATCGTATCCGCATGGTCACCGCGAGCACCGGGATCGTCTCGACCATCGCGGGCAGCAGCACCGTGGGTTATTCCGGCGATGGCGGACCAGCGACCCAAGCCACTTTCAAACTTCCCACTGGCATCGCGATCGATCTATCCGGCAACCTGTACATCGCCGACACATACAACCACGTCATCCGCAAGATCAACACCAGCGGGATTATCGGCACGGTCGCGGGGAACAGTCAGGCGGGATACGGCGGGGACAACGGTCAGGCCACCAAGGCTCTACTATTGACGCCACGAGGCGTGGCGGTGGGTGCTTCCGGAGACCTGTATATCGCCGATACGGGAAACGAGCGCATCCGGTACGTCAACACCAGTGGCGTGATCGCCACCATCGCTGGAACCGGCACGGCCGGCTTTAGCGGCGACGGCTCCGCAGCCACGGCCGCCATGTTGAGCAATCCGATCGGGGTCGCCCTGGATGCCTCCAGCAACGTTTATGTGGCCGACTCGGACAACAACCGCATTCGCCGGTTTGCTCTGGGCGGCACCGTCACCACGTTCGCCGGAACCACGAACTCGGTCGGCGACGGCGGACCATCCACCGAGGCGCGTGTAGAACCCTGGGGTGTAGCGGTGGACTCCGTCGGCAACCTGTACATCGCCGACCGCAGCGAGCAACGCGTCCGTAAAGTGACTCCGTCGGGTACCATCACCACTGTGGCGGGAACCGGCCAGACGGGCTACGGGGGCGATAACGGCCCGGGCACAGCGGCGGTTCTGAGCACGCCCAACGACGTAGCGCTAGACTCTGCCGGAAACGTGTACATCGCCGACCAGGGCAATGCCAGGATTCGCCGCGTGGATGCGGCCACGGGAACGATTACGACGTTCGCCGGCGGCGGCAGCGGCGCCCCCTACGCCGGAACCGGGACGGGCGGAGACGGTGGCCTGGCCACGACCGCCGCCCTTAACAACCCGCTCAGTGTAGCGGTTGATGCGTCTGGAAACGTATATTTCACCGACTTCGTGCAGACCAGCACAAACCTCGCGCCCACCGCCATACGCCGGGTGACTACCGACGGGAAGATCCACACCTGGGCCGGCGGCGGAACCAGCGTCGGATTCAGCGGAGACGGCGGGCCGCCGCTCAACGCTCAGTTCGGCAGTTCCATCGAAAGCATCAGGACGGGTCCCGACGGAAGTTTGTATATCGCGGACACCAACAACTACCGGGTGAGGAAGGTAGATCCGGCCGGCGCCACCATCAACACGGTAGCCGGCAACGGTCAGACCAGCATTTCGGGCAACGGAGGCGCCGCCACAGCGGCGGGCTTGGCCTCACCCTGGTCGGTCGCGGTGGACGCGGCGGGGGACCTTTACATCGGAGCGGGCGGCGGCGTGCGGGAGGTCTCGCGTAGCGGCATCATCGGCCCTTACGCCGGCAACGGCGGGTGGGGGTTCTCGGGCGATGGCGGACCCGCCACGGCCGCAACGCTCGCGGGGGCGTCCGGCATGGCGTTGGATTCCGGAAACAACCTGTATATCGCCGACAGTGGCAACCGCCGAGTCCGCCAGGTGCAGCCTGGGGTCAGCCCGGTGATCGCCTTGTCGTCCACTTATGTGACCTTCACGCTGGCGGCCACCGGCTCTACGTCAACCACGCAGACGTTTGTGCTGTCGAACGGCGGCCAAGGGACCCTGAACTGGGCCTCGTCGGTGATGACCACTTCCGGCGGCGCATGGCTGTCCATTTCGCCCTCCACCGGATCGATCCTGGCCGGGCAGCCCGGAACCACGGTGACCGTCACCGCCAACCCCTCTGGTTTGACGGCTGGCGATTACTATGGCCTGATTCAGGTCACTTCGCCAAGTGCCGCGAGCCCGGTCCAACTGGTCACGGTGAGAGTGACCGTCCAGACGCCCGGCGAGGCTCCGCCGCAGGTGGCGGCCGGTGGCGTGCTGAACGCCGCCAGCTTCAGCTTGCAAACGCCCGTTGCGCCCGGAAGCATCGTCTCCATTTTTGGCACGGGTTTCACCGATGCGGCGGGCGTGCTGGCAGCCCAGGGATTCCCGCTGCCCAACGAACTCGACGGAACGTGGGCCATGATCGGGGCAGAGACGGTTCCTCTTCTGGCGGTGGTCTCCACTCAGATTAACGCCATGCTGCCGTTCGATCTGGTGGTAGACACCAGCGTGCCCATCGTGGTGATCCGCAACAACGCCATCTCGGCGCCGCAACCGGTCGGCATGGTTTCATCCCAGCCGGGCGTGTTTTCGCAGTCGGAAACCGGCGCAGGCATCGGGATCGTGGTAATCGTGCATCCGGATGGATCGCAGGCCGAAGCGGGCGGCGGCAATGCGGCCACCGCCGGGGACGCCGTGGTGATCTACTGCACGGGTTTGGGGGACGTGACGCCGCGTGCGATAGCGGGATTTCCGGTCCCGCCTTCGCCGCTCTCGTATGCGAACGATACGGTAACGGCCACCATCGGCGGCGTCAACGCTTCAGTGTTCTTTGCCGGTCTGAGCCCTGGATTCACGGGCCTTTATCAAGTGAACGCGACGGTTCCCAGCGGCATCGCGGCGAATCCGCAGGCGCCGCTGGTGCTGTCGCAAGGGGGCCGTACCAGCGCCACCGTCACGATTCCGGTACAATAGGGCGCCTAAATAAAGGGCCGCTCGATGCGCCGGGCGGCCACAGACAACGAATGGAGAATGTATGAGGATCGCGAACGTGACATTGACCAGATTGCTGTCATGCGCCCTGGTTTTGTCGGGCGTCATGCTGGCCCAGGGCACCATCGATACCTACGCCGGGAACGACGCGATATTTGCGGACGGCGGCAAGGCCGCGACCGCCGCCCACCTGGTGGGACCGAACAACATGGCCGTCGACGCCCAGGGAAACGTCTACATTGCCGCCAGCGGACTTTCCATGGTTCTCAAGGTTGCCGCCGGCACGGGCGTTATCTCGGTCTTCGCCGGCAACGGCCTGACCAGTGGCGGAGGCGATGGCGGACTTGCGGTCGGCGCTTCGCTGTCATATCCGGCGGGTTTGGCCTTCGATTCGTCGGGCAATCTCTATATTGTGGATGTGTTCAACAGTAATGTCCGGAAGGTGGACACCAACGGGATTATCAGCACGGTGGCCGGCGACGGTGGTCAAGGCGGCTTTTCGGGTGATGGAGGGCTGGCCACGCAAGCCCTGCTCGCAAACCCGCAGGGGGTAGCGGTGGACAAGTCCGGCAACCTATATATCGTGGATCGTGGCAACCAGCGTATCCGGATGGTCAACGCGAGCAGCGGAATCATCTCGACCATCGCGGGCAGCAGCACCACTGGTTATTCCGGCGATGGCGGACCAGCGGCCCAAGCGACCTTCAACCTTCCCAGCAGCATCGCGATCGATGCCTCCGGTAACTTGTATATCGCCGACACCAATAACTGGGCAATCCGCCGGATCTCCACCAGCGGGATCATCACCACGGTAGCCGGGAACGGTCAGTATGGATACGGCGGCGACAACGGTCAGGCCACCAAGGCGAAGCTGGCGGGGCCAACCGGCGTCGCAGTGGATGCCTCCGGAAACCTGTATATCGCCGATTCGGGAAACGAGCGCATCCGCTACGTCAACTCCAGCGGCGTGATCGCCACCATCGCCGGAACCGGCGTGGCCGGCTTTAGCGGCGACGGCTCCGCGGCCACAGCCGCCAGGTTCAGCAATCCGGTCGCGGTCGCCCTGGATGCCTCNNCGGGCAACCTGTATATTGCCGACCGCAGCGAGCAACGGGTCCGCAAAGTGACTCCGGCCGGCACCATCGCCACCGTGGCGGGAACCGGCCAAACGGGCTACGGGGGCGATAACGGCCCGGCTACGGCGGCGGTTCTGAGCACGCCCAACGACGTAGCCGTAGACCGCAGCGGAAACTTGTACATCGCCGACGCCGGCAATAACAGGATTCGCCGCGTGGATGCGGCCACGGGAACCATTACGACGTTCGCCGGCACCGGCGCTTGCTGCTACGCCGGAACCGGGACGGGCGGAGACGGCGGCCCGGCTACGGCCGCTACTCTTTATTACCCGGTCAGTGTCGCGGTGGATGCGTCGGGAAATGTATACTTCACCGACCTGGTGCAGACCAACAAATCCCCTGCGCCCGTCGCCATACGCCGGGTGACCACCGACGGGAAGATCCACACCTGGGCCGGCGGCGGAACCACGGTCGGATTCAGCGGAGATGGCGGGCCGCCGCTCAGCGCGCAGTTAGGCAGTTCCATCGAAAGCATCAGGACGGGTCCCGACGGGAGCCTGTATATCGCCGACACCAACAACAACCGGGTGAGAAAAGTCGACCCGGCCGGAGCCACCATCGACACGGTGGCGGGCAACGCTCAGACCAGCGCATCCGGCAACGGCGGGCCCGCCACGTCGGCGGGTCTGGACCCCCCGTGGTCGGTGGTGGTGGACGCGGCGGGGAATTTTTACATTGGAGCAAACGCCACCGTGCGGGAGGTGACCGCCAACGGCACTATCGGCCCTTACGCCGGCAACGGCGGGTGGGGGTTCTCGGGCGATGGCGGACCCGCCACGGCCGCATCGGTTGCTGGGGTGTCCGGCCTGGCGCTGGATTCCGGAAACAACCTGTACATCGCCGACAGTGGCAACCGCCGCGTTCGCCAGGTGCAGCCTGGGGTCAGCCCGGCGATAGCCCTGTCGTCCACCTATGTGATCTTCACCCTGGCGGCCACCGGCTCCACGGCCACCACCCAGACGTTTGTGCTGTCGAACGGCGGCCAGGGTACGCTGAACTGGGCCTCGTCGGTGATGACCACTTCCGGCGGCGCTTGGCTGTCCATTTCCCCCTCCACCGGATCGGTCCTGGC
>PMVV01000346.1 GCA_003166475.1 Bryobacterales bacterium | reverse complement strand
GATTGGCCGGTTTTCGGTCACAGGCCGGCCGACACCGCCATCTCCATGAAAACAAACAAACACATTCACTTGATCCCGTCGCCTCTCGCCGTCGCCGTGCTATCGTCATATCAGATGGTTAGAACATGGCGTCCAAGTGCGCGCCCCGCAACACGATGCAACGGAATGCAACACAGAAACGTTTTTTTCAACCGAATATCGAAGCGTAATCCCTGCCGGATTCCCGCACCCGGATGTTGCGCGATCCAACATGACACCGGTCACGTCCACCGTCACCACCAGAACATTGACCGAATCCCAACGGCTCAGCCAACCGTCCCGGTCCATCGCCCCTCCGAAAACAGACGCCAACCAAATGATTCCAAACATCTTATCCGAAATTGGCTTCGGTTGTTCAAAAAAAACTTTCACGCCCCCGATGCACAATCCTGCACAACCGCGCCCAGTGCTCTTCCGCCCCAAGCACTCAGCTTTCGACCCACACCTCAGCCCCTCAACCCGCCGTTCTATCGGCGTTCATCCGCGTTCATCGGCGGCCCTTATCAACCCGCCGCCCACGCCATCCCGTTACAATGAACCTTTAACCACCCCCCAAGCCCAAATGATCCAACTCACCGGGGCCGCCAAACGCTTCGGCCCCAAAACACTCTTCGAGAACCTGGACTGGCTGGTCACCCCCAACGAGCGCGCCGGCATCGTGGGCGCCAACGGCACCGGCAAATCCACGCTCCTCAAAATCCTGGCCGGCATGGACTCGCTCGACGCCGGCAGCATCACCACCATGAAGGGCGCCAGCGTCGGCTACCTCCCGCAGGAAGGGCTCTCGCTTTCCGGCCGCACCGTCTTCGCCGAATGTATGACCGTCTTCGCCGACCTGCTGGCCCTCGAACAGGAACAGGAAACCCTCGCCCACAAGCTCTCCGAACTCGACCCCGCCAGCCCCGAGTACGCCCAGGTCGCCGACCGCTTCCATCGCGCCGAAGGCGAATTCCGCGCGCGCGACGGCTTCGCCATCGAGGCCCAGGTCGGCATGGTGCTCTCCGGCCTCGGCTTTCCCCAGCGCCAATGGACCAAGCGCACCGAAGAGTTCTCCGGCGGCTGGCAGATGCGCATCGCCCTGGCCAAGCTGCTGCTCGAAAAGCCCAACCTGCTGCTGCTCGACGAGCCCACCAATCACCTCGATCTGGAAGCCCGCAACTGGCTGGAAGGCTATCTGGCGGCCTACCCGCACGCCTTCGTGCTGGTCTCCCACGACCGCTATTTCCTCGACGTCACTCCCGGCTTCAAGACTCAATCCGAAGCCAGCCTGACCGACGAAGTTTTGGGGCCCCCAACTTTTGACGGCCTAGCCAATACTAATCACAACCCTGATAGGGCGCAGCAGGTTTTTCAGCACTCGCCAATAATTTCCCGTAATTCCAAACAATAAATGACTTCTCGTAATTTTTCTCGTAAGTTTTCTCTTGACAACAGTATCCTTTCCGCCTACACTTACTCAAGACTCGATGCCATTCTCGCCTACTCGAAACAGAAAAGCGGTTAATCCTGCGCTCCTGCTCTGCGCACTAATTCTCGCGAGAGGCGCGCCAGCGCAGCAGCCGCCGGGCACAAACGGTGCCGGACATCACCACGCCGTCGTCAAATCGACGGGCGGCAAGCAGACGCTCCCCGGCGGCGTTGACGGCTCCGTAACCCCTCAATTGATTCCGGATACCGTCGCGTACCGGATGTTTTTTCAACTGATGTCGGAGCCGGCGAACGCCACGCCTCACGAGTTGGCTCGCCAGCGTGCCAACCTAGCTCCCGCCAAGCTCTCTTCCGCCGATCTGGCCGTGGTCTTCCAGGTCCTGGCGGGCTTTCGGGTGAACCTTCTGGCCATTCAGCAAGCCTTCTCGAATGCGTGGAATGCAGCAGGACAGTCCAACGCCGCCTTCGACGGCACACCCTTCAGCAATCAAAGGGACGAGCTTACGCAGGCAACGGTGGCAAGGGTAAATATATATTTGACAAACCAAGCGGAGGGCGCTAGACTTGGGGTGGCGTGACAGGCCGGAAACGCAGTTTTAGCCTACCAGGGAGGCGTTAGGGAAGAACAGGCTCTCCAGCGTCTTCTTTCGGAACTGCCATGTTTCGATTTCGCAGTGTCCGGTTATTTTACCGGAGTTGTCGCCTTTAGGCACTCGCAGCATGCAACGTCCGCTATCGTTCATCCCGATTGTAGCTTCGATGGCTACTTGGCCTACCGCAATAGCCTTGATGCCAGACCCGATAATCATGAAACTAACGGAACGGCCAAGACCGTCATCAAGGACCGCGAATGCTTCATCGTCCTCATCTTTCACCGAGAAGTTGGCACCGCTGGCCTTTTGGGATTGATTTAGCTGCTTGTTCCGCATCGTTACATCAACTTCGATTTCACGACGTAGCCGCTTGAACATAGATCGGATCGTGCATTCCGCCCGCGCTGTTACCCAGTCCAAATCCTGTGGTGCCTGATCCATCTCTGATGACATATTTAGCATAGTCAAGGGGTCTGTTTCCTTGCCCGCTTCCTGTCGCGCGCCCGCTTCAGCCGCGCCTCCTCCCTGAGGTACGCTTCCTTCGGTACGCTGAACATCATGCGGAGCGCGTTCTTCATCCGCTCCGCTTCCGTGTCGCCGGGTACTGCCGGGGCTGGTTTCATCTTGCTTCCATAATGCGCCAGAGCGGGGCAGTTGTCAAATTGGTGTAAACTGTGCTTATGCGCTGGCTATTCAGCATTTGCGGCTTGTGGTTGTCCGTCGGCCCCGCAGTGGGCGAGATGGTCCCGAATAGTTCAATCGGCAACGATCCAGAAAGAGAAAAACTTTGTATGGAGAGAACCAGTGCGCACTTTCATTCCAACGCTGTACGCTTTCTCCCATTCGAGATTAATAAAGAATTTGTAGGGCGGTTTCGGCCGCCGAATTATCGCGGCGGGCCGGTTGTTTTTGTGGTCGCCAAAATGCCAGGAGCACCTCCGGAGTTGGTGGAGTGTACAGTTCTGTCGAATGGGAAATACGGGCCGATTACATTTTCGGTCCAAGGGAGCAACGGGGGGCGCTGGCGATTGATGGATGAGCCGAACCATTCATTGTTCGCGTCTCAGGCAGGCGCATCGATAGCGCAGAAGAGCTGTTTCGATGCTGTCATGCTCAAGTTGAAGCATCCTGGCTACGATCATATCGGATCATATCCACCAGCGGAAGTCAATCCTGCCGAAGCAAAGGGGCGCGTTCGATATTTTGCAGGTATGGTCATCGGAGGCGTGAGGGCAAAGCAGTACGATGTCGTTGTTCCTAACGGAACGGTGGTGTACAAGTCCTCGCACCCGGACATGGATACAGTAGACTTCACATGCCTGTTATCGCCGATGTTGGAAGTTAAGGCAATTCAGCTTAAGTGATCGCGTGGAAGCACTTTCGGCTTTGGTAGTCGAAAGTGGGGTTGACATTCTAGGTCTTTGCATGGCTCGGAATGAGTATGTTTACCACGACAGCAAGGCACACGTCGGGGTTGGTTTGAGGGGTCGCGCTGGATGAGTTTTTGCGTGCCGGCGGTCAGAGGGGTGTAGCGAGTCCGGGACTAAGAGTGGGCAATCCAAATTCAAGGTGACGGTTCGA